>DATIBN010000140.1:0-2641 GCA_035457525.1 Thermoanaerobaculia bacterium | reverse complement strand
CGTTCGGGAGCCCGCTCGGCGCGCTCGTGAACGCCCCCCGCAGCGTCGCGCCGGGGCGTGTTCAGGAGACCTGCTGGCCCTGCCGGATCCGGTCGCGCAGCCCCGAGACGCCGTGCTCCCGAGCGCAGTGGGCGCAGCAGTAGAGCTCTCCTTCGGTCTCGACGCCGTGCCCGATGATGCGGCATCCGCAGTGCCCGCACGTGGGGGCGAGCGAGTGGATCGCGCACTCGAAGCTGTCGAACACGTGCCGGGCGCCTTCGTAGACCACCTCGAACGACTTGTCGTACTCGTTTCCGCAACTCTCGCATCGGGCCATGACTTCCTCCCAACCGCCGGCGAGCCGGCGCGTTTGTAAGGGCGGCTTGTAAGCGGCCCCGGGACGGCCGTACGCGGGGAGCGGCCGAGCCGCTCGTCCGGCGGCCCCGTCCTCGAAACCGCCCTTCCGACCGGCGGTTCCAGCCGGTCGACGTCCCCCCAGGGCAACTCCGCCGGTTTGGCGCGGCGTGTGCTTAAAGGCAGGTCATGCAAATCATGAGCCCGCATCTCGCGACCGATCGACGAGCTTCCGCATGGCGGCAAGGAGATCCGGTCGCGACTGCGGGCGCGTCCGGAGCGTCGGAGCGACAGGACGGAACGGCCGCATCGTTCCGCCGGGCGTGCCTCGTCATCGCCGCCTGGCTGCTCGCGCTCCTCCTCTTCCCGATCCTCTTCTACTACCAGCCCTAGCGGCCCGCTTCCTTTCGCGACGCTCCGCGACTCGCGGCTTCGTGCCGCGTGCCGCGGCTGCTACGATGCCGCGCCATGCGGCTCCCCAATCTGCTCGCGACGCCGCGCGGACGGCTGCTCGCGTTCTTCGCGCTCTACGTGTGCGAGGGAATTCCCGCGGGCTTCACCGGGACCGCCGTCGCGACGCAGATGCGGCGGCAGGGGCTCGACCCCGCGGTGATCGGGGGCTTCCTCTCGGTCCTCTACATTCCCTGGACCTTCAAGTGGGCGCTCGGTCCGTTCGTGGACGTCCTGACGGTCGAGCGATGGGGAAGGCGTCGCTTCTGGATCCTCCTGACCCAGACCCTGATGGCCGTCACGGTGGCGGTCGCGATGTTCGTCGACCTCCGGACGAATCTGCTCCTCTTCACCTCCGTCGTCTTCGCCCTGAACGTCTTCAGCGCCGCGCAGGACGTCGCGATCGACGCACTGGCCGTGAACACGCTGCGGCACGAGGAGCGCGGCGCGGCGAACGGGCTCATGTTCGGAGGCTCGTTCCTCGGGAACGCGATGGGAGGCGCCGGCGTGCTCCTCCTCACGCCGTGGATCGGGTTCCGTTCCTCGTTCCTGCTCGTCGCCGCGGCGATTCTCGCCGTGACGCTCCTGGTCGCGCTTCCGCTTCGCGAGACGGCCGCGGCCGGCGCCATCCGGGCCGCTCGCGGGCTCCGCGACGTCGCGCGCGGGATCGGGGAGTTCGCCCGCGAGGCCGCGTCCGCGTTCTCGGGATCCCGGGCGGCGCTCGCGGCGGTTCTCCTCGCGCTCCTTCCGATGGGCCCGTACGCGCTCTCCTTCTCCGTCCAGACCAATCTGTCGGTGGAGCTGGGGCTGAACGACCGGGAGGTAGGGACGCTCAGCCTCCTGAGCGCGAGCATCGCCGCGGGGTTCTGCGTTCTCGGAGGATGGATCTCGGATCGATATGGGCGGAGGCGGTCGCTCTCGATGTTCATCGTCGGGATGGCGATCCCCACGATCCTCCTCGCGATCGTGATGGCGCGCTACGGGTGGTGGATGCCGGTCGATCCGCTGCATCCGGATCGCCCCGCGGCGCCGCCCGGCCTGGTCGCGCTCTTCTGGGGCATCACGCTCCTCTACGCCGTCTTCAACGGCCTCATGTACGGCGCGGGGACGGCCATCTACATGGACGTGACGGACCCGCGCGTCGCCGCGACGCAGTTCACGGCCTACATGGCGCTCTGCAACGTGGTGTACGCCTACACGCCGAAGTGGCAGGGGATCTCCCTCGTGACGATCGGATACCCCGCGACCCTGGCCGTCGACACCGTGTTCGGCCTCCTGTGCCTCCTCGTGGTTCCGTTCGTCGGAACCCGAGGTCCGAGGCGCGCGGAACCCGCTCCGGGAGCGGCCATTCCCGAGATCGTCCCTCCCTGACCTTCCCTCGCGCCCGAGATCGGCTCCGGACTGGAGTGATCCGCGAAACCCGGGGAAGCCCTGGAACGTAGGATCGGGGAGCCCCCGGCTTCCGCGGATGCGTTGAAATTTTGGTTTGATTTTCAATCACGAGGAGTAGACTCGGCCCATGGCGCTTCGATCCGACCGGACGATCTCGGAACCCGCCCAGCTCCAGGTGCTGGCCTCGCCGTTGCGGCAGGAGATCCTCGATCTCCTCGCCCGGACGGGCGACGCGCAGGTGTCGGAGATCGCGGCGCTTCTCGGAAGGCCCGCGGACAGCCTCTACTACCATCTGCGGGAGCTCACGCGTGTGGGACTGGTCGTCTCCTCCCGAGCGCGCGCGAACGGAAGGCGTGGCGAGATGCTCTTTCGAGCCGCCCACCGGGAACCCACCCTGCGACACGACGTCTCCGCGCGGGGCAACACGCCCGCGGTCGCGTCGATCGTGGGCTCCATGCTCCGTCTG
>DATIBN010000139.1:0-4667 GCA_035457525.1 Thermoanaerobaculia bacterium | reverse complement strand
CACGACGCGTTCGCAGAGACGCGCACGGGCGACGTCGAGCAGCTCGCGGCGCTGCCGGCGACCGACCGAACCACGGAAACCGTCGCGGACGCTGTCTCGCACCTCGTCGCGAAGCTCGGCGAGAACATCGCGATCCGCCGCTTCGCCCGCCTCGAGCCGCGTCCGGGGGAGCGGTTCGCGAGCTACGTGCACGGCAACGGGCGGATCGGCGTTCTCGTCGGCATCCGCAGCGGCGACCTCGAACTCGGCAAGGACCTCGCGATGCACGTCGCGGCGTCGGACCCCCGGTTCGCGGGTCGCGCCGAGGTGACCCCGGCGATGCTGGAAACCGAGAGAGAGATCGCCCGCGCCCAGGCGACGCAGGCCGGGAAGCCCGCGAACGTCGTCGACCGGATCGCCGACGGGAAGGTCGAGAAGTTCTACCAGGAGACCGTGCTGACCGAGCAGGCGTTCGTGAAGGACCCCGAAAAGACCGTGGGGCAGGTCATCGTCGAGCGCGGGGGCAAGGACGCCCTCGACCTCCGTTTCGTCAGGTTCAAGCTGGGAGAGGCGGCCCCGCGTTCCGAAGCCTGAATCGAGTTTGGAAGGCGTCGGGGCGTCGGGGATAATCGCCCGAATGCCGTCGCAGCCCGCCTATAAAAGAATTCTGCTCAAGTTGTCGGGCGAGGCGCTCATGGGCGACCGCCCGTTCGGGATCGACCCGGACGTCGTCGCCCGCATCGCCGACGAGATCCGAGAGGTCCACCGCGTGGGCGTCGAGACCGCCATCGTCGTCGGGGGTGGCAACATCATCCGCGGGATGGCTGCGGCGGCGCAGGGGATCGACCGGGTCGCTGGCGACCACATGGGACTCCTCGCCACGGTCATCAACGGCCTCGCGCTGCAGGACGCCCTCGAGAAACGCCAGGTCCGCACGCGGCTGCTGTCGGCGATCGAGGTGCGCCAGATCGCGGAACCGTTCATCCGACGGCGCGCGCTCCGGCACCTCGAGAAGGGACGCGTCGTACTCTTCGCCGGCGGCACCGGTAACCCGTTCTTCACGACCGACTCGGCCGCGGCGCTCCGTGCGAACGAGATCAAGGCGGACGTCCTCCTGAAGGCGACGCGCGTCGACGGCGTCTACGACTCGAACCCGGAACGTGACCCGAACGCGAAGTTCCTGCGGACGGTCTCTTACCGGCAGGCGCTGGAAGCGGGGCTGCAGGTGATGGACGCCGCGGCGATCGCGTTGTGCATGGACAACGGCGTTCCCATCAAGGTCTTCAACATGCGGAAAGAGGGGAACATCCTGCGCGTCGTCATGGGGGAGGACATCGGCTCACTCGTGTCGGCGCAGAGCGAGGTCTCATGAGACAGGAGCTGAAGGACGTCGAGAAGCGGATGAGCGACGCGGTCCACGCGCTGAAGGAGAAGTTCAAGACGCTGCGGACCGGTCGCGCGAACCTCGGTCTACTGGACGGCATCCTCGTTTCCGCGTACGGAACGGAAGTTCCGATCAACCAGGTCGCGAACCTGTCGGTGCCGGATCCCACGCTCATCGTCGCCGCGCCGTGGGACCCGAAGATGGCGGTCGAGATCGAGCGCGCGATCCGCAAGTCGGACCTGGGCCTGAACCCCCAATCGGACGGAAAGGTCGTGCGCGTCCCGATTCCGTCTCTCACCGAGGAGAGGCGCAAGGAGCTCGCGAAGAAGGCCCACCACATGGCGGAGGAGGCGCGCATCGAGATCCGGCGCTTCCGCCACGAGGGCAACGACCGGTTGAAGAAGATGTTCAAGGACAAGGAGATCTCGGAAGACGACGAGCGGCGGGGTCTCGAGGAGACCCAGAAGCTGACCGACAAGAAGATCGCCGAGGTCGACGAGGTCTTGAGGGGCAAGGAAAAGGAGATCCTGGCCGTCTGAGCGACACGTGGCCCATCTCCTGATCGTCGCCGCCGCGGGTATGGGGAATCGGCTCGGCCATGACGAGCCGAAAGCCCTGGTTCCGCTCCTGGGGCGGCCCCTCGTTTCCTGGACCCTGGACGCGCTCGCGGGTATTCCCTTCGCGAGCCGGCGGGTTGCCGTTCCGCCCGGACGGGAGAACCGGTTCGAGGCCGCGATCGGGGGAAGCGCGGGGATCGTCACCGGCGGAGACACCCGAACGGCGTCGGTGCGGCGGGCGTTCGAGTCGCTGAACGCCGATCCCGCCGACTTCGTCTGCATTCACGACGCCGCGCGGCCCTTCGTCACCGCCGCGGAAACGCGTTCCGTGCTCGAAGCCGCGGAGCGGACGGGCGCCGCGATCGCCGCGACTCCCGTGGTGGATACGCTCAAGAGAGTCTCGGAGGGCCGGGTCGTCTCGACCGTCGACCGGGAGGGTCTCTTCGCGGCGGCGACGCCGCAGGTCTTCCGCGCCGATCTGCTCGCGCGCGCGCTCGCGGCCGCCGGAGGCGCCACGGACGAAGCCGCGCTCGTCGAAGGGCTCGGAGTGCCCGTGACCGTCGTGCCCGTCTCCCGCCTCTCCTTCAAGGTGACGACCCCCGAGGACCTCGAGATGGCCGAAGCGGTGATTCGAAAGCGGACGCCGGAGAGCGGAAAGCGGAAGCCGAAGTGAGGGTGGGCGTCGGCTTCGATGCACACCCGTTCGCCGAGGGTCGGCCGCTGAAGCTCGGCGGGGTCTCGCTCCCGCACCCGCGCGGTCTCGCCGGCCACTCCGACGGCGATGCCCTTCTCCACGCGGTCGCCGATGCGCTCCTCGGGGCGGCGGGGCAGGGGACGCTGGGGGAACACTTCCCGGACGGCTCGGACGCCTGGCGCGGCGCCGACAGCTCGGTTCTGCTGGGCCGCGCGGCGGGTCTCGTGGGCGAGGCGGGGTTCCGGGTCGGAAACTTGGACGTCGTCGTCATCGCCGAGGCTCCGAAGATCGCGCCGCACGCCGCCGCGATCCGCGCCCGGGTGGCTCAGGTCCTGGGCGTCGCGCCGGGCCGTGTGTCCGTGCGGGGCACGAGCTCGAACGGTCTCGGTTTCAGCGGGCGGGGGGAGGGTATCGCCGCGATCGCGGTCGCGCTCCTGGAAGAGATTTGATCCTTTCTCGCCTCCACCCCATCGAGGAGGCGGTTCGATCCCGGCCGGAGGAGATCGAATGGGTGCTCCTCGACTCGCAACGCCGGGATCGGCGGTCGGGCGAGCTCGCGCGCCTGTGCCGGGCGCGCGGGGTTCCCCTCCGCTACGGCGATCGCGAAGCGCTCGACCGGCTCGCCCGGGGAAACCAGGGCGCCGTGGCGCGGATCGCCGTCCGGGGATACGCCTCGGAGGAGGAAGCCCTCGAGGGTGACGCGGGGAGGCGCCTGGTGATCGTTCTCGACGGGGTCGAAGACCCGCAGAACCTCGGGGCGGTCCTCCGGGTGGCCGACGGCGTGGGGGCCGGCGTCATCCTCCCTGAGCGCGGTTCGGCCCCGCTGTCCGAAGCCGTCGGCCGCAGCTCGGCCGGCGCAGTCGAACGGGTGCGGATCGCCCGGGTCGGAAACCTGCGGCGCCTGCTCGACCGCCTGAAAAAACAGGGGTTCCGGGTCGTGGGCCTGGAGGCGTCCGGGACCGACCTCTACGGTGTGGACCTGACCGGCGATCTGGTCCTGGTGCTCGGCGCGGAGGGGCGGGGGATGCGCCGGCTGGTCCGGGAGGGGTGCGACGTCGTCGCCCGGCTCCCCATGCGGGGGAACCTGGCCTCCCTGAACGTGGCGACCGCGGCGGCGGCGGCGGCGTACGAGGCGGTCCGGCAGCGGGACTTTTCGGGTCGCCCGGAGGATTGAGGGGGGCGTCCGGGAAACCCTTGAGCCTGAGCGAAAAGGCCTCTTTTCGGGGGTTGCTTGACCGCCGGTTTGGCGCTAGACTTCGCGGTTCGCGCTGTCGGGATGGGTCTGCTCTTTGAAGGCCGGCCGGAGAGCCGTCGGACTCTCGAAGTTTCTCGGTCACGACGTCATCGCCGGCGTAGCTCAACGGTAGAGCATCCGATTTGTAATCGGAAGGTTGCGGGTTCGAGTCCCATCGCCGGCTCCAGGGAGTGGATCGACAGGGGCGGGGCGGGTCGGTTTTCAATTTCTTTTCGAGCTCGGGCAGGTGGCCGAGTGGTTAATGGCAGCAGACTGTAAATCTGCCGCGCTTCGCGCTACGGAGGTTCGAATCCTTCCCTGCCCACCAATAACGGGACGCGGGACACGGAATACAGGACACGAAACGACGCGGGAGTAACTCAGGGGTAGAGTCACAGCCTTCCAAGCTGTTGGTCGCGGGTTCGAATCCCGTCTCCCGCTCCATACGGACGGGAGAGATTGGCGCCGCGCCCACGTAGCTCAGTCGGTAGAGCACGTCCTTGGTAAGGACGGGGTCACCAGTTCAATTCTGGTCGTGGGCTCCAAAGAAAGGTGAACGGTGAACAGTAAACAGTGAACAGAGAAGAGAGGCGCGAATGTGTTTGGGCCTCTGTTCACGGTTCACGGATCACGGTTCACTGATAACGAGGAAGAGATGGGCAAGGAAAAATTCGACAGGTCGAAGCCGCACGTGAACATCGGGACGATTGGGCACGTGGACCACGGGAAGACGACGTTGACGTCGGCGATCACGCTGGTGTTGGCGAAGAAGGGGTTGGCGCAGGCCAAGGCGTACGACCAGATCGACAACGCGCCGGA
>DATIBN010000138.1:0-3959 GCA_035457525.1 Thermoanaerobaculia bacterium | reverse complement strand
GGTCGAGCTCGCCAGCCGCCGTGTAGTGATAAGCGCGCTGGATTCCACCGAGGGCGTCCGTCACCCGAACGAGCCGATCGGTGACGCCGTCGTACTCGAAGCGACGCCAGGGGTTGGTCGTGGCAGGGCAATTCTGGTCATTGTCGGCGGCGCAGATCGTGATCAGGCGGCCGGAGCCGTCGTAACCGAATCGCGTGTTGCCGCTGTTCACGTCGATCAGGGTGGTGACCCGGCTCACGGCGTCGTAAATCATCGTGATCGCTCGACCCGTAGTGGCACCACCGACGAGCTCGTTGACGAGGGTGGATCGCGAGCTCGTGGTCGCGTTGCCTTCTGCTCCGCCTCCCCAGCGGTCGACGGTCTTCTTCCAGAACCCCTTGGAGCCGCCGACGAACGTCCGGCGCACGCCGTCCGGCGTTCGCAGTTCGTAGTCCGAGCCGATCTTGACGACGGATCCTTCGGCGTCCGCGGGGTTGGACGCCTGATAGCCGCTGGCGTCGTTTCCGGCGAACGTCGTCTGGAATCCCCGCTCATCCGTCCACACCGCCTTCGTCGTTCCGTTTGCGACCAAGGTCTGGCCGTACGTGAAGAACCAGGACCGACCTGCCCCGCCGTTCGCCGGGTTGTTTCCGTTGTAGGTGAAGTCTGGCGCAAGGGGACCCGCCACCGGACGCTCCGGTCGGATCGGCGCCGAGGTCATGAGGGAGGACGTACCGGCCTGGAAACCGATCGGTACGTCCCCCGGCCCCATCGAGGTCTCGGGGCTGCAGACCGGTTCGGTCTGGGCGCAGTCGTCCGAGGTAATCGTCACCGGATAGTTCTGGGTCGTTACGATGCCAGTACAGGCGAGGAGCTGGATCGTGTACGTCGTGCTCGTGCTGCATGAGCTCCCGACGAGAGTCGGCATCCAACGTCCATGCTCGAACACGGCGAGCGAATCGACTACGGTGCTCCCGGCGGCGAGGATCTGCATCCGGGTGATGTGGAACTGCGCTGGCCACTGGTCGACCGTGCTGCCGAGCTGGCAGTAACCGTGTTTGAAATCGTATTCGATGTCGAACTGAATATTCCCTGACGAGGAGACGATGGCGTGCGCCACGGAAAGGATGAGTGGCGGGTGACACCAGGGGCTGGGGCTTCCGCATCCGGCTTCGCAATACCCGCCGTCAGGACCAGAAGCAGGAGAGCACGTGTTGCGAGAGCTGCGGCCATCACCAGCTTTGACCTGAAGATCCTCTGAGAAGTTGAATGACTGGCCTCCTCCGCAGTTCGTCGTGGCTGGTTCGCACGGAAACGTGTCGTAGGGCGGCATGGGCCAGACGGCAGTCATCGACCCGGGCAAGAGGACCAGCGTGAGGGCCATGACCAGCCGAACTCTCCAGGAAATGGCGCGAACGATAGAAGCGCTGGGTTGCACCGTCATGTGTTTCTCCGGGAGAGGACGCCTTTTCGTACCGCCACGAGTCCGAGATCGGCCTCAGGGGATCTCTGCAGGAATGCGGAGCGTGGGACGCTCCCAGATCGCCGGCCAGCCGAGCCGATCTGCCGTCGTCAGGTTGACGGATCCGTCCTCGCGGTAGGTGCCGTTCGTGATGAGTCGTCTTCTCGCCTCCTCCGTTAGATAGCCCGGCAGCCGCGCGTAAGGCGAGGTCGGCGCGAACTCGGAGCCGTCGGCGATCGCCTCGTGGTGTCGAAAGGAACGTCGAATTCCTTTCACTTCGTAGTCGAAGAGAACATCCCGGGAGGAGCGGACGGTTATCTGGCTCAGGCCTTTCTGGATGACGGCCAGCTGAACCAGATCTCCGACCGGAGTTAGCTGCACAGTCAAGCCCTCTCCGTCGGTGACTATCCGGAAGCTCTCCGGGACCTCGATCGTGGCCCAGCCGCCAACTGTCCTGCTGCTTCCTCGAAAATACGTTCCTGCCTCTGGCCCTTCGAGGGCAACGAATCGGATGACCTTGCTGGCGTCCGTCGGATGAGGCTCGACAAAAAACTTCATACCGGTCGCGCCAATGTCGCCGACCGCGTAGACGCCGTACGGTCCAACCGAATAGCCGAGGTATCCAGCAGCGGAGACCCCTCCCGGGACGTCCAACAGGCTTCCGGAGACAGCGGTCCCGCGAGAGAACCCGGCCACGCCGATACCTGTGACACTGTCACCCCGCACCCCTGACGAAGACGGGATCACGAGCGTTGAAAGCTCGCCTCCACTGTCGACGCCCTTGACGCCAGCGGAGGCGTTTGCGGTGACTGGGGTGCTCGAGGTCTTTCCAAAAACTCCGAAGGTTCTTCCCGAGGTCGCGGTCGCGAGCCCATTGACGCCGGCAGAGTTGTTCGTACTGCTGGTGTTGGTGCCGGAGATCGCGCCTTGCCCGCCCATACTGGAGATGGCTACGAACTGAACGCCCGTGTTGTAGCTGTCAGTGAAGTATCCGTTGATGTCGATGATCAGGTGCGTGTTGTTGCCGGCCACCTGAACGTCGATCGATCCATTCGTACCGGCTCCGACGATGGCTGCGTTCGCAACTACGTCATTCGTTTGCGTCCAAACGAGAGTCGAGACGTTAAGAGGTGGATTGCCAGTGGGCCAGGTCCGAATATCTCCCGATGGTCCGGCGGTTTCCGCGACGACAAAGTTCAAGGAGTACGCGTCGACCCCAGCCGGAATGCCGGGGCAATGCGGCGCGGAATTCAGGTCGAACGCCCGGACGGCGTTCGCGGCCATGATGGGTGGGCCCCAGGCTGGGGGGAAGCCTTGTGAGGGCCGCGTGTCGACGAGGCGACACGGCTGCACGCCGACAAATCCCACTCCCGGGGTGATGTCGGTCATCGTGGTCACGCCGCCGGTTGGTTGGTTCGAGCGGTAAGGCGGCACAGTCCAATTCGTGAGCGGAACCTCGATCGCTTGCGCGAAGACAAGGGCTGGAATGGTGAATGCCAGCGCAGAAATCCAGCGTGTAACCCTCCTCGGGCAGGGAGTCATTGCCGTACTCCTCTTCTTTCGGGTCGTGCTGCGATTCGCCGGTACCGCGAGCGCGACGTGGCATCAGAGAGCGAAAACCCTCAGCGAGTTTTTCCGCCCGGCATATTCAAGATCGCTTGAGCCGCCCGAATTGAATCGGGTAGGATCAAAGATCTTCCGGAGGTCCCTCTCCCTTGTTCCCGATCGATGGGAAGGTCACGTCGGCGCGCGTTCCGAGTCCCGAGGTGATCGAACGAGTCCGAGGGATTCTTTTTCATCGACACGGGATGCGGCCCGCCGATGTCGACGATGTAATCGGCGACGCCCTCGTGGACTACCTGCGCTTTGCACGGACATCGGCGATCACCGACGGGCTATTCCTCGTCATCGCGCAACGCCGGGCTCTCGACTTCCTCAGGCGACGGAAGCGGGAGATCCAGCTTTCGGCAAGCGATCAGCCCGCGACTGCCCCGAACCGGGAGCACTTGGAGGGGGAGCTTCTCGCGCGCGCCATTCATCGCTACGCATCTGCAAGAAGGAATCTCGACGAGGCGCGCCTCCTCGCGGTGGCCGGTCGGATCTTGGAAGGGTATTCGTTGGCTGAAGCTTGTCGCGAGAGCGCAATCCCCCGTGGAAGTCACAGCCGATATCGCAAGAATCTCGAAGGGTTTCTGGATCGACTGAAGCGCCGGTAGCCCGGATTCCGAGCCCCTTGGGGTCGGTTATGCTCCGCAGCCCGAGGGAGAACCCATGCGCAAGCTGCTTCTTTTCGTCATCCTTGCGGCCGGAGGCGCATACACCGCCTCTGCGGAACGGCGCCCCATCACCGAGACCGACCTCCTGAAGTTCCAGTGGATCGCGGACCCGCAGATCTCGCCGGACGGTCGCGAGGCCGCTTACGTGCTCGTGACGGTCAACGAGAAGGAGGACCGCTACGACACCAGCCTCTGGAGCGTCGCGACCGCGGGCGGCGCGCAACCTCGCCGGCTCACGGCGG
>DATIBN010000137.1:0-26793 GCA_035457525.1 Thermoanaerobaculia bacterium | reverse complement strand
GCGGCGAGGAGCGTCCCGTCGTAGACGAAGCCGGGCGAGACGTTCTTGCCCTCGGCCGGGAAGATGTTCTCCTCGAGCCAGCGGTCGAGCGGCAGGTCGTCCGCGATCCCGCGCAGGAGAGTCATGGCGGCGTGCGTGTGCGTGTTCACGAGGCCCGGCAGGACGATCTTTCCGGACGCGTCGAACCTCTCGCGGCCGGCATACTTCGCGCCGACCTCCGAGGCCGAGCCGACGGCGACGATCTTCCCGCCCCGGATCGCCACGGCGCCCGGCGAAAAGACGGTGAACTTCTCGTCCACGGTCACCACGGTGCCGCCGGTGATCACAAGGTCGACCGTCTCGCGTTTCGCCGGCGCGGCGGCGACGAGAGCGAGGACGAGGGCGGCGGAAAGAGCGGCGCGCCTCAAAGGTCGAAGGGCTCCGGCAGCAGCTCGGACATGCGGTACAGCCTGCGACCGCCCGTTTCCGTCACGGAGACGACCGGCACGTCGCCCGCGAACTCCCAGAGGATCTGGCGGCAGGCGCCGCAGGGGGGTGTCGGCTTCTCCGCGCCCGTCACGACGGCGACGGCCCGGAACTTCCTCACGCCTTCCGAGAGCGCCTTCCAGATCGCGACGCGTTCGGCGCAGACCGTCAGGCCGTAGGTCGCGTTCTCGACGTTGCAGCCTCCGAAGATGCGGCCGTCGTCGGCTTCCACCGCCGCCCCCACGGCGAAACCGCTTCGGTCCGACACGGAATGCCCGCGGCTCCGGATCGCCTCCGCGACCAGGCGTTCCTCCGTCCCGGGATCGATCACGCGACCGCCTCTCCGATTTTCGGCACGAGAGCCGTCAGCAGCCGCACGAACCGGTCTCCGACTTTCTTCGTGGTCGCCAGGACCTCGGAATGGTCGAGGGGCTTCGCGAGGATGCCCGCGGCCATGTTCGTGATCGTCGAGATCCCGATGACTCGAACACCCGCGTGATTGAGCGCGATCGCCTCGGGAACGGTCGACATGCCGACGGCGTCCGCACCGATCGAGCGGTAGGCGCGGATCTCCGCGGGCGTCTCGTAGGAGGGTCCGGAGTTCCCCAGGTAGACGCCTTCGCGCAGCGGAATCCGCAGGCTCCGGGCCGTCTCCTTCGCGAGCTTCCGCAACTCCGCATCGTAGACGCGGCTCATGTCGGGGAAGCGGGGGCCGATCGCCTCGTCGTTCGGCCCGATGAGCGGGTTCGTGCCGAACGCGTTGATGTGATCCGTGATCAGCATGAGGTCGCCGGGCTTGAACGTCCGGCGGACCCCGCCGGCGGCGTTCGTGAGCACCACCGCGCCGACTCCGAGCCGCGCGAGCACGCGGGCCGGGAAGACGACGTCGCTCATCGGGCGTCCCTCGTAGAAGTGGACGCGGCCGGACAGGACGACGACGGGCGTTCGGTCGACGGCTCCGAGCACGAGCTCCCCCGCGTGGCCGACCACGCCCGTCGAAACCGGAAAGTTCGGGATGTCGCGAAATGGAATGACCCGTCGGTTCCGCAGGCGCTCGGCGAAAGCGCCGAGGCCGGAGCCGAGCACGAGACCGACGCGCGGCGCACCGCCCCGCGCCTTCCGGATCGAGCGGACGGCTTCCTCGAGCCGTTGCCCGAGCGGCTTTTCCTTCATCCGGCGATGATCCCCGCAACCGTCGCCGTCATGAACGTCGCGAGGGTGCCTCCGAGCAACGCCCGCAGGCCGAGCCGGGCGAGGTCCTGCTTCCGGGTCGGAGCGAGGCCGCCGATGCCGCCGATCTGGATCCCGATCGACGAGAAGTTCGCGAAGCCGCAGAGCGCGAAGGTGGCGATGAGCTTCGACTTCTCGGAAATCGTCGCCTGCACCTTGGCCAGGTCGAGATAGGCCACGAACTCGTTCAGAACGATCTTCGTCCCGAAGAGCTCCCCGACCGCGACCGAGTCCTTCGCCGGCACCCCCATGACCAGCGCGACCCAGCGGAAGAGCTGCCCGAAGACCCACTTGAGCGTCAGGTCGGGATAGCCGAGTCGCGCGCCCACCCAGCCGAGGGCGCCGTCCAGCATCGAGATGAGGGCAATGAAGGCGATGAGCATCGCGACGATGTTGATGACGAGAATCGCGCCCTGTCCCGCGCCGGACGCGGCCGCGTCGATGACGTTGACGTGAGTCTTTTCGACCGCGAGCTTCACCTTACCGGCGGTGACGGACTCTTCCGTCTCCGGAAGAAGCAGCTTCGCGATCAGGAGCGACGCCGGCGCGGCCATGACGCTCCCCGTGAGCAGGTACCGCGCGTCGATGCCGAGGCTGATGTACGCGCCGAGCACCGCCCCGGAGACGGTCGCCATCCCTCCGATCATCAGGGCGAGCAGCTCCGAACGCGTCATCGATGGGATGTAGGGAGCGATCACGATGGGCGCCTCGGTCTGCCCCATGAACACGTTCGCGGCCGAGGCGAGCGACTCCGATCCGGAGGTCTTCATCGTCTTCGCCATCAGGATCGCCATTCCCTTGACGACCCGCTGCATGATCCCGAGGTGGTAAAGGATCGTGAAGAGCGAAGCGATGAAGATCACGATCGGCATCACGATGAACGCGAAGATGACCGGGCCCACCGGCTCCTTCCGGATCGCGTTCAGGAAGGTCTGGTCCTCCGCCAGCCAGGAAAAGACGAAACGCGCGCCGAAGCCGGCGTAGCCGATGACGTTGGTGATGAAGTCGGCGGTCTTCTGGAGCGCATACTGACCCCACGGCCACCGCAGCACCGCGAACGCGAAGAGGACCTGCAGGCCCAGGCCGAACAGGATCGTTCGCCAGCGAATCGCCCGGCGATTCGTCGAGAACAGATAAGCCGTCGCCAGGATGAGGAGGATTCCGACGAGTCCCACCCAACGGTCCATAAGCCTCCCGTTCTCCGGCGGGCGTCAGAAGCCCGCCCCTGCGGCGTCGTAACGCCGCCCGCGCCAAAGCACCTCTTTCCGGACGAGCTTCCAGTAGAAGGAACGGCCGATGATACCCGTCCAGACGGCCGCCATTAAAGCGTGGGTCGCCGCCGGCCAGATCGGACCCTGGAGTGCGCGCGCCAGAATCGCCCGCACGAGGATGCTCGAGGCGAACAGCACGGCGGCCAGGCGGACGTCGGCTGTGGGAAGGGACGCTCCGACCGCTGCCGCGATCAGGACGACGGCCGGCGCCATCGCCACCGCGAGGAGCAGCACCGTCAACGCGAAGAGGACGACTCCACTCGGTCCCGTGTACGCCCACGCGACGTTCTTCGTGAAGCCGTCCCAGACCTGTCGGAACCCCCGATACATCCGGACGGCGACGCGGTCCTCCGCGCGGAAGGCCGCGACCCGGAAGCCCGCGCGCTTCGTCACGACGGCCAGGCGAACGTCGTCCACGACCGCTCTGCGGATTGCGGCATGGCCTCCGACCGCCTCGTATGCGCCGCGCCGCACGAGGTTTCCGGCGCCGGCCCCCATGGCGAGAGGGATCCGGCGGAAGCGCGCGAGGAACCCGAACCCGAGGAACACCACGACCGCGAGAAAAGGCAGGAGAACGTTCTCCCAGAAGCCGCGGTTCTCGAACCGCGGAAAGAAGGCGAGGAGATCCAGCCCGCGATCCTCCATGACGGCGACTGCGTCCCGAAGGGCCCGCGGGTCGTAGCGCACGTCGGCGTCGGCGAAGAGGAGGAGCTCGCCGTCCGCGGCCCGGGCGCCCAGGTGCAGCGCGTGGGGCTTGCCCAGCCATTCGCCGGGAGGGTCGCTCCCGGCGACCACGGTCACGCGCGGGTCTTCCCGGGCCAGGGTTTTCAGGATTTCGGGAGTCCGGTCCACCGAGCGATCGTCCACGACGATCACCTGGAGGTCGGGATAGTCCTGCGCGAGGTGCGATCGCACCGTCCGCTCGATGTCCTTCTCCTCGTTTCGCGCCGGGATCACGACCGAGACCCGCGGGAAAGAAGCGGACGTTCGCTTCTTCGCGGCGCGTGAGAGGCGGGGAAAGGCGGCCAGGTTGACCGGCAGAACGATGGCACCGAGGACGGTCATCACGGCGCCCGCGACGAGCAGGGAGTGGATCAGGCGAGGAGCTCGGAGAGCGCGCTCGAGCCGCGCGGAGCGGGCACGCCGAGCCACTCTCCCGCGGTCGCGGCGAGGTCCGCGAAGCCTTTCCGGAGGCCGAGGTCCACGTCGTTCCGCACCGCGCGACCCGCCACCAGAAGAGGCACGTACTCGCGGGTGTGGTCGGTGGATACGTCGGTCGTCTCGCAACCGTGGTCCGCAGTGACAAAGAAGAGATCGTCCGGGCGGAGTGCCGCGAGAACCTCCGGCAGGAGCGCGTCCAGTCCCGCCAGGTTCTTCGCGAAGCCGGCCGGGTCGTTGCGGTGCCCGTACTTGCTGTCGAAGTCGACGAGGTTCGTGAAGACGAGGTCGGAGTCGCCCGATCGGAGCGCGTCGATCGAGACGCGCACGCCGTCCGCGTCGGACGCGGTGTGCAACGAGGACGTGATGCCGCGCCCCGAGAAGATGTCCACGATCTTGCCGACGCCGAAGACCTTCCGGCCGGCGGCGACGAGCCGGTCGAGCCACGTCTCCCCCGTCGGCTCGACGGTGAAATCGCGGCGGTTCGCCGTGCGGACGAAAGCCCCGGGTTTCCCGATGAACGGCCGCGCGATCACGCGCCCGATCGCGTGGCGTCCGATCAGGAACGACCGCGCGAAGCGGCAGGCCTCCCAGAGGCGCTCCGGCGGCCACACCTCTTCGTGCGCCGCGATCTGGTAAACCGAGTCGCCGGACGTATAGAGGATCAACCGCCCCGTGGCGAGATGCTCCTCGCCGAGCTCCTGGATGATCACGGTTCCGGAGGCGGGTCTGTTGCCGAGGACCCTCCCTCCGGCGAACTTCTCCAGCGGCTCCACGATCTCGCGCGGGAATCCGTCGGGATAGAGCGGGAAGGGTCGATCGACGACGAGCCCCATCATTTCCCAGTGGCCGGTCGTGGTGTCCTTTCCGGCCGAGAGCTCCCACGCTTTGCCGCGGGCGCCGGTCGCACGCCCGCCCCGCGAGGGCTCGAGGAGGGAGAGAAGGCCGAGTGACTCGAAGTGAGGCAGCGGGGTCGGGACCGAGTCGAGCACGTGACCGAGGGTGTCGGCGCTGGCGTCGCCATAGGCCCCGGCGTCGGGAGCGGCGCCGACGCCGAGCCCGTCGCAGACGAATATGACTACGCGGCGCAAGGAGCGGGTCCGACCCGACTCAACTCCCGATCTTCTGGCGGGCGTCGGTGCGGTAGGGCGAGTTCGGGTAATCGGTGACGAGACGCTGGTAGGTCGCTTTCGCGTCCGTGCTCGATCCCGCCTTTTCGTACGTCTCGGCGAGCGCGAAGAGGAGTGCGTCCTTCGGGGCCGCCGACTTCGGAGACTCGATCGCGCGCTTCAGGCGGTCGATGGCCTCGGTCGTCTTTCCCTGCGCCGCGAGGAGCCGCGCCGCGTCGATCTCGGCGGCGACGGCCACCTCGGCCTGCTCGTCGCGCGCCGCCTTCGAGAGGGCCTCGGTCGCCTGGTCCGGCTTCTCCCCCCGCGCCGCCAGGATCACGACCGCCGCGCGGCCGGCGGAGGTGCCCCCCTTTTCGGAAGCCTCCCGCAGGTGTTTGAGCGCCTCCCGCTCGCGCTCGGCGGCCGTCGGGTAGGTCTTCGGTGCCCCCGCGGCCGCGGGATCACCCGCGATCGGCGTCTCGAGGATCTCGAGCGCCGCGGAGAGTTCCCGCCCTGCCTGGCGCTCCCGCCATCCGCGGAAGAAGAAGAAACCCGCCGCGATCAGCAGGACGGCCGCGGCCGCGGCAATCGCCTCGACCGCTCCCTTCCGGTGATGGGAGACGTAATCGACGGTCTTGCCGAAGGTATCGGCGAGCTCGTTTCGCTTGAGCTCCTTGCGGGTAATGCGCGCCATAGGGGCGGGCGATTATCCCGGGAGCGGGACGGTGGGTCAAATGTGACCGCTTGCGGGGGTCAGTCCACCCACCGCCAGGGGGAAGGCGCGAAGTCCGTCTCCCCGGCATTTCCGCCCTCTTCCGGAGGAACCCACTTGAGCAGCGAGACCCGTCCCACGTTCCACGCGCCGTCCACGCTCACGCGGAAGAGGTTCCGGCCCGGCCTTCCCCCGGCGTGGTCGGAGAAAAAGATCCCCCGGCACCGCGATGTCGGACAGTCGACCGACGCGTACGGCACGACCGGTCCGTACGAGCGCGGCTTCGCGGGCAACCGGCTGTTCTCCGCCTGGGGGGTCACGAGGCTGCCGTCTCCGTCGAAGACCAGCCGGTCCGTCAGGCGGCGATCACCCGCGTAGGTGTCGAACGAGACGGCGTCGGGACCGTCGATCCGTCCGTCGGCGCCTCGGAAGAGGACCGCGCCGGGGATGCCGTAGCGATTGATGGTCTTTTCGTCCGCATCCTGCACGAAATTCGGAGTTCCCCTCTCGGCCCAGGACACGAGCTCGCGCTTCTCGAGGTCCACGTGCAGGACGACCTTCGTGTTGCGGCGGACCGCTTCCATCCGAGTTGCGAGAACGACCGACTGGATCTCGCGGGCCGCGCTTTTCACCCGCTCGCGCCTCAGGACGCCGCGCGGAAGCTCCGCGGCGAAACTCGTCGCGATCGACAGGATCGCGAGGGCGCTCATTACCTCGAGCGCGTTGAAGCCTCCGCGGTGGGGAGCGGCTTTCGATGCGTGGCGTTCGATCATGCAGCCTCCTCGACCGGGGTTTCTGCCGGTCGGACTGTGCCGCGTCCCGTGAGGTACGCCGACACGACTTCGCCGGGAAGGACGAACAGGAACCAGAGTGCCTGGATCGCCAGCGAGAATCGATACGCGCCGATCGACGCGAAGGGCCCCAGTGCCGCGACCGCGATTCCGAAGAGGATGTTGACCGCGGCGGTCGCGAGCGCCAGTCGGAAGCCGAGCGGGCGCGGATGGGAGAAAGCTCTCGGGAGCTGCGACGAGCTGTGTCTCCCGGTCAGCCACGTCGCCGTCACGAGGGCGGCGGCGAGGAGGCAGGCCCCGAGCGAGAGGCGGAGCTGCATCGGGGCGACCGCTTCGATGCCGGCGGTGACGCTCACGAGGGGCTCCATCCACGCCAGGAAGTTGCTGGCGACCATGAGGACGAGAATCGCCCAACCCGTGCGGTGCGGCCGGCGCGGCAGGGTTTGCGTTTCCATCAGTCCACCCATTTCCATGGCGGCGGCACGAAGTTCCGCTCGCTGCTGTTCCCGCCCTGGCCGGGCGGCAGCCACTTGAGCAGAGAGGCCTTCCCCACCCGGCCGAAGTCGTCGACGCTGATCCGGAAGAGATTGCGATTCGGGCCGCCGCCGGGCCGGTCGGCGAGGAAGATTCCCCGGCAGCCGGTGTCGCGGCAGTTCACGGAGGTCGCCGGCACATCCGAGGTGAATCTTCCGGGCCGCGCGGGCGGCGCGCTGTTGGGAGCCTGTGGCAATAGGAGACCCCCGTTGCTGCGGAAGACGATCCGATCCACGAGCTTCGCGTCTCCGCCGTACTGATCGAAAGCGACGCTGTCCGGGCCGTCCACCGGTCCCTCGACGGCCTGCAGGGAAAGAAAATGAGGAATCGGCCGCATGCCGAGCACCGGCTCGCCGTCATCGCGCACGAAGTTCGACGGCGGCGAGTCCGCCCAGGCCGTCATCTCCCGCCGTGCGATGTCGACCTCCAGAACCACGTTCGCGTCGCGCCGCACGGCCTCCATCCGGGTGGCCAGCACGAGCGAGTACATGTCGCGCACCGTGGTCTTCGTCCGCTCGCGACGCAGGATCGTGTGCAGGTAGGCGAGCGTGAACAGAAAGACGCTCACGACGATCGCCATCGCGACGATCAGCTCGACGGACGTGAAGCCGGCCGAGACAGGGGCCGAGCCCCGGGAGTTCATCGGCGGTCTGGATGAGCGAACGGCGTACCCGGAGGTGCCGCCGTCCCATCTCTCATGGATGCAACGACTTAGCGAGAGCGTTTCGGGGACGGCTGCCACGAATTGTCAGGGTGGAAGGGCGGGCGGGCAAAAAACGCCGCGGCGAACGCGACGCTATACTGCCCGCGCATGGGCGATGAAATCGCGATCCGCGGGGAGCCGCTCGGCGCGGGTGACCGGTGCCGGTTCACTGTCGATCGGCCCGTCCTTCTGAACGAGTCCGCGTTCTTTTCCGACCCCGCCGCCGCGGGCGCTTCGCCGCTCGCCGCCGAGCTTCTCTCGCTGCCGGGGGTGACGTCGGTCCTGATCTCCGAGGAGACGGTCACCCTGGGCGCCGACTACGCCATCGACTGGCCGGCCCTGGGCGTCGGAAACGTCATCCGGCGGCACATCCGCGGCGCGCAGCCGATCGTGGCCCCGAGCTACTTCGAGGGCTTACCCGCGGAGTCCGATCTCCGGTGGGCAATCGACGATCTGCTCGCCCGCGAGATCAACCCCGCCGTCGCGATGCACGGAGGCTGGGTCGAGCTGATCGACGTCAAGAAGAACAACGTCTACCTGCGCCTGGGGGGCGGCTGCCAGGGTTGCGGCGCAGCCGACGTGACCTTGAAGCAGGGAATCGAAAAGGCGATCCGAAGCCTCGCGCCGTCGGTCGGAGAAATCCTGGACACGACCGACCACGCATCGGGGCGCAACCCGTATTACGCTCCCGCGAAATAACCAGCCCGGAGTCCGAGGTCCAGAGTCCGTTTCCGAGCCCCAGGTCCGGACGTCACGTAACACTTCGAACGAATCGCGGATGCTGATCCTCCCGATCGGTCAGGAGCACGGCGAGGTCCGCCGTCAGCCGTGGGTCTCCTACGCCATCATCGGGCTGAACGTCGTCGTCTTCGCGTTCCTGTGGGCGGCGTCGATCCGTTCCGACGTCCCCGCCCGGTTCGAGGAGAAGGCCCGCGAAGTCGCCGAGTACCTGGTGCGCAACCCCCACCTCACGGTTCCTCCGGAGCTCGTGCCCTTTTACGGACGCCGGGCGCTGCAGCTCCTCGAGCCCGCTCGTCGCGCGACGACGCCGCCGGTCGAGTGGGTCGTGCGCCGCCAGCAGCAGAAGCTGAACGCGATGGCGAAGGAGCTGTTCGCGATCGGCCGCGAGTTGCCCCTGCTTGCGCACGGGTTCGTGCCGGCCGACCCGGATCCTTTCGCCGCGCTCTCCTCGCTCTTCGTCCACGCGGGGCTCTTCCACCTCGTGGGGAACCTGCTCTTCTTCTTCGCGACGGGTCCGTACCTGGAAGACGTGTACGGACGGCCCCTGTTCCTCCTGCTCTATCTCTCCTGCGGTGCCGCGGCGCTCGTGGCCCATACATGGCAGAGCCCGGGCAGCCTCGCCCCTGTCGTGGGCGCGTCGGGAGCGGTCGCCGGGATCATGGGAGCGTTCCTCGTGCGCCTCCGGACGTCTCGAATCCGCTTCCTGTTCTTCCCGATCATCCTGATCCCCTGGCTCCGCTTCCGATTCCACGTCCGCGCGTGGGTGTTCCTCCCGCTCTGGTTTCTCGGACAGTTCCTTCTCGCGACGAACCTGGAGGAGCCCGGAGGCATCGCACTGTGGGCGCACGTGGGCGGGTTTGCCTTCGGCGTGGTCGCGGCTCTCGCGATCGGGGCGCTCGGCATCGAGAAGCGTTGGATCCACCCGGCGATCGAGAAGTCCATCACCTGGAGCCAGGACTCCGCGCTCGTCGGCGCGCTCGAGGCGCGGGAGAAGGGCGACCTCGCCGGCGCGCGCCGCCGGACCGAAGGGGCGCTCCGGGCGGATCCATCGAACGTCGACGCGCAGCGCCTCGCCTGCGACCTCGCGCTCGACGAGTACGACCACGCCGGTTTCGGACGCGAGGCGGCGCGGCTGCTCGACCTCTACGTTTCCCGCGGCGACAAGGACCTCGCCCTGCAGCTCATCGGAGAGGCTCCGTCCCAGGCGCACGGCGAGCTGCCGCTGCGGTTCGACCTCCGCGCGGCGGCCTTCCTCGACAGAATCGGCGAACAGCAGTGGGCGACGCGGTTCTATCGGGAGATCGCGGCGCGCCATCCCGCGGACCCCGGAAGTCTCCGTGCGCTTCTGCGGTTCGCCGAGCTCCTGCAGAAGGAGGGGGACGCGACCGGAGCCCGGGAGGCGCTCCGGCTGGCCGAGGCGCACCCGGAGTGCGCGGGCGAGTGGAGGAGCGTCGTGGAACGCCGAGCCGCCGCTCTCGGCGCCGCGACCTAGCGGACGTCGAAGACGAGCCGGCCGTACGCCTCGCGCAGGGCGGCCTCGGCGCGGGCGGGCGTCTCCGCACGGCTGAAGATGAACCCCAGGTAACGCGAACCCTCCGGCAGCGGCACGAGGGTCTGGCCGGGGTGAGCCGAGATCACGACGTCTTCCACGTCCGGGACCGCCTTCGCGGCTTCGAGGCCCGCGACGCCCTCGAGCCGCCCCGCCCGCGGGATCGGGATCATCATCACCCCGGCCGCGCGGGGATCGCGGGGCGACGGGTCTTGGACGCCGAGCGCGTGCCGCAGGATCAGCTCTTCGAGCGACGCGCCCGCACCGAACTTCAACGTGCGCGAGCAGAGGCCGCCGATGGACCGCGCGGCGAGCTCGATGACGAACGGACCTTTCGGGGTCATTCGCAACTCGGCATGGACCGGGCCATCGGATAGTCCGAGGGCCCGGCAACCCGAGGAGACGACTTTCTCAACCTCCACGAGCTCGCGCTCGGGCAGCCGCGACGGCATCACGTAAATCGTCTCTTCGAAAAAAGGTCCGTCCAGAGGGTCCGGCTTGTCGAAGACGGCGAGAACCTCAAGCGAGCCCTTCGTCAACATCCCTTCGACCGCCACCTCGGCACCCGGGACGAAGTCCTCGACCAGAATCTCTTCGGCCGACCGGCCCCCCTTCGCCGCGACGTCCGGCTCCCGCAGAATCCGGGCGATGCGGTGCCACGCCGCGACGAACGATGCCGGGTCGTCGGCCCGAATTACGCCGCGGCTCGCGGCCAGGAACGTCGGCTTCAAAACGCAGGGATAGGAGACCGCGCGGGCGGCCTCAACCACGTCGCGGTCGAGCGCGAAGACCCTCGACTTCGGGTTCGGCACGCCGGCCGCGTCGAGCCGGCGGCGCAGGAGGGCCTTGTCGCGGGACGCGGCCGCAGCCTCGGGCGGATTGGTCGGGAGGCCGAGCGCCCGGGAGATCACGGCCGCGGCCACGGCCGTGTCCTCGTCCACGCCGACGACCGCGGAGATCGGGTACGCGCGCGCAAAGTCTCCAACCTTGCGTGCCGAGAGCTCCGGGTCTCGGAAGTCCAGCTCAAGAAGCCCCGCGGGGTTGACCGCCTCCATCGTGCTCGGCTCCTCGGAGGCGACCGTGACGTCCACTCCCAGCTTCCGCGCCGCGTCGAGGAAGTCGGGAGCGCGGTATGTCGTCGTCGGAAGCAGGAGAAGAACCCGCGGCACGGCGCGATGGTAGCGCGCGGAAAAGCGCGCTTCTTTCCAATTGTCGCGAGAAGCGCGTTCGGCAAGTGCGTCGCGACATTCCTGATCAGGAGGTCACGACATGATCGCCGCCCTTCACCGCCCGCTCGCCAGACGCGCCGTCCGGTTTCTCCCGTCGCTCGCGTTCGCCCCGTTCCTGATCGCCTCTCCCCCCGCCCGCGCCGCCGACTGCCTGCTCGACTACGCGAACTGCGTGGACGCCGCTTCCGAACTCGATAGCTTCGGCCGTCGGTCTCTCGCGGGCCTCCGCTGCTACGCGGACCTCATCTCCTGCCTCCAGCGTCTTCTTGCCTGACCCCGGTTCCGGAAACCTGTTGTTCGCAAAGGAGGTCTCATGAATCTCTCCCGTCTCGCGTCTTCCGGTCTTCTCGTCTCGGGTCTCGCCGTCTCCGGGCTCGCCGTCTCCGCGCCGGCGAGCGGCGCCGAGTGCATCCAGAGGTACGCGGAGTGCCTGGTCCGCGCATCGGATCTCGACACGTGGTGGCAGCGGAGCGCCGCCGGCATCGACTGCTACCTCGATGCGGTCTTCTGCCTGCGCGGGGCCTACGGTTAGGGATGTCGCCCGTTCCCCTCGGCGCGATGCTCGTCCTCTCGACCGGGATCGCCGACGGGCCCCCGCGGCCCGTCGGCGACTTCGGCGGCCGGTGGGTCGGCGGCAGTGAGATTCGCGTTTTCGACACGTCGGTGCCGGCGATCCACCGGATCGATCGCGGAACTCTCGGGACGACAGTCCTCCCACTGACGGGCTCGGACTCGGCGCTCGATCCCTATGGAATGGCGCTGCCCGGCGACGGGACGGTGTGGGTTCTGGGCGACCGGGGACGAATCGTGCACCGCTTCTCGGAGGCGACCGGCGAGCACGTCGAGAAGCGGCGTCTGCCGGAGCCGAGCCAGGGCATCCTCACCCTGTGGCGCCAGGCCGGTTTCTTCGCTGTCCGCCTCCGCCCGGGCGAGCCGCTGCTCTTGCGCGCAATGGACGGCGGACTTCGCCCCTTTTCACCGCTCCTCTCCCGCAGTGCCTCCGACGTGACCGAGCTCCTCATCGCCAACCTGATCCGCTGCGGTTCGGGGACGCGGCGAGCGCTGCCCTGCTGGTTCACCGCGGGCGAGCCCGAAGTTCTCCTGCTCGACCGGAATGGAGCGCTCCGTCGGCTCCCGGTGCCATCGTTCGTCACGCCGCCCGCCGCGAGCCGGCCGAAGCATGCCCCCGGGTCGGAGTTCACGTTTCCGGTGCGCGATGCCTTCCTCCTCGAGAGTGGCGCGCTCTGGGTGCTGGCCAACCAGGAGGGAGATCGGACGCCTCTCGAGGAGGGATCCGTGCGCGGGAGGCACGCCGCGCTCGTCCGTCCGGGACGTCCCCAGCGTGTCGTCGCCTTGCCGTCGGAAGCCCGGGCGATCCTCGACGCGACGGAGCAGAGTCTGGTGGTGCTCCTCGCCGACGGCGTCGTCGCGCGCGTGGCCGCGAGATGAGGTCGCGGTCGCCGGTGAATTTCCTCCGGGCGGTTTCCCCGCCGGCGGCGCCGCTGACCGTGGTATTCGGAGTCCTCGCCGTCGGGGCGGCGGCTCTCGAACGCGTCGAAAGCGGCGCGTCGGACTGGGTTCTCGCTTCGATCGCGCTCGTGCAGCTCTTCGCCAGCTCGACCGGCTTCACGCGCCCGGCGACACGCGGCCATTACGACCCGATCCTGCTCGGAAGAAGCCGGGTTTCCGTGGCTTTGAGCCACTTCGCCGTCTCCGCGGCGCCGGGCGGGGCCGCGTGGATCGCGTGCGGGGTGGCGCAGTCGCTCGCCGCCGGCTCCGCCCGGGTGCCCGCCTTTCTCCCGGCGGGGTGGGCGACGATCCTCCTCGTCTCGGCCATTCCGTGGGCGGCGAGCGTTCGCTCTTCGCCTTTCCTCGGGGGAGCGCTGTGGCTCCTGCTCTCGGTGTCGCTCGTCGTGTCCGGTCGGGTGCTGGGTCCGCTCGGCAGCCTCCACGGGGCGCCGTCGTGGGCCGCGGAGCACCCCCTCGAAGCCTTCGGTCTCGGTCTCGCTTTTCCGGTCGCGATCCCCTCGCTCGCATGGCCGCCCGGAGTTCTCGCCGCGTTCGTTGGCACGGCGGCGCTCGCGGTCGCGGGAGCCGTCGTCATCGTTGCGCGGGCGGACTATCCCCTGGCGGAGGAGGGCGCGTGACCGAGGCGCTCCGGGTGTCGCGCCTCGAGAAGCTCTACGGAGGAAGGGTCGTTCTCCGGGACGTGTCGACCTCGCTCCACGACGGCGAGGTCCTCGGCCTGATCGGCGCCAACGGCGCCGGGAAGACCACCTTTCTGCGTATCCTCGCCGGCTTCGTCCGGCCGTCTCGCGGCCGCGTCGAGTGGGGAAAGACGGGCTCGCACCTGCCTCCGCTGTCGACGGGCTACTTCGCGGGCGCGCCAACGCTGCCTCCTCGAGTGCGGGTGCGGACCTGGGTGCGACTCGTCTCGGGGGGAACGGCGACGTGTGACGACCGGAGGCCGATCGCGTCGCTCTCGCGCGGCTCGCGGCAGCTCCTCGGCCTCTCCGCGCTTTTCGCCCGGACCGACCTCGACGTGGTCCTCCTCGACGAGCCGTGGGAGGGGCTCGATCCCGATGCGTCACGGTGGCTGACCGACACCGTCGCGCGCCGCCGGTCGGAAGGAATGGCATTCCTCCTTTCGTCGCACCGCCTCCACGACCTCGCCGGCCTGTGCGACCGCTACGCATTCCTCCTCGACGGTCGCGTCATCCTGCGCGACGCGGTGGAGATCTCTCCCTCGGCCGTCCGGGGAGAGGACCTGCTGGCGTTATTCGACCGCATCCGGTGCAACCCGTGATCGGAGCGCTTCCGGTTCTCCTTCTCTCGCTCGCGGCGGCACCTCCGATTCCCGAGATCCCGTTCCGGGTCCGGGAGAAGCTCGACGCCGGAAGGTCCGCCGACGCGGTCGCGGTCGAGATGACTCTTCCGTCCGGCGCCCGCGCGGACCTTCTCGTCGACGGCGGCGAAACCGGGCCGAGGTGGACCTGGACCGACGGCGCGGATGTCCGGGATGGGCAAGCGACGCTCCGGGCGACCGCGGGAGCGAGCGCGCTGCTGCTCGTCCGGCGCCCGGGCGCGCC
Organism: Thermoanaerobaculia bacterium; assembly: GCA_035457525.1. GTDB lineage: Bacteria > Acidobacteriota > Thermoanaerobaculia > UBA5066 > Gp7-AA6 > Gp7-AA6. Next base: position 12,212 of record DATIBN010000137.1, on the reverse strand, counting down.
GGGTTACTCCCTCGATGGACCGTTCGCCTGGCCGTCCTCGCCGGGCGGCCGCACTTCCGTCCCGGTCCCCCGCCGGACCGTGCGCGGCTCCGAGGTCCTCGGCGCCGGGGCGGAGCTGCGCCTGATCGGCCGGGGCTCCACCGACGCGCTCTGCGAAACCGGACCCTCCGGCTGGCAGTGCCCCGCGACGCCCGCCGGATTCCGCGGGCGGATCGTGGTGTGCGACCGCGCGCGGGTCCTCGCTGCGGCGGAGGTCCGGCCGGACCTTCCGGAGGCGGTCGTCCTGCGCCAACCCGTCCTGGCCGGCGTGCTTCGCATGGTCCGGGACACGCCCGGCTCCGACCAAGGGAAGGTCTCGATCCGCGTGATGCGCCCGGCCGCCGCGGGAAGCCGCGTCTTCGTCCCGGACGGGAGCTGGGTGTGGAGTGACCTCGGCGCGGACCTCGCCTGGCTGGAGGGAAAAGAGGGCGCCGCGGGTTCGTACGTCGAGGTCCACGAGCCTCCCTTCGCGCCGGCGCGCCTGCCGCTCGCCGAGCTCGCCTCCGCGTGCGCCGATGCCGTTTCGGTCACGCTCGTGCGGGAGGTCCTTCTGGGCGGCACCGTGTCGGACGCTTCCGGGCGACCGGTGCCCGGCGCCTTCGTGCTCGCGCGACCCGGGGGCGCGGACGCCGGCGGCGTCCCGGTTGCCGAGGCCCGGACGGGGGAGTCGGGCGACTTCGAGCTCCGGGGCCTCGAGCCGCGCCGCTACCGGTTGCGGGCGTGCCACCCCGAGCTCGGATGCGGTGAGGCCGACGCCGTCGCCGGAGAGCCGGCCGCCGTCACGATCGGGGATTCGGCCGCCTGTGTGGGGCGCGTCCTGTCGAGCGGCGGCGTTCCGGAGCCGGCGGCGAACGTGCGGATCGTTCCAACCGCGAAGACCTGGACGGACGCTCCGGACCCGCTGACGCGCCTGCCTCTCGAGACGGTCTCCGGCGGAGACGGGCGCTTCCGCATCGCCCTTCCGGACGAGGGCGATTTCCTGCTCGAGGTCCGGGCCCTGTCGAGCGGCGTCGCGAGGCTCGCGGTGCGCCGCTCCCGCCTCTCCCCCGCCCTCACGGACGTGGGAGACGTGCGCCTGCCCGAGCCTCTGGAGCTCGCCGTCCGCGTCGCGCGGTGCAGCGCCGGCGTGCTGTCGCTGTCGGGACCGCTCGGCGGTGAAACGTCCCTGCCGGCGATCCTCCGCTTTCGGCTCGATTCGGAAGGCGCGGCGGTCGTTCGCGTTCCGGAGGGGGGTGCGTGGACCGCCTGGGCGGCGTGCGCCGGCTCGAACGTGGCGCTCGATCCCGCGCTCCTGCCCGACGCCGCTTCTCTTGCCGGAATCGAAATCCGCTTCGAGCCCGTCGGGCTTCTGGCGGTTCAGCCCTCCGCGCGATCGAAGTAGCCGTGCAGCTCGCGAAGGGCGGCGCGGTCGATGCCGCGGCCGCGGACGGACTCGCGCAGCAGCGCCAGCGCCGCCACGCCCTCGGGGACCATCTGGATCTCGTCGATCGCCGGGAGCGCCGCGGCGATCTCGGTCCGCGCGGCCTCGTCCTGCCCGAGGTCGAGAAGGAGGTCCGCGACCACGAGATGGAGCGCCGCGACGTCGCCGCGCATCCCGATCGCGGCGAACTCCTTCTGCGCCGACTTGTACGCTTCGATGGCCGAAGCCGGCTGCCCCTTGACCCGCAGGAGATCACCCATTCCCCAGTGGACCTTCGCGACGCCCACGCGGTTGTTCAGTCGGCGCCAGACGAGGAGCGCGTGACGCGAAGCGTCGAGGGCCTCCTCCGCTTCGCCGAGCGCGCCGTGGAGTTGCGCGAGGTTCGTCAGCGCGGTGCCGAGGAGCTGGTCATTGCCCATCGCGCGCGCCCCCGCCCGGATCCTGCGGAAGGTTTCAATCGCGCGCGTCGGCTGGTCGAGCTCCATCAGCACGACGCCTTCGAGGAAGCGGCACTTGAGCGCGTCCTCCCCCATCTCGAGCTTCTCGAAGCTCTCCATGAGCAGCGGGACGAGCTCGAGCACTTCCTCGAACTCCCGCTCCTCGACGCGGAGCGCGAGCCGCTGGTAGGACAGGCGCGCCCAGTCCGCCACGGAATTGACCGTGTGGCGGAACCACGCCTCGGCGCGGTCGAACCAGCGCCGCGCGTCCTCGCGACGGGAGAGGAGCCGGCAGGCGGTGCCCGCGACGAGAGCGGTCTCGCCCAGGAAGAACTCGCGCTCGTCCAGGATGCCGATCGAGCGGCGCGGCTGTTCGAGGAAGCGGTAGAAATATCCGGCCTCCCGGACCACGTATTCCGGGTCGGTCTCGATCTCGGCGCGGAGGAGCCCGCAGATCCCGAGCAGGACTTCGGGCTCCTCGAGGTGGAGCGTGAGCGCCTGCGCTTCCCGCGACCCCATCGGCACGGCGAGCGCTTCGCGCGCCGCCTCGATCCCCTCGTCCGAGGAGATCGGCTTCATTGGAAACTTCAGGAGGCGTCCGGCCACGTCACCTCTCCCGGTCGAGCCGCGCGACGAGCTCCGAAGCGAGCTCCTGCGGCTCGCGCGCGAGCGCGCGGCCCAGCTTCTCGTCCGGCTTCTCTTCGCCGTGCTTCCAGAGCTGATAGGAGCGGCCGTACTGACAGGCCGCGACGAGGAGCGAGAGGCGCAGCGATCGGACGGGCGTCTCCCGCAGGCCGGTCCGGCGGGCGAAACGGTGAAACCACATGTACAGGTCCTGCTCCGCCTCCCGCGCTTCCCGGTCCGTCATGCGGTAATAACTCTCGAGGGTCGAGTGGATCACGGGGAGCGCCCGCTCGAAAAGGTCGTCCACCTCGTCGGATCGCGTCCGATAATTCATTGTCGTAAGGGTTGCAAGAGCCTAGCCCATTTCGGGGCTGGCTGCCGTGATAGTCCGCACTCCCTCGCCGAAGGGGTGTCTAGGTCGGGATCATCCCCTTGACCTTGATCGTGAACCGGGCCTTGCGGGGGGCCGGCAGGGGGCGCGGGGCGGCAGAAATTGTCGCGTTATCCGCGGGCTCCGCCGGGCGTTCGGGAACCCGAACGGGTTGGGTCGAGGCCATTTCCATCTCCTTTCGCTCGAAAAGGAAGGGAACCGATTCAATTCCATCACAGAAATCGTCGGTGGGTATCGCCTCTTTTTTGTCCTCCGAAAGTGGCCCGGGCCGGCACCCGCCCCGGGAAGAGGCCGCCGCGCTCGACCGTTACAATCCCGGCTTTTGAGTACGCGAAAGAAGGAGCCCGCATGTCCGCATCTCGAATCCTCGCCGCGGTTTGCGCCGCGTCCCTGGCCGCCGTCGTGACCCGGGCGGCCGAAAAGAAGACCACGCCGGCGTCGGCCGACGTGATGCCTTTCCGGGTCGCCGAGAAGACGCTCGCCAACGGCCTCAAGGTGATCGTCGTCCCGACCGGCTTCCCGAACATCGTCTCTCTTCAGATCCCCGTCCAGACCGGCTCGCGCAACGAAGTCGAGCCGGGCAAGTCCGGCTTCGCCCACTTCTTCGAGCACATGATGTTCCGCGGGACGAAGGCGTATCCGCCCGACAAGTACAACGAGATCATCACTCAGGCCGGCGCCCGCCAGAACGCGTACACCACCGACGACTACACGAACTACCACACGACGTTCGCGAAGGAGGACCTCGAGACGATCCTGAAGATCGAGGCGGACCGGTTCAAGAGCCTCGACTACTCGCCGGAGGGCTTCAAGACCGAGTCGCGCGCGGTGCTCGGCGAGTACAACAAGAACAGCGCAAATCCGATCGTGAAGATCGAAGAGGTCCAGCACGACAAGGCCTTCACGACGCACACCTACAAGCACACGACGATGGGCTTCCTCAAGGACATCGAGGACATGCCGAACCAGTTCGAGTACTCGAAGACGTTCTTCGACCGCTGGTATCGCCCGGAGTACACGACGGTGATCGTCGCCGGAGACGTGGACCGGGAGCGAACGGTCGCTCTCGTCGAGAAATACTGGGGGGACTGGAAGCCCGGCCGCTACAAGGTGGACATCCCGAAGGAGCCCGAGCCGAAGGCCGCCGTCTATGCGCACGTCCCCTGGCCGAGCCCCACGCTGCCCTGGGTCACGGTCGCCTTCCACGGGCCCGCGTTCTCCGAGTCGCAGAAGGACTTCGCAGCCGTCGACATGCTCATGGATCTCTCGTTCGGAGAAACCTCCGACCTCTACAAGCGCCTCGTGGTCACCGAGCAGAAGGTCGACGGGCTCTTCACCGACAACCCCGGGAACGTCGATCCGTCGCTCACCGGCGTCTATGCGCGGCTGAAGAAGATGGACGACGCTCTCTCGGTCCGCGACGAGATCTTGAGGACGTTTGCGCAGGCGCGCACCGCGCCGGTCGACGCGAAGCGTCTGGCCGACGCGAAATCGAACGCCCGGTACGGGCTCGTCCGATCCCTCGACAACACCGAGCGCATCGCGGCGACGCTGGCGCGGTTCGTCCGGTACCGCCGTTCCTACGACACGTTGAACAGCCTCTTCCGCGTCTACCAGTCGCTGACGCCGGACGATCTCCTCGCCGCGGCGCGCCGGTACTTCACGGACAACCGGCTCGTCGTGACGACGCTCTCGAAGGACCCGATGCCGGCGGCGGTCCAGACATTGCCCACGCTGGCCGCTGTCGCCCCGCCGAGCGCCGCCGCGGGGAAGGCCGACGTCCCGATCGTCCTCCAGAAGACGGTCCTTCCCCAGACGAACTTCAAGCTCCTCTTCGCCGTGGGATCGGCTCACGACCCGGCCGGCAAGGAAGGTCTCGCCGCCCTTTCCGCCGCGATGGTGGCCGAGGCGGGATCGCGCGAGATGCGCATCGACGAGATCCAACGGGCGCTCTTTCCCATGGCGGGCAGCTTCACGGCGCAGGTCGACAAGGAGATGACGACGTTCACCGGCTCGATCCACCGCGACAACTGGAAGGCGTTCCTGGACGTCGTCCTGCCTCAGCTCCTGGAGCCGGGTCTGCGCGAAGACGATTTCCAGCGTCTGAAGGATGCGCAGTTGAACGCGTTGAAGGAGGACCTGCGCTCGAACAACGAAGAGGAGCTGGGCAAGGAGAGGCTCCAGACGAACCTCTTCGCCGGCACTCCCTACGGCCACCCGGCCGTCGGCACGGTCGCCGGGATCGGGGCGATCACTCTCGACGACGTTCGCAAGTTCATCTCCTCCGCCTACTCGCGCGCCAACCTCACGCTGGGAGCGGCCGGCGACCTTCCGGAGGAAATGCTCGCCCGTCTCGAGCAGGAAGCGGCAAAGCTCCCGGCGGGAAACAAGGCGGACGTGCCGCGGGTCGCCGCCCGCGCGCCTTCCGGGCTCGAGGTCGAGATCATCGAGAAGGAGACGCGCGCCACCGCGATCTCCTTCGGTCACCCGATCGAGGTGACGCGGCCCCATCCCGACTTCGCCGCGCTTTCCGTCGCGCGCGCGTGGCTCGGCGAGCACCGCTCGTCCGTCTCGCACCTGTACAAGCGGATCCGCGAGGTCCGCGGCATGAACTACGGTGACTACGCCTACATCGAGGCGTTTCCCCGAGGGATGTTCCAGTTCTTCCCGGATCCCAACATCGCGCGCCGCTCTCAGATCTTCGAGGTCTGGATCCGGCCGGTCGTGCCGGACAACGCGCAGATGGCTCTGCGCATCGCGGTCAACGAGCTCGACAATCTGATCGAGAACGGGCTTTCACAGGAGGACTTCGAACGGACCCGGGACTACCTCATGAAGAACGTGTACGTGATGACCGCGACGCAGAACCAGCAGCTCGGCTACGCGCTCGACTCGCGCTGGTACGGAATCCGGGAGTTCACGTCGTACATGCGCGACCGGCTCGCGAAGCTGACCCGCGACGACGTCAACCGGGCGATCCGCAGGCACCTGTCGTCGAAGAACCTGTCGGCGGTCATCATCACGAAGGACGCGAAGGGGCTCCGGGACAAGCTCGTGGCGGACGGCTTTTCACCGATCTCCTACGACGCCGAGAAGCCGGCCGACCTGCTCGCCGAGGACAAAGTGATCGGCGCCCGCAAGCTCGGGATCGCGGCCGCGAAGGTGAAGATCACTCCGGTCGAGGACGTGTTCTCCAGGTAGGAGGCCTCTAGACCACCGAAGGTTGCACCCTCTCCCGCTTGCGGGAGAGGGGGCCGGGGGTGAGGGGGCTGACTCCGCCTTGATGCCGAGCGCTTCTCACCCCCCATAGCTCCACGGCGTGGTGGACAGGAGCAGCGGCTCGAAGGCATGGTCGCGGAGCCCCGCGTTCACGACCTCGCACACGAAAACGGTGTGGTCGCCGCGAGCGACCCGGTCCGTGACCCGAGCCTCGAGCCACGCCGGCAGATCGGCGAGGACCGGGGATCCCGTCACCGGGCCGGCCTCGTAGGGCATCCCGTGCAGCTTCCCCCCCTCGTCGTCGCGCGGCGGCTGGAAGAAACGCTGGGCCACGTCGTCCTGCCCTTCCGCCAGGAAGTGGACGGCGAGAGCGCCGCTCGTCTCGATCGCGTAGTGCATCCGGCTGTTACGCTGGACGCCGACCATCAGGAGCGGAGGGTGAAAGGAGCACTGGGAGACCCACGTCAGGGTGGATGCCGATGGGCGCCCGTCGGCGACGGACGTCATGACCGACATGCCGTAGGGAATGCGGCGCAGCACGGCGCGCTTGGTGTCTTCGTCCACTTTCCGCCTCTCTTTTTCGCATGAGTCAACCACACGTCGCGGTGGTCGGCGCCGGTTTCGGAGGCCTGACCGCGGTCCGGGCGCTCCGGCGGGCGCCCGTGCGGATCACGCTGGTCGACCGCCGGAACCATCACCTCTTCCAGCCCCTGCTCTACCAGGTCGCGACCGCCGCGCTCTCTCCGGCCGACATCGCCTATCCGGTGCGGTCCATCCTCCGGCGGCAGTCGAACGCCGAGGTTCTCCTCGCGGACGCGGTGGCCGTCGACCGGCCGGGCCGCCGCCTCGTGCTCTCCGACGGCCACCTCGACTTCGACTACCTGGTCCTCGCGACCGGAGCGCGCCACGGCTATTTCGGCCACGACGAGTGGGAAAAGAGCGCGCCCGGGTTGAAGACCCTCGAGGACGCGCTCGAGATCCGGCGCCGCATCCTGCTCGCCTTCGAGCGGGCGGAGCGCGAGGCCGACGGGTCTCGCCGGCGCGCTCTCCTCACCTTCGTCATCGTGGGAGGGGGGCCGACCGGCGCCGAGCTCGCGGGCGCCATCGGGGAGATCTCCCGGGAAGTGCTCGTGAGCGACTTCCGCGCGATCGACCCGCGGGAAGCCCGGATCCTCGTGCTCGAAGCGGGTCCGCAGTTCCTCCCCTCCTTCCCGGCGGACCTCGCCCGGCGCGCGCAGCAGGCCCTCTTTCCGCTCGGAGTCGAGGTGCGCACCGGGTGCGCCGTCACGGAGGTGGGAGACGGCTTCGTGGAAGCGGGCGGCGAGAAGATCGACGCCGCCACCATCCTCTGGGCGGCGGGGGTCCGGGCCTCGCCGCTCGCCGGAACCCTCGGCGTCCCGCTCGACCGAGCCGGCCGCGTGCTCGTCGAGCCCGACCTCTCGATCCCCGGCGACCCGCGCATCTTCGCGATCGGCGACCTCGCGGCCTTTCTGCACCAGACGGGTGCTCCCCTGCCGGGCGTGGCGCCGGTCGCCATCCAGCAGGGCCGCCACGTCGCCGCTTCGATCGGGGCGGACCTCGCCGGCCGGCCGCGTTCTCCCTTTCACTACCGGGACAAGGGAAGCCTGGCGGTGCTCGGGAGAGCGCGGGCCGTCGCGCTCTTCGGGAAAGTCGGGATGTCGGGCCTGCTCGCGTGGCTCGCGTGGTGCTTCGTGCACATCCTCTTCCTGATCGGGTTCCGCAACCGGCTGGTCGTCCTCTTCGAATGGGCGTGGGCGTACCTGACGAGCAAGCGCGCGGCCCGGCTCATCACCGGGTCGATCGACCGCACGCGCGCCTGACGCGGCCCTCCGGGGCTTGCACCGATATTGCTCTTCGAAATGCCGTTCGTCCGGACCGGACCGGCCGAACGATCCGGGAGACGCCATGCGCCGTCATGCCACCGCCGGTCTCGCCCTTCTCGTCCTTCTCTTCGCGTCGGCCGCCGCGGGCCAGCCCGTCACCGTCGGCAACCTGCCCCCCAGCCCGAACTTCGGCTTCGAATCCACGCCGGCCGTGATCACGGCGGTCGACCTGTCGAATCCGTCCACCCAAGGCGCGACCCTGACGGCCGCCGCCTTCAGCTGGTCGCTGAGCCCCTGCCCCGCCGCGGTGAAAATCAAGTTCTTTCGGCTCGGCCCGACCGGCACCTACGTCCTTTCCGCCGAGCGCGGCCCGTTCGACGTCACATCGGTGACCCAGTTCGTCTTCCTGAGCCCGCCCGTCGCGGTGCAGCCCGGGGATCACATCGCGATCGCCCGGCTCACGCCGTGCGGGAGTCCGGTCGGACAGGCGCCCGGCGCGGCGCCGGGGCTCGTCGCTCTGGCCGGCGACGTTTCCGCCTTCGCGGCCGGCCAGGGAACGTCCGTTCCAAACGTCACGCTGTCGGTCCAGGCGACCGGCAACGTGACTGTGCCGCCCCCGTCCCCGGACCCCGCGGCGATCGTGCCGGTCGTCGGTTCGACTCCCGGCGCGCTCGGCCAGGCGTTCTTCCGCACGACCGTCCAGCTCCACAACCCCCGGACGGCGCCGGTCAGCGGTCAGCTCGTCTACCACCCGCAGGGAGCATCCGCCGGCGCCTCGGATCCGTCGATCTTCTATTCCCTGCAGCCCGGCGAAACGCGCTCCATCCCGGACCTCCTCCCGTCGATCGGCCTGACGGGGCTCGGGAGCCTGGACGTCGTGCCGCAGGCGGGTTCGCTACTGCCGGTGATCGTCGCGAGGGTGTTCAACGACGCGGGAGCACTCGGGACGACCGGCTTTGCCGAGGAGGCCGTGCTTCCCGCGGAGGTCCTCCGCGCCGGCGCCCGCGGGATCCTGGTTGCGCCGCCGGACGCGGCTCTGTACCGCTACAACGTGGGCGTGAGGACGCTCGGAGCGGGCGCGACCCTCTCGATCACGGTTCGTGACTTCACGGGGGCGGTGACGCGGACGGTCCCGCGGACCTACCCGCCGAACTACTTCGAGCAGCGCGACTCGGGAGCGTTCCTCGGAGGCGCGCCGGTCGGCCCGAACGACACCCTCACGATCGAGGTGGTGTCGGGGAGCGCGATCGTCTACGGCGCCACGATCGACAACCGGACGAACGATCCGAGCCTGCAGCTCGCGAAACCGGCGCCGTAAGACGCCGTAGGGTCAGGTATTCACGAGTCGCCGCGACCGCTCGTTGAGGCGAATTGGTCTTGCCACGCCGCGAAGCGGGGTGGCAAGTGGAGACCTGACCCTGCGGCTGGCCTGACCCTGCGGCGCGCCGATCCGTTATTTAATACGGCGCTGACCAGACAGGAGGTCCCTGATGCGCGACCGGCTCCGCGTCCCCGTCCGTTCCCTGCTCCTCTTTGGACTCGCGGCCTCTCTTTTCGTTCTCCCCGGGTACGCGCAGTCGCCGGCGGCCGCCCCGGCGCGGGCCGCCTTCGCCTACCCGCCCGCTCCCGAGGGCGACCTCGTCGAGGACTACCACGGCACGAAAGTGGCCGATCCCTACCGTTCTCTCGAGAACCCGGACGACCCGACCACGATCGCCTGGGTCGACGCGGAAAACGCCCTGACTCGAAGCGTGCTCGATCGCCCGGAACGCGCCCCGATCAAGGCGCGCCTGACGGAGCTCTACGACTATCCGAGGGTCGGGATCCCGGAGAAGAAGGGGAATCGCTACTTCTTCTTCAAGAACACGGGTCTTCAGAACCAGTCCGTGTACTACGTCCAGGAAGGCTCGAAGGGCGCGCCCCGCGTCTTGATCGATCCCAACACGATGTCCGACGACGGGACGATTGCGCTCACGAATGCGTCGCCTTCACACGACGGCAAGCTCCTCGGATACGCGGTGTCGAAGAGCGGCAGCGACCGGCAGGAGATCTACGTCCGCGACGTTGCGACCGGTAAGGACCTGCCGGACAAGCTCGTCTGGGTGAAGTTCTCCGGCATCAGCTGGACGCCCGACGGCAAGGGGTTCTTCTACACGCGCTACCCCGAGACCGGCAGCGTTCCGGCGGGCGACGAGCACTATTTCCCGAAGCTCCACTACCACCGGCTGGGCGAGCCGCAGGAGAAGGACGTGATGTTCTTCGAGAAGCCCACCGAGAAGGAGGTGGGCGTCGGGGGGTTCGTCTCGTACGACGGGCGCTGGCTGGTCATCCTGCCGGGCAAGGGAGCAAGCGACAAGACGGAGGTCTGGGCCCTCGACCTCGAGAAGCCCGGTGCGAAACCGGTCGCCGTGTTCACCGGATTCGACAACGCGTACCAGGTGGCGGAGGTCGTGGACGGGAAGCTCTACGCGCGCACCGACCGCGGCGCCCCCCTGGGCCGCATCATCGCGGTCGACCTGAACCGCCTGCCCGCCGACAACAAGGACGCACCGTTCACCGAGGTCGTCTCCCAGGGGAAGGACACCATCCAGACGGCGTACATCAAGAACAAGAAGCTCGTGGTGCGCCGCCTCCGCAACGCCTCGACGGCGCTCGAGGTGCGAAGCCTGGCCGGCCGGCTCGAACGGGCGATCGAGCTCCCGGGTATCGGCTCGGTCGGAGGAATTTCGGGCGAGGTGGACCAGAAGGAGATGTTTCTCTCGTTCAGCTCGTACACGATGCCCTCGACGAATTACCGGTACGACTGCGACACGGGAAAGCTTGTCCTCTTCTCGAAACCGCCGGTCAAGGTGGATCCGGCGCAGTACCAGACGGAACAGGTCTGGTACCCGTCGAAGGACGGCACGAAGGTCTCGATGTTTCTCGTGCACAAGAAGGGCCTCAAGAAGGACGGGAATCGCCCTGTGTACCTGACGGCTTACGGCGGCTTCAACATCAGCTCGACGCCCGGCTTCTCCTCGACGCGATTCGTATTTCTCGAGAAGGGCGGTGTCGTCGCGATCCCCAACCTGCGCGGCGGAGGCGAGTACGGGGAGGCGTGGCACCAGGCCGGAATGCGGGAGAAGAAGCAGAACGTCTTCGACGACTTCATCGCCGCGGCCGAGTGGCTGATCGCGAGCGGGTGGACGAAGCCGGAAAGGCTCGCCATCCAGGGCGGGTCGAACGGCGGCCTCCTCGTTTCCGCGGTCGCGCTGCAGAGGCCGGACCTGTACGGCGCGGTCGTCTGCCAGGTGCCGGTCGCGGACATGCTCCGCTACCAGAAGTTCACGGTGGGCCGGTACTGGATCGCCGAATACGGAAACGCCGAGGTCGCCGCGGATTTTCCGTTCCTGTACAAGTACTCGCCGTACCACAACGTGCGCGACGGGGTCTCCTACCCGGCCACCCTGGTGACCACCGCGGACACGGACGATCGCGTGGCGCCCGGTCACGGCAAGAAGTTCGCGGCGCGGCTTCAGTCCGCGCAGGCGGGGGACGAGCCGATCCTGCTGCGAGTCGAGACCAAGGCGGGCCACGGCGCCGGCAAGCCGACTTCGAAGATCCTGGACGAGCAGGCCGACATCTGGACGTTCGTGTTCTGGCGGCTCGGGATGATCTGATTCGGAAAACGGGAAACGGGGAACGGGGAACGAAACGATGCGGCTGACTCGCCGGGCGCTCTTTTCGGGGGCCGCGGCGGGCGTCGCCGGCCTGGCGCTCCCGGCGTTCCGGGCCGATGCGATTGAGCGGGTTCGTCAAGCGGGGCGGTCGGCCGAGGGCGCCCCGGCCGTCTCCGTGGCCTCGGACGAGACGTACTGGTCCCACATCCAGCGCGCGTTCGACGTCGATCGCACGATCGTCAACCTGAACAACGGCGGCTGCAGCCCCGCGCCTTCGCACGTCCTCGAGGCGATGATCCGCGACCTGAAGTTCTCCAACGAGATCCCGGTGCACCACATGTGGAACGTGCTCGAGCCGAGGATCGAGTCGGTGCGGCGCGAGCTCGCGCGCGAGTTCGGATGCGATCCCGAGGAGATGGCGATCACGCGGAACGCTTCGGAGGCGCTCGAGACCCTGATCTTCGGCCTCGACCTCGAGCGCGGCGACGAGGTGGTCGTCACGAACCAGAACTACCCGCGCATGCTGACGGGCTGGGACCAGCTGGCGCGGCGTCGCGGTATCGTCGTCAACGCGATCTC
>DATIBN010000136.1:0-3089 GCA_035457525.1 Thermoanaerobaculia bacterium | reverse complement strand
TGTCGCGATCCGTGACGACGCCGACGACTCTCTGCTCACCGTTGCCCTCGGTGATCGGGACGATCCCGACGTTCTCCTGTTTCATCACCTCGAGCACCGACTTCAGGTCGTCCTCGGGACGGCGCGCAGTCGGGTTCGGCGTCATGACATCACTGGCTTTCATAGACGGGCTCCTTTCTCAGTGGACACCCTGTCTATGCAGGAAGCGTTCCGCCCGGGCGGCTACTTGCGGAAGAGTCGATCGAACGCAGCCCGGGCGTCGTCGGGGGTCCCGGAGGCGCGCGTACCGGTCAGGTCGAAGGAGCGGGCGGGGGAGTAGAGCGGGCACGTATTGGGGGCCTTCTTCGAGGGGATGCGTTCCGGGATCGGCCGGGTGCACTCGAACCGGGCGGACGTGTCGAAGTAAGCGCACTGGGCGCACGCGTGAAGGGCCGCGCCGCACTTGCCGCACGTCGAGTCGAACCGGATCTCCTCGGGATCGCGGCGCTTCTCGCCGCACGACTTGCACGCGAACACCACGGCCTTGTCCTGGTCGGCGCCCCGGCCGCGGGGCGCGCCCTCGGTGCGTCCGGGCGCGTCCGGGCGGGGTCCGCGTGGTCGGACCTCATCGGAGGAGTCCTGGTACCCGCGGTGCCGGTACTTGCGGTCGTTCATTGGCGAGGAGCGGCTCTACTTTACCTTCATCAGGAACGGATACGGGTTGAGCGGCTTGCCCTCCCACCATCGTTTCTCGGGGCCGAGCTCGAAGATGGCGAAGTGGAGGTGGGGGGTGTTCGGCGGGGCGTTGCCCGTCGTCCCGACGTATCCGATCGGATCGCCCCGGCGGACGAACTGGCCCTCCTTCAGGCCGTCGGCGTAGCGGTCCAGGTGCGCGTAGTAGTAGGTGTGGGTTTCGTCGGCGTCGAACTGGTAGACGGTCAGCCCCCCCTGCTTGCTCGTGAAGATCTTCTCGATCTTTCCGTCGTCGACCGCGATCACCGGAGTCCCGCGCGCCGCGAGGATGTCGATCGCTTCGTGCTTGCGGGAGCCGCGCGATTCCTCGAAGTTGTCGCGCAGATCGAGTGTCTTCGCGCCCACGACGGGCATCGCGAGCGTCCGTCCTTCGAGCGTACTGAACGCCGACGCGAGCGACGTGGCCGGAGGGGTCGCCTCGCCCTCGACCGGAGGGGTCGGCGTGACTCCCGGAGTCTCGAAAAGCGCACCCGCGGGCGTGAACGGAGTGGGCGTCGTCGGAGGAAACGGGATCGTCGCGATGGGCGCGGGCGTGGCGGCCCGGATGGCGCCCGTCAGGTCCGCGGTCGTGCGCGAGGCGAAGTGCCCGGGCACGAGCCCTCCGGTCCTCCAGAGCGCGTAGTACAGGCCGAGCGCGCCGAGCAGGAACCCGGCGACGAACAGGGCCACGCCGCGCGCGCGGACGCCTACTCCTTCAGGATGGCGGGGATCCCCGGCGCCACCATCTCCGCGAGCTCCGCCGCGTCCCAGTTCGTCAGACGAATGCAACCGTGCGACTGCGTCTTTCCGATGGTGGACGGCTCGGGAGTTCCGTGGATCCCGTAATGGGGCTTCGAGAGGTCGATCCACACGACGCCGACCGGATTGTTCGGCCCCGGTTTGATGGTCGCCTTCTCATCCTTCGCGTCCGCATCCCAGAACAGGTCCGGATTGTAGTGAAAAGGCGGATTCTTCGAGACCCCGTTGACCTTCCACTCGCCGATCGGCAGCGGATCGTGCTCGCTTCCCATCGTCGCCGGGTACTGGGCGAGAGGCTTCTCGTTTGCGTCGACGGCCGTCACCGTCGAGGCGGTCTTGTCCACGACGACTTTCGCCGCCTTCTGACCCGGCGGCGACGTGTGGACGTTCGGAACGAGGATCTCTTCCCCCGCCTTGTCGAACGATTTGCCCGGGTTCAGTTTCGTCAAGAGCTTCGGGCTCGCGTGGAACTTCTCGGCGAGGAGCTCGAGCGGGCTCGAATAGGACAGGGCGGGAAGACTCGCCTTCTCCATCATGTCCTCCGGGATCTCGGGAAACGGTCCCGCGACGTCCTCGGGCCGGATCGCGTAACGCGCGAGGGCCGGCGTCTCCGCGACCGAGTTCAGCTCCTTCCAGGTCGCTTCGTCGACGTTCCCCGTCGCCGGCAGCCCGCGGACCTTCTGGAAGCCCGCGACGGTCTTCCAGACGTTGGTCCCGTAGCTTCCGTCGATCTCACCGGGCGAGAAACGCGCGCGGTCGAGCAGCACCTGCGCCCGCAGCACGGCGCTTCCCGAGGAACCGCGGCGGAGCGGCGGCGCCGTCGCCGGGTCGTTGGCGGCCTCGAACGAGAGAGCGGGAGTCGGGGTCGGCGCCGGAGCCTTCCGGCGCGATTTCTTTCCCGTCGGTTCGGCGGAGAGAGTCGCGACTCCGAGTAACGAGACGAGAACGATTGCAGCGGTCGGCCGGACGAACATGGATGGCCCTTTCCGGGGGTATTTCTCCCCTCGGGAGGACCGGGACTTCAAAAGGAGTGCCAGTGACGGCGCTTCAGCGGGTTTTGGACGTCGAAGCGCGGGCGCGGGACGCCGCGTCGAGCGGCTCCGCGACGACGATCAGGCGCTTCGGCGCGGGACCGACGTACGTGAACGGATAGCACGTGATCAGCGTCAGCCGCGGCTCTTTCGTCGGAGCGAGAACGCGGACGGTCTTCGGCGTGACGATCTCCCGCGACACCACGCGATAGCGGCGGACACCGCCCGATGGCGTCTCGAGCTCGATCGAATGACCCGGACGCAGCCAGCCCAGATTCCGGAAGTGCGAGTCGCGGTGCGCCGTGATCACGCAGTTTTCGTAGGCGCCGTCGACACCGGGCATCGCGGTCCCGGGAACGTGACCCGGGCCCTTCTCGAGTGTCGCGTCGTCGGCTCCCGCGAAGACGACCCAGTCCATGCGGGCGGAGGGAATCCGGAGGCGGCCGAGCGGCTGGCCCGTCGGGTAGCTGGCCGGGGGCCGCTCGTATCCCGCGCGCGGCAGATCGTCGCGGAGCGCGTTCGCAGGGTTCGACGCGGGCGTGTAACCCGGAGTTCCGCGGCGAAGAGCCTCGCGCCCCTCCTCCTGCG
>DATIBN010000135.1:0-12108 GCA_035457525.1 Thermoanaerobaculia bacterium | reverse complement strand
TTCGTAGTACCGGGCGATCTCCTCGTCCCAGAAGACGAGGCTCGCGTCTCGGTTGAACACGGTTCCTGCGTTGGACCAGTTGTGGCTCCCGAGGACGACGACCTTGGAATCGACGACGATGCCCTTGGTGTGGCAATTCGTCTGGACACGCAATTTCGACATGTCGAAACCGTAATCCTTGAGGAGAGTGAGCTTTTCCCTCAGGTCGCCGATCCTCCGGAAGATGATCCTCACGTCGAGGCCGCCGCTCTGCTTGTCGCGAAGCGCCGCGACGAGGGCCTCGAATTTCGCCGCATTGCTCCCTTCCTCGAGGATGGTCAGCGACTGGTTCTGGAAGTAGATCTTCTCCCGGGCCGACTCCAGCACCTCGAGCACCACGTCCGCGTAGTTGTCCGGCGTCAGGAGGGGCTGCACCTCGACCTTTCGGTTTCCAACGAGAGGAGCGAAGTAGCGCGGAGGCGCCTCGGTCTCGGGTTCGGTCGGATAGAAGTAGTCGATCGACACCCAGAGGTCGGGCAGGTCCGCCGTCGCGATCGCCTCGGGCACGTTGGCGGCGTCGGCGGCGTCCCCCTTGAGATGATCCTCGAAAGTCCCGGCCAGCTCGGGGTTTTCGATCACCGCGTTCCACTCGCGGTTGTAGGCGCGCAGGAGCGGCGGAGAAACGTCCTTTTTCAGCGGGTCGTGCGGCGGCTGATTGGACGATTGCCAGTTTCCGCTGGAGAGCCAGAACTCCTTCCGGTCGCGCACGGCGACCTTGATGTGGTACGAGGAGTCGAAGAGCCGGTCCGGACCCGTCACCGACGCCCACGAGAACGTGAAGCGGTTGCCCATCAGGCTCTGCAGCTCCTCGATCGTCTCCTCTTCCTTGACGTCGTCCGCCTTGGTGGTGCCCGTGAGCGCCGCGTGGCGCTGGAGCGTCATCGTCAACGATCGCTGTCCCGGGCCCACCGCGCTCTTCACCGCGTCGATGATGTGGGGCGCCGTGAAGTCGTACATGCCGACGACGAGGCTCTTCTTGACTCGCTCCAGGAAGGGCTCGAGCACCGGCCATCCCGCGTCGGGGCCCGCGTGACAGTTGAAGGACAGCTCACGCTCCTTGCGTGTGAGCGGCAGTGCCGGCCGCGGCTGATAGTTCGAGACCCACTTCTTCGCCTCCTCGGCTCCGTACGAAGTGGCCTGCTGCAGCATCTCGTCGTCGGTGCCGGTGGTCACGTCGATTCGGACGCCGCGAACGGCCGGCGGAAGCGGGAGCAGGCCGCGGCCGGCCAGTTCCTCCCGCTCGTACTTGCGGCGGACGCCGACGACCACGACGCGCTCGTCGGTGATCCAGCCGTCGCGGAACCGGTAACCCGGCCGGATGCTGACCACGTCGGGCCGGATTCCCAGCGTACGGCGCGCCTCCTCGACGGCCTCGCGGACCTGCTCTCGCGACGGTCGGTCCAGCACAGGCCCCGTCGACACGGCGGCAGCCGCGCCCGCGGTCACCGCGGAAGCGCCCGGGCCGGGCTGCGGGGCCCCGCCGATGCGCAGGGTCACCTGCAGCTCCACGGCGCCGGCCGGGGAAGAAAAGGTGCTCGTGGTGGTTCCGATCGGCGCCGAAGCGGCCGGCGCGCCGGCTCCCGAGTCCGCCGTGACGATCTCGACCGGCATCGGGCGCTGAGCGTCGCGCAGCAGCTGGGAGAGTACGGTCGCGGGCACCGCGTAGTTCGCGCGAAGGTAGGTTCCGGCGAAGTGAAGGGCCACGGCCTCGCCGTTCCGAAGATCCAGGACCACCGATCCGGAGTTGCCTCCGAGGGTAGTGCAATCGTGCTGCATGACCCCCCGTTCGTGGCGAATCACCTGCCCCGGCGCGAGCCGTTTCTTGTTGAACACGTCTCCATAGATCTTCTTCAAGAGGACCTGGTCCGGGACCCTGGGATCGCGCGCGGGGTACCCGACCGCAGCGACCTGCAACCCGTCGGGCGCGACCGTCGAAGCGAGCTTGATCGGTTGGGGAACCGAGCCGCCGGTCACCGGACCCAGCCGGAAAAACGCCACGTCGGGCCCCGGGTCGTCGGAGATGTAGAGGGGTTCGGACAGCACGTACTCCTGTGACTGCGGTCGGTCGATCTCTTCCAGGAGGTCGATATGGCAGTCGATCGGGTTCACCCGGTCGAACCCGATGGTGAAACGAAGGCTGCCCCGCGAACGTGTGACGAACTCCTCCGCGACGTGGCGGTTGGTGACGATGATGCCGCGGTCGATCAACCACCCGGTTCCGACCCACTCGAACCAGGGATGATTCTTGACTTCGATGCGGCCGACGGCGCCGATCGGCCCGCGCAGCATCGGCCCGGCAGTCGTCAGACGACCCTTCCAGACGGAGCTCTCCGCATCCTCGAAGGTGAGGACCGCCTCGCCCTCCCGGACGGCGAGCACCGGACGACCGGCCTTCAGGACGATGCTCTCGAGGCGGAAATCTTCCGGTGACATGGGCTCGTTCTCCAGCCCGGCGAGCTCGATGACGGCCTTTCGCGCCGACTCGCGCTCGGTCGACGGCTCGCGCTCGGGTAGCTCGAGCTCCGGTCCCGCGCCTCTCATGCGGGCCGCGCGCTCGCGGACGGGCGCCCGCTCGGCCGCCTTGGCTTCGAGCTCCTGTGCGAGCTCTGGATCGGCCCGCCGGATCTGCTCGACCATGTTTCGAACCCGCTGGACGTCTCCGCGCATAAACCCTCCGATCCGCTTGGTTCGCGGAGCGCCGGGTCATCCGGGGGTCGTCAGAAAACTCGAGGCGAGCACGAGACACGACCGGCAGCCATCACTGGTCGTCAGTCACTCCCTGCCCACCTGCCGGAATTCCCGGGCACTTTTCGCGCCTCGCAGCGTTGAAGTGTCGGTCGGAGGCGCGATTTGGGACACCAACCGCCAACCCGCTCCACGCCGGCGTCAGCGGGTGTCCCGAAACCCCTGGTCTCACGACACTTCAAGCTCATGAGGGTCGGGTCACTCGCCGTGGTCGTCGCCGCGCTCATCATCGTCTGTGCGGCGGAGGCGTCGGGACAGACCTCCGGTCCCTGTCGCGTCTTCGTCAATGGCGTCGAAGCCGGCGGGGCCGATTCCCCGGAGCGCGCCATCCGGGTCGACGCCCGGGAAAGGCTGACGATCGAGGGAGGGGGCTTCGAGGCTCCTTCTCCGGTGAAGGTCGAACTGGACTTCGGGCCATTCAAGCGGACGGTGTTCGAGCATCAGGTCGAGTCCGCCGAAACGTGGAGGACGACGATCGACGTCCGCGACTATGCGCGATACGGCGTCGGGCTCTATCACGTCATCGCGACGAGCGACAAATGCCGTTTCGACGCCTGGGTCCGGGTCGTCGGAAGATCGCCATTCCGGACCGTGGTCGGGATCGCAGCCATCGCCCTTCTCGTGCTGGGCCTTGTCCTGGTCGCAGTAGGACTGGCAGTTGGAGCGCCGTTGCTCATCGGGATTGCCGCCGCGGGGGTGGGGTTGGGAGCACTCCTCCTCGGACAGCAGATCGGCATTCTTCCATTGACGACCGCGAACGCGATCCTCTTCGTAGTCGGAGCGCCCGTGGTCGTCGCCGTCGTCAAACTGCTCACGTCCGTTCTTGCTCGTAAAGCGCCAATTTCGGTTGCCCGCAAGCACAAGCCGCCCTTCCGGCGCCTCCCGGAAGGGATTCGCAAGTACAAGGGCGTGCCCGGCCCCTCGGTCGAGCGCCCGCCGGGCGACGCGCCCGCCATGAGACTTCCGGGGCCTTCGGTCGAGGGTCCGGTTGGTCATGTGCCCGGCACCGCACGCCGCGAAGAAATACAGCGCGAACGGCCGAGGATGAAGGCGCCTCCCCGCCCCGCACCAATCTACCGTCCGCCGCATCCGAGAATGGAGCCACCCACGGCTCCCGAGCCAGCTGCGCCCTCTTCCATGCCATCTCCGTCGGTGGCATCGACCCGGACAGAAACTCCCGACGAGATCACCGCTGGCGGAGCGCCCGACCGCGCCGACTCGTACGACGAGTACGAGAGTGAATCTGCCCGGTCGGAATCTCGGGACGAGGTCGGCGCCGGCGAATCGCGGGACCGCCTCTACTCCGACGCCTCCTACGAGGCGGAACCTTCAGCCGATCTCGAGGAAGAACCTACGGTCGCCTCCGAGGCAACCCCGGGCGCAACTCGAATCGAACATGTTCCTGAGATTCGCACGGAAGATTCTCATGGGATTCTGATGGTGAAACTGCCTCCGGATCCCGAGCGCGATCCTCCTCGAAGCGCGTTCGCACTTCTCGAATGTCCCGAAGCGGTAGTCGCGGAACGGGAATTCGCCTTGACGGTGGGCTTGGCGCCCAAACCGATGGCGGGCGTCGTGAGCGCCCGGATAGCCCGACCGGAGTGGAGCGTCGGTCCCTACACGTTGACGACGCAATTGGTGGCGGAGGGCTTTGCCCTGAGGGACGACGAATCGTGGCGGCAGGACATGCGGGTCACAGCCGACGAGCCCTATCCGGCCATAACCCTTCACCTCACTCCGGAAGCGCAGGAAGCCGGTATCCACGCCCGGATCATCAGGGCGCACTACTCGGTGGACGGTCAGGTCATCGGTGTCGCCTACCGCTCGATCGCCGTGGCCCGGGACGACGAGCTTCTCGCGGAGGCGTCGGTCGAGCCTCAAGAAGCCGGCGTCGATCTCAGCGTACCGACGGATCGCGTGCCGGCGGATCTGACACTCATGATTCAACGCAGCAAGCTCGCGAAAGGCCGACTGCTCTGGAATCTCCAGACTGCCTTCAAGGATATCCGCGTCCCGGAGAAGGCGTTGCCGGTCGAAGTCGGTGACGAGCCCGAAGCGTTTGCCCGGCAGCTGGCCAACCAGGTCAACCTTCGTGAAGGACGCGCGGGTATCTATCCGCTCCTCCTGGGCGTCGCGCGCACGATCGCCGGCCCAATTCCCGACGAATTCTGGGAGGTACTGACCAAGGTATCGGCCAGGGCGCGCGCGCAGTCCCGGGCCGTCACGGTCCTGATACTTTCGGAAGAGCCGTACATTCCCTGGGAGCTCGCGGCCGTGGAGCCGCCCATCGATCCGGATGCTCCTCCTTTCCTGGGCGCACAGGCGAATGTCGGACGATGGGTCCTCGCGAAGAAAGGACCCAAGTTACCGCCGCCCGCGCAAGTGAACGTGGGACCGATGGCGGTGGTTTTCGGCGTCTATAAAACGCCGTGGCAGCGGCTCCTCGAGGCCGAGGACGAGGCCGCAAAGCTCAAGGACACGTACGGGGCTGTCGGGGTCGATGCCACGATCGATCCGGTCCTCAACTGCATTTCCGGTACGCCGGAGGCGGACATCCTTCACTTCGCGGTGCACGGAATGTACGACGCGGATGCCGCCTTGCTGGACGGCCTGATCCTGGTCGACGGAAACCCCGTCGCCCCCCTGCAGGTGAAGGGTTCCGCCCTTCGACGGGGGCCGTTCGTTTTTCTCAACGCCTGTCAGGTCGGGAGAGGCAATCGAATCCTCGGAGACTACGCGGGCATGGCGGAGGCCTTCCTTTTCGCCGGGGCCGCAGCGCTCGTCGCGCCCTTGTGGTCGGTCAAGGACGACGTTGCAAAGAGGATCGCCCTCGATTTCTACGAGAAGACGTTCGCCGGCGCGACGCCCGCCGACGTGCTCCGCCGTGAGCGGGCCAAGTTCAAACCGTCACTAGGACCGGAATTCGCGACCTACCTCGCGTATCAATTCTTCGGTCATCCCACCATGAAGCTGACCCGCAGGAACTGAAGGACAGGATGGCGAGGCTCGATCCGTTCGGCACTCCTGTCCCCGTGGGAAGAGTCACCCTTCGGACACCCGGATTGACCGGCGAGGCGACTGCTCGTGTCGCCGGCGCGGACGGAATGCGCGCCGCGGAGATTGCGACGACACAACTCGAAACAGCCCTCGCCAACACGAACGTCTCACGCCAGGAGACCGTGGAGATATCCGGCACTCAGGAGGTTCCGGTCGGCGGAATCTCGACCCGGTCCGCACCGACCGGCGAACCGGCGATCGTTCTCGAGGCTCCGGATCCCGGAGCCGAGTCGGGCCAGTTCGTGCTCTACACGGACGAGTCGGGCGTCACGACCTGGCACCTCCCCCGGGACGAATTCAACGATGTCGCCGTCACGCGCGGTGGTGCGACGCGGACCTACCTGATCCCGCGAACGGTCGCCGCGGCCCCCTCCGTCCAGCCCGAGATTCGCGGCATTGTGGGCGCCATCGGAAAGAAGATCCTCCAGGTTCTCGTCTTTCCGATCATCGCCCCGGTGGTCGGAAGGGTGGGCGAATTCTTGGTCCGGGAGTGGGAAGAGAAAAAGAGGCCCTACCGTTTCCGGTCCTTCACTCCGGCGAACTATCAGAACGCCGGATCTCCACTCGGGGCAGGCGACTGGGCATCCCTGGCGAAAGGCCCCTGTCTTCTCCTGGTGCACGGCACGTTCAGCCGCACCGACGCCGCATTCGGAGACCTTCCGCGTCCGTACGTCCAGGACCTCTGCCGGCTGTATGACGACCGCGTGTTCAGCTTCGATCACCCCACGCTTTCGGAAGACCCCGATCAGAACGCGAGCCGGTTCGTCGAAAACCTGCCCGTCGATCTCCGCCTCCAACTCGACATCGTCTGCCACTCGCGGGGTGGCCTTGTCAGCCGCGTGCTCGCGGAGAGACAGGGCGCGCTACCGATGGCCAACCGGACGCTCACCTTCCGGAAGATGGTTTTCGTCGCGACGCCCAACGGCGGGACGGTCCTCACGGACACCAGACACGTCGGCGACTTCATCGACACATACACGAACCTCCTGAACTTCTTTCCCTCCGCGGGCGTGATCGATGTCCTCGAGGCGATCATCACGGTCGTCAAGCAACTCGCCCTGGCGACGGCGAAAAGTCTCTGTGGACTCCAGTCGATGCTCCCCGGCGGCGATTTTCTGACCAGCCTGAACCAGGGCCCAAAAGACGCCAAGAAGTACTACGCGCTCGCGTCGAATTTCGAGCCGACGCATCCGGGGCTCAAGGCGTTCGCGCAGAATCGCCTGATCGATGCGATTTTCCAAAAGGCGGACAACGACCTGGTCGTGCCGACCGCCGGCGTCTACGAGAAGAACGGGTCGGACTTCTTCCCGATCCCTGCCGCGCGGCGCTTAGTCTTTTCCGGCCTCGCCGGTATTCCCCACAGCGGATTTTTCGCCAATGAAGCGGCGAGGCGGAAGATCCTCGGCTGGCTCAGCGCCGGAATGTCCGAGGGGAGAAGCTCGCCGAGCTAATCTGATTCGCGCGAAACGGGGAGGCCCTATGCGGGGTATCTATCGCTGGCTGGTGCCGGGCGTCCTGATCGCAGCGACCTGTCTGGCCGCGGCATTCTGCGGCGGATGCCTTCTCCGAACTCCGTATCTTCTCAAAGCGGCGAACAAACCACCGGCGGCGGACGTCACGCCGCCGCCACCTCGCGTCACCGCCGATCGCATCGAGCGAATGGTTCGCACTCATCTCGTCGATGCCTACGTCAACCCGACGACGGTTGGAACCTGGCTCGATGCCTTGAGCGCCAATCCAAAGCCGATCATCGACCTCCTCCAGGGATTGGTGAAGACCGCGGCCGCCGATCCGGCCGCCCTCTACGAGACGTTCAACCTCAACGTGTCCCCGACCCTGGTAATCGAAGACGACCGTCTGGTCGAGGAGCAACCGTCCGTCTGGAAACTGCCGCCGCCGCCGCTCGTCATCGAGAACAAGGTCGTCGGGCTCGGGATCCTCGCCAAGCCGCTTGAGAACGATCAAAGCAAGGCCGCCGCCGGCCTCGAGCTCGACGCCGAGCGCTTCTCGGCGAACGCACGCGCGATCGCGTCGTCCCTCCTCGTTCTCCAGAACCTGATCGGCACGGGACCGCTGACGGACGCCGACCTGCGGACCGGCATCAGCCGGGGCGCCGAACGCGCCAAGAACTATCTTCTCGCCCGAAAGTGGCGACGGCGCGTCGGCCAGCCGACCACCGCGCTGGTCATGAGCGGGGGAGCCGCCAACGGCGCCTTCACTGCGGGCTTCGTGTGGCGCCTCTCCGAAGTGCTCCAGGCCTGCCGCGCCGGCTCCGGATTGCTCGGCTGCCCGGACGCCGGCCTCGATCTCGCCGTCGGCAGCAGCACCGGCTCCTTGATCGGCGTCACGGCGGACATCTTCTCGACGCCGGGCCAGGAGACGCTGGGGCGCGACTTCCTGTTGAGGAGCTACACGTGCTCGGTCGAGGCCGACCTCTACTGCGTCAACGACGTCTGGGACTGGAAACTGTTTCAGGACACGCGCGGCCTCGTCCAGTTCGACGGCGTGCGGCGAAAGCTGGATGAGATGCTGTCCGATCGCCAGCGAGACAACTCCATGGAGCTCGTGACGATGACGGTGGACTATCAGACGGGCGATCTTCTGGCGGAAAGCGACCAGGATCCGGCCGATGGTCGAGAGAAGAAGGACCGGATCGACGCGATCCTTGCGTCGATCGTCGAGCCGGTGATGGCCGATCCGGTCGATCGACTGGGTCGACCGGGCAGCGAGCTTCCCGGGACGTTCATCGACGGCGGCGTACGCTCGGGAACTCCGGCGATGGAAGCGAGCCGGCGCGGCGCCGAACGAGTTCTCGTGATCAAGAGCGCCAGTCTCGATTCGGATCTGCGACCCCGGCAGCGAAACGCGCTCGCCATGCTCGCGCGGACGATCGACCTGCTCGTCGACCAGGTCGGGGCCACGGAAATCCAGCAGGCGACTCTCTTCTCCCTGGGGCGACGACTGGGTGAGCACAACCTGTGCGAACACCGGCTGGAGCTCGTGGGCGAGAGCACCATGGAGGATCCCGACCGGGCGCGGGTCGATACGCAACGAAAGGCGAAAGCGGAATTCTGCAGGCGGCAATCCCTCGTACCGGGCGTCTCGCCGGGCGTGGGACACGCGGAGAGCTCGGTTGCGACCTTCCTGGGCCCGGAGGTCTTCGGGCAGGTCGCGCAGAGCTGGCGGTCCGTCTGGGTGGTGCGGCCCGAGGGAGAGCAGAGCGCCTCCGGCTACGCCTTCGATCCTCCGTTGATGCGTCGTCTCTTCGTCTTCGGTGTGAACACGTTCCAGACGCGGTGCCGCGAGGTGCTCGGGCTGCTGGGTATCTCGAAGAACATTCAAGACGTCGAATGTCAGGACGCCGCCGGAGCGGCCGCGGTCGCTCGCGCCCAGGCCGACATTCAGAAGTGCGTGCCGAGCTCGGCCAAGATCAAGCCATGCAAAAACTGACCGGTGAGGCGGGGCGAAACCTCGTCAACGCGATAGCCTTCGGCAACCTCGGCGACGGTCGACCCGGCCCTCCGGGGCCCCGAGTCGCGAGAGAAGCTCGGTTGCGTCCGCCGTCGTGGGCGAGGAGTCTCCAACAGAAAAACGCTTCCTGGTGGAAGCAACCCAACGTGATCGGACTTGCCGTGGGTCGCAAGGTCACCGCCGGCCGCGAAGGTCCCCTTTCGCTGGTGGTGTTCGTGAAGCGAAAGGTCGCGCGCGAGCGTGTTCGGGCGGAGCGCCTCGTGCCTCGGAGGTTGGATGCCTCTCCGATGGGTATCCGCGAACCGATCCCTGTCGACGTCCAGAAGGTCGGTAAGGGGAGGGCCGAGGCCCTGATCAGCGTGAACCGGCCGGCGCAGCCCGGCTTCAGCGTGGGCAACCGGGTCGGCGGCTCGGGAACGATCGGATGCGTCGTCCAGGACCGAGCGACGTCCAGTCTGTTCGGGCTCACATGCGCGCACGTCCTCGCCCCGGTGCCGACGGCCAGCACGGGCGATCGCGTGCTCGTGCCTTCGCTCGCCGAGGCTCGAGCGAGTCATGTCCTGGGTCGCGCTTCCATGGGCTCTCTCGAGCAGTTCCTGCCTCCGGTGTTCAGCGATTCCGCGGTGGCCGCCAATGTGGACGTTGCGACGTTCTCGCCGACCAACCCGGCGACTCTGGATCCCAGGATCGCGCTCGTCGGAAGACGACCATCGGGCGTTGCCTCCAACGTCACCGTCGGCATGGCGGTGCGGAAGGTGGGCGCCTCCTCCGAGCTGACGACCGGAGAGGTGAAGTTCATTCACATGATCTTCTGGCTCGCTTACCCGACTCCGACCGGGGAAGAGGTGACGGCCGGGTTTCAAGACCTGATCGGGGTATCCCACTTCTCCGATTTCGGCGATTCGGGCAGCCTCGTCATTGCCGAGGATGGGAAAGCCGTCGGCATCGTTCTCGGGAGTACCCCGGAGTTCACCGCCTGCCTGCCGATCCAGCGCGCCCTGGATGCACTGAACTGCGATCTGGTAATCGGGTGAGCGCGGCGTAAAGAACGCCACTCACCCGGACCCTCTCCCGCAGCGGCAGGGAGAGGAGATGTCCCAATCTCGGTCCGATATCGGCACTTCAATTGATGCAACCGCTTTGCACAAGGAGGCTGGCTCCATGTCGACCGCTCTCTTGGTACTTTGGTTTCTCTCCGGAGGGTTCATTGCCAGCGCCATCATGATCCGCGTCTGGATGCTCGATCCGCCGCCGGGTGGGGGAACGGGCCGGTTCTTCAGCATCCTCATCGCGGGATTGGTTGGAGGCGCTCTGGGAGGGTACGCGACGCATGCGCTATCCGATCCAATGCCGGGGATTGTCGGAGCGCTCGGTGCCGGCACGATTCTGTCCGGCATCGTTGCGGTGTTTACAGCCAGGCGCGCCTGAAGCGCCGGGTCGCCCACCACCTTGCGCCGCTGAACGCTGGCGGGAAGCCCCAGCCGGTTCTCATCTGGCAGAAGGCGATCGAGGAGTCCAGCTGCCATCGTCTTTTCCCCGATCGCCTTCCGCCGACTCTCGACCACTCAGCTCGGAATGGGACCGTGCAGACCGCTCACACGAACCTCCTTGCCGGCGCGTCGGCGCCGGGTTAGAGGCGGGTTGTGGAGCGCTCCGTTCCGCCTATTGCTTTAAAGGTGAAGTGAGGAGGAGACGACGGGATTGGGACAGCCGGAAGAAACGGAGAAAAAAATCTGTCTAGCCGGTCCTCTCGCGGACATTCCGACGCACGAGATCCTCCGCCTGGAGGCGGAGCTCGGCGACTCTTTCGAGGTCCGGGTTCCGGCCGGAGAGCGCATCGGCGATGTCACGGAACACGGCCCGGTCGAGCGCCGTGTCGCGTGAGATCTCGGTCTCGAGAAGTTCCAGCCGGCGTCTTGCCCGGTCGAGCTCGCCGGACCGTGCCCGGCTCTCGATCTCGAGCAGGGTCGCGATATAGGCGTTCGCCCGCATGCCGGCGTCCCGGAAAACCTGGGCGGCGCGGGCCGAAGAGGCGGCCGCCTGCGAGTAACGGCCGGCGGCGAACAGCGTCTCGGCGAGGCCGGTCCGAATGTATCCGAGCCAGTGACGATGTCTTTCGTGGGAAAAGCGCTTGAGCGCCCGGGCATACTCGCGCCGCGCCTCGTCGACACGTCCGAGGCTCGTCAACGACGTCGCGATGCTGTTCAAGCAGCCGACGAAGTTGCTCCAGAGCTCGTGCCGCTCGTAGATCGGCAGGGCCCGACGGAAGCAGTCCACCGCTTCTTCCTCCCGTCCGAGGGTGGAGTACGCCAGTCCCTGAGCCCCGATGGCCCGCGCCGCCATGTCCTCCAGGCCCCGTTCTTCGAAGGTGGCGTGCGCGCGCCGGGCGAGCAGGCGCGCGGCGGCGCCCTCGTGCACGAAAGCGCGCCGCTGCGCCTCGACCAGCTCCACGTGGGCCAGGCTCGTCTCGTCTCCGCCTCCGCGGGCGAAGCAGCGATAGGCGGCCACGAGGTTCGCCCGTCCGCGCCCGTAGTCCTTGGTCCACAGGCACGCCATCGCGATCAGAAGATGCGCCTGCGCCCGGAGAACGACGAGAGGGACCATCTGCTCCGGAGCGGAGGGGGGCTCGTTCGGAGGACTCGATTCCGGGCGGAGCCGCCGCGCTGTTGCTCGCGCGACGCGCGCACGTCACCTTCGAAGAACGGGGCCTGGAGGACATGGCGGCGCGGACCATCGGGGCTCAGGGACTGGCGTACTCGACCCTCGGACGGGAGGAAGAAGCGGTGGACTGCTTCC
>DATIBN010000134.1:0-2523 GCA_035457525.1 Thermoanaerobaculia bacterium | reverse complement strand
CGCCGCGCGGAAGGTCATCGAGGACGTCGGCTACGGCGCCTGGTTCACGCACCGGCTGGGCCACGGGCTCGGGATGGACGGCCACGAGCACCCGTACCTCGTCAAGGGCAACCGGAAGCCGCTCGTCGCCGGCAACGTCGTAACGGTCGAGCCGGGCATCTATCTGCCCGGGAAGTTCGGCGTGCGGATCGAAGACGACTACGGCGTCCGGGAAAGAGATCCCGCGAACCTTTCGGTGCGGCCCCGCGAGCTCGTCCTATTGAAGGGGTGACCATGAACATCGCTGCTGCGTTCTTTCTCGCGTTTGTTGTCGCGGGCGCGGCGCCGTCACCGGACCTCCTGGTCGTCGTGAACAAGTCCGACGACACGGTGACGATCCTCGACGCGAAGACCGGAGCACGACGGGCCACCGTGACCGTGGGAAGAGGTCCGCACGAGGTCGAGGTGCTGGCGGACGGAAAAACCGCGGCCGTGTCGGACTACGGAAAAGCGGGAGAGCCCGGACACACCGTGACACTGGTCGACGTCGACCGCGGAGTCGCGGTCGGAACCATCGAGCTCGGCGCCGGAACCCGCCCGCACGGCCTGGAAGCGCTCGCCGACGGCCGGCTGCTCGTGACCGCGGAAGGAACCAAGGAGCTCCTCCTGGTGGATCCGGCGGCGCGCAAGGTCGTCACGCGGATTCCCACGGGACGCGAGGTCTCCCACATGGTTGTCGCGCCGCGAGACGGCAAGGCCGCATATGTCGCGAGCATCGGTTCCGGGACGGTCTCGTTTGCGGATCTCGCCGGTGCGAAGGTCGCCAGAGACAAGGCGACCGGCGCGGGAGCCGAAGGCATCGACGTCACGCCGGACGGCCACGAGGTCTGGGTCACCAACCGCGAGGCGAATACGGTCTCCATCGTGGACGCGAAGACGCTCGAAGTCGTGGCGAACCTTCCCGCGGCGAAGTTTCCGATCCGCGTGAAGATCACGCCCGACGGAAAGCGCGCCCTCGTCTCCTGCGCGCAGTCCGGGGATGTCGCCGTGTTCGACGTCGTCACGCGCAAGGAAGTGAAGCGAATCCGGCTCGATCGAGAGGCGGTTCCCGGCAGCGAGGCCAGGGTGTTTTCGGATCGGTTCGGCAAGAGCCCGGTCCCGGTCGGTCTCCTGATCGCGCCGGACGGGAAACGAGCCTGGGTCGCATCTACGAACGCCGACGTCGTATCGGTCATCGATCTGGAGAAGATGGAAGTCGTCGGCCGGCTCACGGCCGGGAAAGAGCCCGATGGTCTTGCGGGCAGGTGGGGTCAGGTATTCACGGGACGCCCGACGGGTCGATGAGCGCAAGTGCCCTTGCCACTTTGCAAGGCAAAGTGGCAAGTGGAGACCTGACCCCGCCTTCCCGTCTCCTCGCGCTCGACGTCTTCCGCGGTCTGACGATCGCCGGGATGATCGTCGTCAACACGCCCGGTACGTGGGCGCACGTCTACCCGCCGCTTCTCCACGCCGAGTGGCACGGCTGGACTTTCACCGACACGATCTTCCCGTTCTTCCTGTTCATCGTCGGCGTCTCGATGGCCATCTCGTTCGACCGCCGCCGGTCTCAGGGCGCGAGCCGGAGAGGGCTCTTCGTCCACTCTCTCCGGCGCGGCGCGATCATCTTCCTCATCGGCCTGGCGCTGAACGTCCTGTCGCTCTTCGTTTTCCACCGCGAGCACCTCCGGATTCCCGGAGTGCTCCAGCGGATCGGCGTCGTGTACCTGGTCGCGTCGTTCCTGTTTCTCTTCCTCGGCCGGCGTGGCGTGCTCGTGGTTGCGTTCGCTCTCCTCCTCGGGTTCTGGGCCCTGATGGCGCCGAGCGGGTACGAGAGGGAGACCAACCTCGCCTCACAAGTGGACCGCCTCGTGCTCGGCTCGCACACATGGAAGCCGGGCTGGGATCCGGAGGGGCCGTTGTCGACGATCCCCGCCGTGGCGACGACTCTCCTGGGTGCGCTCGCCGGGGAGTGGCTCGTCTCTCCGCTCGTGACGCGCAAGATTGCGGGGCTCGTCGCTGGAGGGGCGATCGCGCTCGCCCTGGGAGCGCTCTGGGGCCGCGTCTTCCCGATCAACAAGAACCTGTGGACGTCGTCTTACTCGCTCTTCATGAGCGGACTCGCCGCGATCTTCCTCGCGCTCTGCCTCTGGATCGTGGACGTCAAGGGGTGGAAGGCGTGGGCGCGGCCGTTCGAGTGGCTGGGGCGCAACGCCATCGCCGCGTTCGTCGCCTCGACGCTGGGAACGATCCTGTTGCTGGGGGTCAAGGTGGCGGGCCCGGAGGGAAAACCGCGGTCGCTCTACGCGACGATCTACCGGACGGTATTCGACCGGTTCGCGGACCCGAGGCTCGGTTCGCTCCTCTTCGCGCTGGCGTACCTCGGCGTATGGCTCTTGGTGTTCGGGCTCCTCTATCGCCGCCGCGTGTTCGTGAAGATCTGAAAGCGGGGCGCCGCGGTCCGGCGCCCCGAAAATGTGTCTAGGCCCGTGCCGGCATTTCCAGTCG
>DATIBN010000133.1:0-8887 GCA_035457525.1 Thermoanaerobaculia bacterium | reverse complement strand
CGGATACCTCGCCCATGTCGGCGTGGGCATCATGCTGGCCGGGATCGTCGTTTCCGGCGTGTACGCGCGCACGGAGCGTCTGACGCTCATCAAGAACGAGCCGACGAAGGTCGGCGACAAGACGCTCACTTTCCTCCGTGTCGTCCCGGGCTCCGCCACGCGGAAGCAGGCGATGGAAGTCCGGGTCGAGACCGCCGGCGGAAAGACCGCCTACGCGTATCCGAAGATGTACGTGAACTCCAAGACCGGTCAGCTGATGGCGAACCCCGCGATCCGGAGGACCACGATCCTGGACTATTACCTTTCCCCGCAGCAGTACGACCCGGGTCAGCCGGAGAAGGTCGGGCGCGACGTTCAGCTGACCCGGGGCACGACGCAGAGTATCGAGGGGACCGGGTTCACGTTCCGGGAGTTCAACGCCGACCGCTCGTCGATGATGCAGGGGGGCAATGAAGTCCTGGTGTTGACCGACCTGACGATCACGCCGCCGGACGGCTCGAAGCACGACGCGACCGTGCGCTTCGTCTACCGCCTCGACGGGGCGGAGCCGGAGTCGCCCGAGGTCGAAGTGCCGGGCGTGGCCGGAGCCCTCATGAGGGTCGTCGCCGTCTCCCCGTCCGACGGCGCCGTCGTCCTTCGGCTGCGGGGAATCTCCAAGGATCGCGCCTCCGAGTTCCAGGCGGCGACGCGCGAGTCGCTCTCCCTGGAAGTGACGAGAAAACCGCTCATCAACCTCGTGTGGGGCGGGTTCTACGTGATGATGGCCGGCGGCCTGCTCGCCCTCGTGAAACGCACGCGGGAGGCGCGGCGCGCGGTCGTTCCCGTTTCGGAGCCCTCGCGGGAGCCCGCGTTCCCGTCGCCGCCGGCCGTCCCCGTCACGGCGCGCACGACCCTCACCACCTAGCCGACTTCCCGTTTCGAAGCCTCACTGCGCGGACGCGCAAGGTCCGCCTCCGGATGAGCTTTCAACTTTCTCAGCTGCAAGGACTTCTCGTCGGAACGATTCCTGCAAAGACGTTCCCCCGGATATGAGGTGTTGCGTCCATACCGGGAGAAAGTCATGAAACTCAAGACCATTTTCGGTTCGATCCTGACGTGCGGTCTCGTCGCGGCTTCGGCGAGCGCGCAGTCGAGCCTCGTCGACTCGACCTCGTCGGCGAAGGCAAGGACCGTGCTGACCGATCTCGCGTCGGTGAAGCTCGTTTCGACCCTGACCAGCAACGGCAAGGAAATCCTCGTCCTGCCGTCGGGCCAGAAGGTCCCCGCCCTCCTCGCGCAGAAGCCGGCCAAGGCGCTCGAAACGTCCGCGCTTTCGAAGGCCGCGGCGAAGGTGAAAGCGGCGAAGGCCGGATCCGTCGTGTCGTCCGCGGTCATCGTGAGCTCCGACGCCCGCATGGGTCTCGCACCGGGTCAGATCGTCGTGATCGGGAAGACGGGCGCGAAGACCTCGACGACGGCGATCACCCTCGCCGACGCGGTCGTCGTCGCTCCGGCGGCGCCGGCTTCCATCGGACCCTCGGCCAACCCGCTCGCGGCGGCGATCGAGCGCCAGGTATTCGCGGGTGATCTGCCGCGCGACACGGCGTCGGCCCCGGGCGGCCTCGCCCTCGGAACGGTGGCCGGGGCGACGGGAGCGACCGCGATCGGCCCCAACGGGTTCCCGGTCTTCAGCGGCACAGCCGCTCCGCAGAGCGGGACCAACCCGATCGGTCCGAACGGATTCCCGCAGCCGATCACCAACGGGCCGCAGGCCGGCATCCAGCCGATCGGGCCCGACGGCTTCCCGGTCGCGACGGTTCCGCCGTTCACGCAGAGCGGCACGACCCGGGCAGGCACGCCGCGAGACTCCTCGGTTCCGGTCACGGCTCCCGCGACGGGGGCCGGAGTCGGCCGCTCGGCCGTCGCGGCACCGGCCACGGGTCTGACGGTCGGTGTCGGAGCGCCGGCAATCTCGACCTCGGGTGCGGCGGCGAGCACGGCATCGCCCCAGTAAGGACGAAACGCCGGGTCAGGCTCTGAGGCGTGGGGTCAGGCTTTAGAAAGTTGCGGGGTCAGGCATAAAGAATGCGGGGTCAGGCTTCAGCCTGACCCCTCTTCGTTGCGACAGGCACGGCAGACTTAGAGGTCCAGCGCCAGCCCGTCGCGCGCCGCGGTGACCTCGCATTCCGGCGCCCGCTCGGACGCCAGTTCCTCGAGCGCCCGGCGGAGCTCCTCTTCCCCCATCTCGATCGGCCCCTTGCCGAAGTGAGAGAAAACCGCGCGCGGCACGCCGTGCCGGGAGAGCCAGCCGAGCTGCGCCCGCACGGTCGTGTGTCCCAGGAGCGCGCCGTTCGGATGGCGCCGCACGAGCGAGCCTTTCAGGGTCGAGCCGTCACCCACGTAGATTTCCGCGTCGGCGAGCGCCTCCTCGGGGCGTTCGAACGCGACGATGTCTCCGGAGTACACGAGAACCCGGCCCGAGATCTCCAGGCGAGCCGCGACGCACGGGCATCGCACCGAGTGGACGACGGGATACGCCGTCAGCCGGAACGGGCCGACCCGGATGCGCCGCCCCGGCTCGAGCACGACCCGCTCGCCGACCGGGAACTTCGCGATGAGCGAGTGGGTGATCTCCGAGGCGTAGACCGGCGCCCTCGTCCCCTCCTCGAGCCCCCAGCAGTGGTCCGGGTGCCCGTGCGAGACGAAGACCGCGTCGGGCCGGATCGCGGCGAGCATCCCCTTGCGATTCTCGCCGAAGTCACAGAGGAGCCGGAACCCGTCCGACTCGATCGTGAAGGCCGCGTGGCCGGAGTGCGCCGGAGACGACTCCTCGACGTATCCCTTCGTACCGTAGAAGTGGAGCTTCACATGCACCCACCGTCATCCTGAGCGAAGCGAAGGATCTCTCCCTTTTCGAGCGAGAGATCCTTCGTCGCTACGCTCCTCAGGATGACATTCCTCTTCGGTTCTCGGAATGACAAGATCTGCGCGTGCACCTCGGCGCCCTCCGCCTCGACGTCGTCCGCGGACCCGACTTCCGCCTGGACGGGGGCGCCATGTTCGGCGTCGTGCCGAAGACGCTCTGGGAGAGGAAGCTCCCGGCCGACGAACGCAACCGGGTCCCGCTCGCGACCAACTGTCTCCTCGTGCGGGGAACGGACTTCACTGCCCTGATCGAGAGTGGCCTCGGAGCGAAGTGGGGCGCGAAAGAGCGCGACATCTACGCCATCGACGAACGGACGACGATCGAACGGAGCCTGGAGGACCTCGGCGTCCGGCCCGCGGACGTCGACGCTCTCGTCCTGTCGCACCTTCACTTCGATCACGCGGGCGGCGCCACGCGGATCGAGGACGGGCGCCCCGTCCCGACGTTTCCGAACGCCACCCTCTACGTGCAGGCCGACGAGCTGGCGCACGCGAGGGCCCCGCACGAGCGCGACCGCGCGTCGTACCGGCCGGACGACTGGGAGCCCTGGGCCGCGGAGGGGCGTCTCGCGACCGTTTCGGGAGAGGCGGAGATCCGGCCGGGTCTGACGGCCGTTCCGGTGCGCGGGCACAACGCCGGGATGCAGGCGATCCGGATCGAGTCGGAGGGAAAAATCGCCTTCTACTTCGCGGACGCGCTGCCGACGACGGCGCACGTGCCGATCCCCTGGATCATGGCGTACGACCTGTATCCGGTGGACCTGATCGAGAACAAGAGAAAGCTCATCGCCCGCGCGGTCGCGGAGAAGTGGCTCTGCGTCTTCGAGCACGACCGCGACGTGCCGTGGGGAACGATCGTCGGGGACGAGTCGGGCCGGCGGCGCGTCGAGCCTTTCGGGGCCTAGTCGGTTCGCCGTCGAGCCCGGGCTTCCATCAGCGCCGCGAGGATTTCGAGCTCCGCCCGGTCCTTCGGCCGTCCCGCGGCCCGCTTCAGTCTCATCACGTCCTCCAGCGCAGCCACGGGCACTTCGACTCCATCCACGTTCATCCGGGTCGCGCCCTGGATGAGGTCGGGATAGCCACCGGAAGCGAGCGGAGTGCCGAGGCAGTCGAGAGCGCCGAGCTTCGTTTGGAACGTGAAATGGTCGCCCATCTCGAGGGTCTTCGCGTCGAGGAGGAACGGAACGTCCGGAGGAGCGCCTCTCAACCGGGCACCGAGCTCCTGCAGCGCCAGCGCGAGTGCGCGGAAATTCTTCCGGTCGCGTGCATAACAGATGTCGAGGTCGTTCGTGATCGAGTTCGATCCCCAGAATCTTCCGGCGAATCCGCCAATCACGACGTACCGCACACCGTGGCGGTCGAGCGTTTTGAGCATGCCGACCGGATCGAACATCATCGAAGCCGGGGCAGATTCTCCAGTGCCCGGGCCTCCTCGGCAGCTTCGTGGGCGCGTTCCGACGGCGTCAGCCGGATCAACTCCTCCATGATCGTCTTGTCGATGCCGAGGCCGCGTTTCGGAATGGGCTCGAGCTCGAATCCGCAGACCGAGAGGAGACGATCGAGGGTATCGAAGCGTGGAGACGTCTGGCCCGTCTCGATGCGGGCGATGGAAGCCTGTGTGACCCCGCCGCGACGCCCGAGCTCGCGCTGAGAGAGCCCGGCTTTCCTGCGGACGTATTGGAGGATGTTCCCGGCATTCATGCCGGGAAGTATATCCTTACGATATATATTAAGCTATCAATCCGATATCTATAACTATATCTCTCGCAAGGCCGTCGTGATCTTCAAGCGCGCCGCACGGAAGGCCGGGAAAAACCCTCCGAGGATGCCCATGGCCAGCGCGAACGCGAGGCCGCCGGCGATGAGCTGGGGCGTCAGGCGGAAGTTGAACAGCACCTCCGAAAACGTGCGGAAGTTCATGGTGCCCGTCGGCTGCGTGAGGAAGAGCTTGAAGGTCAGGAACGTCAGGAAGACGCCGAGGATGCCGCCCGCCAGGCACAGCATCAGGGCCTCGATCACGAACGATACGAGGATAGACCGACGCGAGAACCCGATTGCGCGCAGGGTCCCGATCTCCTTTGTGCGCGCCGAAACCTGTGCGTACATCGTGTTCATCGCCCCGAAGGCGGCGCCGATCGCGGTGAAGATGCCGACGATGAAGGCGAGCGCCTTGATCGGCGCGCCCGTGATCATCTGCTCGTCGTAGTACTTGCGCTCCGTCTTCCCCTCCAGCTTCAACCGTTGGTCCCCCTTGACGGTCGCGATGTACCGGCTGGCCGCATCGGCGTCCGACGTTCGCACGAAGACCGAGGAAAAGATGTTGCGCTTGGTCTGCTGCTGCAGGTCCGTCACGTCGGTCCAGATCTCCGACTCGTAGGCGCTTCCCTCGGCGGCGAACAGGCCGACAACGAGCCACCGGAAGCTTCCGGACTTGATCGTGTCGCCCACCTTCATTCCGGCGAAGCGCTTCGACAGGTTCCGGGAGACGATCACTTCGTTCGTGGCCGGCGTGAACATCCGCCCCTCGACGATCCTGGCCGCCGGACGGATCTCGACTCCGATCGGCGCCATGCCGCGAACCTGGACGTTCGAGCTCGACTTGCCGTCCGAGCGCGGAACGTTGATGAGCGTGAGGAGCTCCGGCGAAACGTAGGGCTTCCCCGCCCCATTCCGCTCGATGCCCGAGAGGGCCTGGATCTGGTCGGCCTGGTCGCGCGTGATGACGCTCTGCATCTCGGACTGCGCGCCGACGCGCATCGTCAGCACGTTCCGGTCCGAGGCGGTCACGGAAAGGGTGCGTGTCACGCCCTGCACCAGGGCCAGAACGCACAGAAACACCGCGACGACGAGGCCGATGACGAACGCCGTCATCCCGGTCGACGTCTTCCGGTTGATGAGGTTCCGGAAGTTGTACTTGAGGGGAATGGCCATGGCTACACCACCTGCCGCAGGCCGTCGACGATCTTCAAGCGCGAGGACCGGATGGCCGGTACGAAACCCGCGAGGATTCCGACGCCGACCGAAATCCCGAAGGCCATTGCCAGGGTCTGAGGCGAGACCCGGAAGTTCGTCAGCCAGATCGAAACCGACGTCTTGTTCCCAACCGCGAGCAGGAGCGGGATGAAGACGAACTTCGCGAGCAATACCCCGACGAGACCGCCGAGAAGGGACATCAAGACCGACTCCGAGAGAATGAATCCGAGGATGTGACCGCGGCCGAATCCGAGGGTACGCATCACAGCGATCTCCGTCACGCGCTCGCGCGCGGCCATCGCGACGGTATTCGCGACGATCAGCGTCACGGCGAACAGGATGATCAGCGAAATGCCGTTGATGAGGAACTTCACGTTGCCCATCATCTCCATGAACTGCAGCTGGAACTGCTTTTCCGTCAGCGTCTTCGTGGGCGCGTCGCTGTTCTCGAACATCTTGTCGATCGTCGCGGCGACCCGGGGAACGTTCTCGCCGCTGTCCACCTTGAGGTAGTAGATCCCCGTCACCCGGTTCGCCCCGAACCAGTCCGCCTGGTTCAGGTACTCGTTGTGGAAGAAGATGTTCGTCTCGTCACCGGCGTTGAACGGGCCGACGTAGACGAGCTCGGCGTTGATGGGAATGTAAGTTCCCTTCAGGATGATGTGCTCCCCCTTCTTCCACTTGAACTTGTCGGCGATCTTCTGCCCCGCGACGAAGCCGTTGCGAGTCGCCTTCCACTCGGCCTTGACCGCTGGGTCGATCGTCGCGTCGTCGAACACCTTGTCGAAGAAGATCTCGGGGTCCGCCGAAAGCTGGCCGATCCAGTTCTCGGGCTTGTCGTCCTTGTAAACCCCGCCGAACCACGTCTGGGGGGAGACGGCGACGACGCCCGGAATTTGCTCGATCCGCTGGCGCTGCGAGAGCGGGAGAAAGTTGCCGAGTCCGGTCGCATGCTGGACCACGAGACGGTTGGCCCCGCGGCCTCCGGACGGGTCGGCCTGCATGGCCTGGAGGAGCCCCGTCAGAATGACGATGAGCACGAGCACGAGAATGATCGAAGCGGTCGTCAGCGCCGTCCGCGTCTTCTTTCGGAAGACGTTCTTCCAGATCAGCCGGAAGTACTTCATGGCTTCACCCTCACATCCGCCGCAGATGGCCGGTCTCGGTCAGCTCGTCGGACTCGAGAACGCCCTTGTCGAGGTGAATCATCCGGTGCGCGCGTGCCGCGGCCTTCGGATCGTGCGTGACCATGACGATGGTCTTTCCGAACTCCTCGTTCAGCCGCTTCAGCAGCATGAGGATCTCCTCGGCGGACTTCGCGTCGAGATCCCCGGTCGGCTCGTCCGCCACGAGTATTGCGGGATCCGAGACGATTGCGCGGGCGATCGCGACGCGCTGCTCCTGCCCGCCGGAGAGCTGCCGCGGATAGTGGTCCACCCGGTCCGAGAGGCCCACGATCGAGAGGGCCGTCTCGACGTGCTTGCGCCGTTCGGCCCGGGAGAGCTTCGTCAGGAGGAGCGGCAGCTCGACGTTCTCGAAAGCGGTGAGCACCGGAATGAGGTTGTAGAGCTGGAAGATGAAGCCGATCGTCTGGGAGCGCCAGCGAGCGAGCTCCGTCTGGGAGACGGTCGAGATGTCCACGCCGCCGACGAGCACGCGACCGTTCGTCGGCTGATCGATGCCCGCGATCAGGTTCAGGAGCGTCGTCTTCCCGGAGCCGGAGGGCCCCATGAGGGCGAGGTACTCGCCCTGCGGAACCTTCAGGTTGATGCCCTTCAGCACCGGGATCTCGAGCGCGTCCCGGTGATAGACCTTCTCGACCTGGTCGAGCACGATGATGTCGGTCATGTCTCTCCCTCCCGTCGCTCCCGTGGCGCTCAAGACTTCTCCCCTTCGATCCGGACCTTGTCTCCCTCGCGGATCTCTCCCGACGAGGACGAAATGAGACGCTCGCCCCCCGCGAGGCCTTCGAGGACTTCGACCTGCCCGTCGGCCGACGGGCCCGTCTTCACCGGCTGAAAGCGCGCCCGGCCCTCGACGATCCGGAAGACGCCGGTCTTGCCATCGACCGACCGGATCGCCGCCGCGGGGACCATGACGCGCGAGCGGCCCGTCTTTCCCTGCGTGGGCTCTGCCGTGAACGAAACCCGAGCCGAGAGGTCCGGGAGGATTTTGTCGTCGGCGTCGACGAACGCCACCTTCACCCGCACCGTGGCCTTCTGGCGATCGGCTGCCGGCACGATCTGTCGCAGGAAGCCGTGATACGTCTTGTCCGGCGCGGCGTCGAGAGAGATCTCGGCGGGCTGGTTCGGTCCGAGCTTCGAGAGGTTCGCCTCGTTGACGTCGGCGCCCACGTAGAGCGACGAGAACTCGACGATGGTCGCGATGGCGCCGCCGGATCCGCCGCCCGAAGGCGAGGACCCGAACGGAGAAACCGCCTCGCCGACGAAGGCCCGCTTCGCGGTGATCACTCCCGAGAACGGCGCCCGGATCACCGTGTAGTCGAGGAGGGCCTCGACGTAGGCAACGGCGGCCCGCGTCGTCGCCTCGGCCGCCACGGCCGCGTCGAGTGCCGACTTCGGCGCGAGGCCCTCGTCGTGGAGCGACCGCTGCCGGGCGAGCTCGGCCCGGGCGTTCACCCACCCCGCCCGTTTCTCCGCGAGCTGCGCGTCGAGGTCGGTGTGGTCGAGGCGCGCGATGACGTCGCCTTTCTTGACCCGGGTTCCTTCCGTGACGTTCAGCTCCGTGATGCGCGAGGTGATCTTGGGCGACAGGTCCGCCTTCCGCTCCGCTTCCACGTACCCGGTCGCCGTCAAGACCGTCGTCGCCTGGCCTTCCGTCAGGAGTGACGCTGTCACGACCTCGACGGCCCGCGGCCGCAGGGAGCGCCCGGCGAGGAACCAGGCCGCCACGCCGATCGCCACGACGAGGACCGCGCCGCCCAGGATCCAGCCCTTCGGGCCGCGCGTTTTCTCGGGCTCGCGCCGGATGCGCAAAGCCGCCAGATCCG
>DATIBN010000132.1:0-4552 GCA_035457525.1 Thermoanaerobaculia bacterium | reverse complement strand
CGGGAAGTCGGCCCAGGTACCTCTCCACGTGTGGCTGCCGGACGCGATGGCGGGACCGACGCCCGTGTCCGCCCTGATCCATGCGGCGACCATGGTGACCGCCGGCGTCTACATGGTCGCCCGATGCAATGTGCTCTTCCGCCTCTCGCCCGACGCTCTTCTCGTCGTCGCGGTCGTGGGAGGCTTCACCGCGCTCTTCGCGGCGACGATCGGCGTCGTCCAGAACGACATCAAGAAGGTGCTCGCGTACTCGACGGTCTCCCAGCTCGGCTACATGTTCCTCGCCTGCGGTGTCGGGGCGTTTGCTGCCGGCATGTTCCACGTTCTGACCCACGCGTTCTTCAAGGCCTGCCTATTCCTCGGGTCCGGATCGGTCATCCACGCCCTCGCCGGCGAGCAGGACCTGCGCCGGATGGGCGGCCTCGCTCGCCGCATCCCGATCACGTACGTGACTTTCCTCATCGCGACCCTCGCCATCGCGGGCGTGCCTCTCCTCGCCGGTTTCTTCTCGAAGGACGCGATCCTCGCCGCGGTGTTCGAAGCCCGGTTCCCGCAGGCGCCGTGGCTGCCGCGGCTGCTCTGGAGCGCCGCGCTGTTCACGGCCGGCCTGACCGCGTTCTACATGTTCCGCCTCGTCTCGCTCGCCTTCTACGGGCGCTTCCGCGGCACGCCCGAGCAGGAGGCGCACGTCCACGAGTCACCGAAGTCGATGACCGTTCCGCTCGTGATCCTCGCTTTCCTCTCGATCGTCGGAGGATGGATCGGAATCCCGATCCTCCACGGCGGCAACCGGATCGGCGCCTTCCTGTCTCCCGTGATCCCGGCGCTCGCCGGGGAGCACGCCGCCGAGCATCACCCGGCGGTCTCGCTCGAGATCGCGCTCATG
This sequence comes from Thermoanaerobaculia bacterium, assembly GCA_035457525.1. Taxonomy (GTDB): domain Bacteria; phylum Acidobacteriota; class Thermoanaerobaculia; order UBA5066; family Gp7-AA6; genus Gp7-AA6. The sequence goes on along the minus strand of DATIBN010000132.1, from coordinate 3,666 downwards.
GCCGCGTCCGTGGGCGCGGCGATGGTCGGACTCCTGCTCGCCTGGCTCTGGTACGCGAAGGGGGAGGGCCGCATCCCCGCCACGATCGCCGCGCGTTTTCCGCGCCTCGACCGTCTCGTGGCGAACAAGTACTCCGTGGACGAGTTCTACGATGCCGTGTTCGTCGAGGGCCTGGCCAAGGGGGGCGGCCGGTTCCTCTGGGAGGTGGACGCCACCGTCGTCGATCTGATCCCGAACGGAACCGCCGCCGCGACCCGCGGCGCCTCGTGGCTCACGAACCTGTTCGACAAGAACGTCGTGGACGGTGCGGTCAACGGGGTCGCCGACGGCTTCGAGAGAGGGTGGCGCCTCGCGCGCCGCGCCCAGACCGGTCACGTCCAGAACTACGCGCTGGTGATGGGGGCAGGACTCTTCTGCCTCGTCGCCGTTTATTTGATCTTCCGATGAGAGTCGAGGGCTGAATGGAACTGATGGGCATCTGGATCCCGATCCTCTCGATCGTGACGTACATCCCGCTCGTCGGGGCGCTCGCGATCGTCTTCCTCCTGCCGAAGGAGAAGACCGGCGCGATCCGAACCCTGTCGACGCTCACGGTGGTCGTCGGGTTCGTCGCGTCGCTGCCTCTCTGGTTCTTCTTCGAGCGGGCGCACCCCGGCTACCAGTTCGTCGAGATCGCCCCGTGGATCCCGTCGCTCGGGGTGAACTATCACTTCGGGATCGACGGCATCTCGCTCGTCCTGGTCCTTCTGACCACGCTCATGGGGATCATCGCGGTCGTCTGCTCCTATACCGCGATCGTCGATCGCCAGAAGGAGTACTACGTCCTGCTCCTCCTCCTGCAGACCTTCATGCTCGGGACGTTCTGCTCGCTCGATCTCTTCCTCTTCTACGTGTTCTGGGAAGTCATGCTCGTCCCGATGTACTTCCTGATCGGCGTGTGGGGGAGCGACCGCCGGCTCTACGCCGCGATCAAGTTCTTTCTCTACACCCTCGCGGGGTCGGTGCTGATGCTGCTCGGCATCATCGCGCTGTACTTCTACAACACGACGGGATTCCTGGGTTACAAGGGGCTCAACAACTCGCCGACGTTCTCGATCGAGAAACTGACGCTCGTCGCCCAGAGCATGCCGGTCGAGCTGCAGATCTGGCTCTTCTTCGCGTTCTTCCTCGGCTTCGCGATCAAGGTGCCCATGTTCCCGTTCCACACGTGGCTGCCCGACGCCCATACCGAGGCGCCGACGGCCGGCTCCGTGATCCTCGCGGCGGTGCTCCTGAAGATGGGGACGTACGGCTTCGTCCGGTTCTCGCTCCCGATGTTCCCCGACGCCATTACGACCCCCTGGGTTCTGGGGGTGATGGTGACCCTTTCGATCATCGGGATCGTCTACGGGGCGATGGTCACGCTCGTTCAGAAGGACATGAAGCGCCTGATCGCGTACTCGTCGGTTTCCCACCTCGGCTTCGTCATGCTCGGAGTGTTCGCGCTCAACATGGCGGGGATCCAGGGAGCGATGCTCCAGATGGTGAACCACGGGATCTCGACCGGGGGACTCTTCCTTCTCGTCGGAATGATCTACGAGCGCCGGCACACCCGCCTCATCTCGGAGTACGGCGGCCTCGCGAAGCAGATGCCGATCTACGCGACCTACTTCCTCATCATGGCGCTGTCCTCGATGGGCCTGCCGCTCCTGAACGGTTTCATCGGCGAGTTCACGATCCTCCAGGGCGCTTTCGCGAAGAGCTTCTGGTGGGCCTTCTTCGCCGCCACGGGGATCGTTCTCGGAGCCGCGTATCTCCTGTGGCTCTACCAGCGCGTTTTCTTCGGCGAGATCACGAACCCGGCCAACGCGAGCCTGCCCGACCTGACGGGGCGCGAGCAGCTGACCCTCGTCCCGCTCGTCGTGCTCGCGCTGTGGATCGGGCTCTACCCCAAGCCGATGTTCGACGTTCTGCGGGTTCCCTCCGAAAAGATCGTCCAGGCGGTCGGCGGGAAGACGGCGACCGAGCCCATGCTCGCGCGCGAAGAGCCCGGGAATTCCGGGCGCGCTCCCTCCGCGACGGGAGCCGCGCTCCCGTGAAGTTCTCGGCCTCGGACTGGCTGCTCCTCTCCCCCGAGCTGCTCCTGACGGCGTCGGGACTCCTCATCCTGTCGATCTCGGTGTTCTTCGGGAAGGCGAAGGAGGAGTTCCTCGCCTACCTGACGGTCCTCGCCACCGCGGCCACGATCGGCCTCGTCGCATTCCTTTCGGGATACCCCGGCCGCGAGGTCCCCATCTTGGGCGGCATGTTCGTCCTCGACAACTTCGCGATCTTCTTCAAGCTGCTCATGCTCGTTTCGATCGTGCTGACGGCGCTCGCGTCGGTCCGCTTCGTGGGGAACGCTCCGTATCCGGGGGGCGAGTACTACGCGCTGCTCCTGTTCACGGGCGTCGGCATGCTGTTCATGGTCTCGGGAAACAACCTCGTCTCGATCTACGTCGCGCTGGAGCTGATGGCTCTCTCCTCGTACGTCCTCGCCGGTTACTTCAAGGCGGAAATCAAGAGCACGGAGGCGGCGCTCAAGTACTTCGTGCTCGGCGCGTTCTCTTCCGGCGTTCTGCTGTATGGGTTGTCGCTCGTGTACGGGGTCACCGGGGAAATGGGCATTCCCGAGCTCGCGAAGATCTTCGCGGGAGCGGAGAAGTCGAACCTGCTCCTCGTCGGCATCCTCCTCATCCTCGCCGGCCTTCTCTTCAAGATCGCGGCGGTTCCCTTTCACGTCTGGGTCCCCGACGTGTACGAGGGGGCGCCGACTCCGGTGACCGCGTTCTTCTCGGTCGGTCCGAAGTTGGCCGCCTATGCCGTCCTGGCGCGGATTTTCTACGTCGCCTTCGCACGATTTCACGCGGACTGGGGCTTGATCGTCGCGATCGTGGCGGCGGCCACGATGGTAGTCGGCAACGTCGCGGCGCTCCTTCAATCGAACGTCAAGCGCATGCTGGCGTACTCGTCCATCGCTCATGCCGGCTACGCGCTGCTCGGCGTCCTCGGCTTCCGCACGGAGTTCGGGCTCTGGGGAATCCTCATCTACCTGCTCGCGTACACGTTCATGAACTTCGGCGTCTTCGCTCTCGTCGTCTTCCTCGAGACGAAGGGTTATGCCGCCGAGTCGGTGTCGGACTTCAACGGCCTGGCGAAACGGAACATGACGGCGGCCGTGGTGATGCTCATCTTTCTCCTTTCCCTCGCGGGTATCCCCCCGACCGCGGGCTTCATCGGGAAGTACTACCTGTTCACGTCCGCAATGAAGGCGGGTTACGCGTGGCTCGCGGTCCTCGCGGTCCTGATGTCGGCGGTCTCTCTCTTCTACTATTTCCGCATCGCCGCGGCGATGTTCTTCACGGAAGGGGAGGGAGCGCCGCTCAAGAGCTCGTACGCGCTGACGACCGCCGTCCTGATCTGCGCGGCGATGACGATCCTGGTCGGAGTGGCGCCGCAGCCCGTGGTCGAAGCGCTTCGGGCGTGCGTGATCAAGACGCCGTAGGGTCGGTGCCGTCACCCCCCTCACCCCGACCCTCTCCGGCAGGGAGAGGCAGTCGTCCCCTCTACGCCGTCGTCGCCCGCGCCTCGGCCGCGGGCATCGTCTTCCCGCTCTCGATCGTCGTCGGCTACTTTCTGGGGAAGTGG
>DATIBN010000131.1:0-13560 GCA_035457525.1 Thermoanaerobaculia bacterium | reverse complement strand
CGGCCTCTGGGAGTTCCCGTCGGCGGAAGGCCAGTCGCCCGGCGAGGCCCGCCGCCGACTCTCGAAACGGATCGAGGAGCTCGGGCTCGAGCTCGCGCCGGCGCCCCCGATCGGCCGCGCCCGTCATGCGGTCGTCAACCGCCGCCTCGACATCTCGGTCTTTCGAGCCCGGGCCCGGCCCGTCGCCGTCGCGAACGGCCGACGTGGGGACGGCTCACGCTGGTTTCGACCGGGCGAGCTGGATACCGCCGCGGTCCCGACGCTGACCCGCAAGATCGCCGCAGCCGGTCTGCGACCCGGATAAGATTCACGGCGGGCACGAGACAACAGGAGTCGACGACGTGAGAATCGACTGGAACGGGATCTCCGCCGACATCCGGGAGCTCGGCGCGGGGCCCGCGGTGATCCTGGTTCACGGTTACCCGCTGGACGGCGCAATGTGGTCGGGAGTGGCGCGGGCGCTCGCCCCGAAGTTCCGGGTCTTGAAACCGGACCTCCCGGGTCGCGGCAACACGGACGTCGCCGCGCCGGCGGGGATCGCCGGCTACGCGGACTTCCTCGAGACGCTCCTCGCCGGTCTGCCGGCGCCCGTCGGTATCGCCGGCTTCTCCTTCGGGGGCTACATCACCCTCGAGCTCATGAAGCGACGCCCCGAAAAGGTCCGTGGCCTGGCCCTCGTCGACACGCGCGCGTCGGCGGACGACCCGCTCGCCCGTGCAAAAAGGGACGAGACCATCGCGTCGGTCCGCGAGAACGGCGTCCGGCCCGTCGTCGAAACGATGCCCGCGAAACTCCTCTCCCCGGAGTCCGTCGGACGACCCGACCTCCTCGAGCGCGTGCAGCGCATGATCTCCCGCCAGAAGCCGGAGACGGTCGAGGCGGATCTCGTCGCGATGCGCGAGCGGCCCGACTCGACCTCGTTCCTCGGCGAGATCACGGTGCCGACGCTCGTCGTCGTCGGGAGCGAGGACGTCCTGACGCCGCCCGCGGACTCGCAGGCGATGGCGGGCGCGATCCCGGGCGCCCGGCTCGTGACCGTGCCGGGCGCGGGGCACCTGACCCCGATGGAGCGACCCCGGGCCGTCGCCGAAGCCCTCGGCGAGTTCTTCTCCGCGGCGCTCGGCGCTTAGCGCGGCCCTCCCGGGCCGCGCCTCAGAACGAGACCCGCAACCCGAGTCGCAGCGAGCGCGGCGGCTGGCGCAGGAACGCTCCGCCGTACCGCTCGTTGCACTTCCCCTCGTCTTCGGCGGAGCTGTTCGAACCGCAGATGTAGTCGGCGTCGGCGAACTCGGCGAAGTTGTAGCGCTGGTCGACGAGAACCGGTCGCTGCGCGTTCAGCAGGTTGAAGACGTCGGCGAGAAGGTTGATCGTGATCGGACCGATGCGCCAGGGGTATCCGACGTGGAGGTCCGCCTCGTAGTTGTCGGGCGTCCGGCCCTCGGCCCCTCGTCGCGTCAGGAAGAACTCGTAGCGTCCGTACGCGTCGGAGAAGCCGTAACGCGTGAAGGGAGTGCCCGTCCGATAGTAGGCCGACAGGCCGAGGGACAGGCGAAACGGCGTCACGTAGACGCCGGAGATCTTGAACTGATGGCGCCGGTCGTTCGAGAGCGGGCCGCGGTTCGTGATCTCGCCGCGGTTCTGCCCGTCGGTGAAGAAGTCGTAGTAGTCGTACGCCGCGGAGATGTTCGGGTCCGGGCCGACGTTCGTGAAGGGTGCGACCTCCCCGTCGTAGTTGCCGGACAGCTTCGACCAGAGGTAGGAAGCGAGCACCTGCCAGTTGTTCGAGAATCGCTTGGAGACGTCCAGCTGGACCCCCCGGAAAATTCGCTGGGGGTCGGGCGCCGGAAACGTCGTTGCATAGTCCAGCGTGAAGACCTCCTGCATGATCCCCTCACCCGGGTTGCCGATGCAGTAGGTGCCGTCGTCGGCACAGAGGAAGTCTTCGATGACCTGGCCGTAGTCGCGGTAGATGTATTTCACTCCGACGGCAAGGTCGGGGACGACCTCGCGCTCCGCGCCGATGAGGATCTCGCGGACGTACTGGTTCTCGAGGTCCGGGTCGGTCGGCTCCGTGAAGCCCCCGAAGATGCCGCTCGACGAGTCGAGGATCGCGTCGGCCTCCGGATCCGGCACGATGCCCGTCGGATCGAAGTTGTTGACTCGGGGCTGGCGCTCGAAGGAAAACGAACGAATCACGAGGTCCATCGGGATCTCTTCGTAGTAGAGGCCGTAGGACCCGAAGACCTTGGTTTTCTTGTCTCGCCCCGGACTCCACACGACACCGACGCGCGGCGCGAAGTCCTCGTCGAGGGTGATGCGCGTGACTCCCGACGCGTCGATGATCTCCTGCCGGTCCCAGCGGACTCCGAGGTTCAAGGTCAGCTCCGGAAGGACCGTCCAGCGGTCCTGAAGGTACGCCGTCCAGATCTCGTGCTCCGGGCTCGCCTCGAGTTGCGAGAGAGGAGCGTTGAAAGGAGACGTCGTCGCGTTCGGAATCGTCCAGTAGAAGTGCTGGTAGATCGGTCGCGCCGCGTTGGTCGGGTTCTCGAAGATCGTGACCTGCTGCCCTCCCGACATGCGCTTCACCACGTCCGCGCTGTCCTTCTCGTACTCGATCCCCCCTTTGAACTCGTGGTTCCGAAGAAAGAACGCGGTGGCGCTGGCGAGGAAGTGGTCGCGCTCGAAGTTCTTCTTCTGGATCAGACCGAAGCCGCCCGTCTGGAAGTTGTCGTTGCGCGTGTCGATGAACTCGACCGTGTCCCCTTCGTCGGTGGACGGCCCGATCGAGTTGCGCTCCGTGTGCCGGGCTCCCTGAGCAGACATCGCGAGCGACGCGCCGACGAGACCGTCCCACCGGAGCGAGTAGTCGCGGCCGCCGAAGTCCTGCCGCCCGAGAAACGTCGACAACTCGCCGTTCAAGGTGTGGTTGGCGTCGTTGATCGCACCGCTGTCCGTGCGGGGGTCCTGGATGAGTGACGCGACGAGCGTATGGCCGTTGGCGAACCCCCAGGTGAGCTTGCCGGAGCCCAGGTTGCGGATGCTCTTCGACTCGACCTCTTCCCCTTCGAACGGGCCGGCAGTGAGCGCGTTCTGGATTTTCCGGGTCACCCGGTCATAGGCGCCGAAGAACCAGAGGCGGTCTTTCAGGATGTACCCGCCGAGATCCGCGCCCCAGTCGTCGCGCGTGAAGCCGAGAGCCACGCCCTGAAGCGTCTCGCCGACGTTCTTCGTGTCGGCCTGGAGCGAGTCGTCGTCGTAGTACCCGAAGAGGTCGCCGTGAAACTCGTTGCCACCCGACTTGGTGATGACGTTGACGATCCCTCCCGTGGAACGGCCGTACTCGGCCTCGTACCCACCGGTCTTGACGTCGATTTCCTGGATGAACTCGAAGTTGAGCTCCTTGCCCTGGAGCCCGTACTCGACGTTCGTCGTGTTGATGCCGTCGAGCAGGTATGCGTTCTCCGCACCGGACGAGCCGTAAACCGTGATCGTGGTCTGGTCGATGTTGTTGTTGCTCGCATCGGTCGAGACGCCGGGGACGACCTGAACGACCGAGGAGTAGTTACGCCCGGTGGGGAGGTTCTGGATCGCCCGCTGGCTGATGTTCGCTCCGATCGCCGGCGTCGTGGGGTCCACGACCGGGACCTCGCCCGACACGACGACTTCCTCGCGCGCCGTCGCGCGCAGCCGGAAGTCCGCCGTCACGTTGCGGTCCAGGAGCACCTGAACGGTCTGCTCCGCGCGTCCGAACTGCGGAAGCGACGCCGCGACCGCGTAGGAACCGGGTGGGAGGAGCGCGATTCGATACGAGCCGTCGGTCGCGGTGATCACCACTTTCGTTCCCTGGAGCGACGGCCCGCGCGCCTCGACCGACGCCCCGGGCAGAGGCGCACCGGCGTCGTCGGTGACGGTGCCGACGATCGACCCGGTGGTCTGCGCGAAAGCGGCGGCGGACAGGAGGGAGAGGAGAAGTCCGGAGAGGGTGGCAGTGAGAGTCCGGCGCATGGTGACCTCCGCTCGACGATTGTCGCGATCCTAGCCCATCGCGCGCTCGTGTGGTAAGACCGCGACGCAATGTCTCTCTTCGCGAAAAGGCCCGAACCCGAGCGGCGTGAGGCGCCGGTGCGCCTGCACCTCGGATGCGGCCAGTCGCCCATCCCGGGGTGGGTGAACATCGACGTCCAGCAGCTCCCGGGCGTCGATCGCGTGCTGGACGTCCGGCACGGCCTTCCGTTTCACGACGTCGCCGCCATCTACGGCGAGCACTTCCTGGAGCACCTCGACGTGGACGAGGGCCTGGCGTGCCTCGTCGAGTGCCGGCGCGCGCTCGGACCCGACGGGATCCTGCGGATCTCCACGCCCAACCTCGACTGGGTGTTCCTGACGCACTACCGTCACGGCCGCTGGCCCGCCGACGAGGACGCCGTCGCCGACTGTTTTCAGCTGAACCGCGCCTTCCACGGGTGGGGGCACCGCTTTCTCTACAACCAGCCGGCGCTCGCCGGAATCCTGCGCGCGGCGGGCTTCGCCGAGATCACCTGGCACCGCTACGGAGACAGCGACGTCCCGGAGCTCAAGGGCCTCGAGCGTCACGAGAAGTCGGGCGACTCGCCGGACCTGCCCCACGTGCTCATCGCGCAGGCGAGGGGACGCAGCCACGAGCGTCCGTTCAGCAAGGAGCTGCTCGCGGAGTACCGCCAGGCGATCGACGCGCGGTAGCCGTCAGCCCGGCTTGACCGCGGTCGCGCGCAGGTACTGGGTCCCGGCTCCCCTCGTCTCCACGACGCGGAAGCCGCACCGCTCGAGCCGCCGCGAGAGCTCGCGGGCCGAGAAGACGACCCCGGACCAGGAGTCGGCGACCCAGCGGCGGAAGAACTGGCGGGAGCGGCCGTCCACCTGGACGCGGAAAACTCCGCCGGGCGCGAGAAGGCGAAAGGCGTCCCGGAAGTACGCCTCGACGTAGGCCTTCCGCGGCAGGTGCTGGAAGACGATGTGCGAGAAGACGAAGTCGAAGGACGCGTCGGGAAGCGAGTCGAGGCGGCCGTCGGTCCGGAGGAGCTCGACGTTCGGAAGTCCGGCGCAATACTCGCGCGCCCGGCGGATCATCTCCTCGGAAAGGTCCACTCCCACGACCCGCGAGACCCGGCCGGCGAGGGGTTTCACGAGGCGGCCGACGCCGCACCCGATCTCCAGCACCCGCCACCCGCGGGAGACGGAGAGTCCGTCGAGGACGTGGCTCTCGAGGTCGCGCTCCCCCGACGCCGCGAACGACTCGGGGGAATCCGCCGCCGTCGTGCAGACGTAAAACGGCGCGTTCTCGCGCGCCCTCCGGTCCCAGTCGGCGCGCATCGACTGGCGGCGCCGCCAGAGCCGGCCCGACAGCGACCGTGTGAACGGAACGTCCCGCATCGGGACGAGCGTAAACCAACGGGAGCCGGCGCCGGACCGTATCATCCGAGGCGTGTCCGCCCCGCTCTCGCTCCTGCTCTTCGCGGCGATCGCAGCGGGGTGGGCGGTCCTGGCGCGCTGGCTCGACCGGCCGCTGCCGCGCCGCTTCCTGCTCGCCTTCCTCGTTCTCCCGGTGCTCTTCCTCCTCCCCGCGTTCATGACCACCCGGACGATCTTCCCCGTGGACCACGCCCGCAGCTTCCCGCCGTGGAACGCCGGCGCCCGCTCCGCTCCCACCAACCCCAACCTGAACGACGTCTCCACTGAGATGGGGCCGTGGGCGAAGGCGGTCCGGATGGCGTGGAAGGAGGGATCGATCCCATGGCGCAACCGGTGGAACGCCTGCGGATCCCCGCTCGCGGCCAACGGCCAGTCCGCGGCGTTCTCGCCCCTGACGATCCTGATGGGTCTTCTCCCCCTCGTCGCGACCTTCAACGTCCTGGTCGCCGTGAAGCTCTTCACGGCGCTCGTCGGCATGTGGCTCTGGCTGTCGGAGCTCGGCGTGCGGCCGCGGGCGGCCCTCTTCGGGGCGGTCGTATTCGCCTTCTCGTTCACCATGGTTCCCTGGCTGCTCTTCCCGCACACGTCGGTGATCGCGCTCTGGCCGTGGGCGCTCTTCGCGATCGAGCGGCTGCGGGATCCCTCCGTCCGCGGCCGAGCGACCGCCGCGCTGACGCTGGTCGCCGTGCTGCAGATCCTCGCGGGACATCCGGAGAGCGTCGTGCTCGGCATCCTCTTCACCGGCGTGTGGCTCGTCACGCGGCTCGCGACGCGTGACCTCGAGCCGGCCGGCCCGGTTCTCGTCCGCGCCGGCCTCGCCGCCGCTCTCGCGGTCGGGATCTCCGCCTTCCTGCTCGTCCCCCAGCTTCTCGCCATACGAGACTCGAACCGGGCCGTCAACGCGCTCGCCTTCGCGAAGGCGCTGCCCGTGCGCCTCGCTCCGCACGGCCCCGCGTGGCCGTTCGGAGTCTTCACCACGCTCCTCCCCCATTCGCTCGGCGACGCGATGGGGACCCCGATGCTCCCGATCGCCGGGGGCTCGTACCCCGAAATGGCGATGGGCCACATCGGCCTCGTCGGGTGGGCGGCGGCGCTGCTCGTTTTTCGAAAGGGATCGAAGCGGTCCCGGCGCGAACTCGTCCTTCTCCTTCTCGCCGCGCTCGGCCTCGCGACGGCCATCCTCCTGTGGCCGGTGTTCGACCTCCTCTACCTCCTCCCCGGAATCCGGCTGATGCTGCCGCTGCGGTTCTTCGCCTGGGTCGGTCTCGCGGGCAGCTCCGTCGCGGCATTCGAGCTGGATCGGCTGGCGCGGGACGTCGAGGACGGGCGGGCGCGGGCCGGCATCGCGCTCGCGATCTCCGCCGGCGTGCTCCTCGTCCTCGCGGGAGCGTTTCTCGCAAGGCTGCAGCCGGACCACGAGGCGGTCGGCGCCGTGGCTGCTCAGCGCCGGGAGCTCGCCGTCGCTGCAACGTTCCTGGTCGCGGCGGCCCTCCTCTGCGCCGTCCTCTCGAGATCCGCGGCGCGCGCGGCGTTTCGGGGGGTCCCGGTTTTTCTCGCAATCCTCGCGGCCGGGGAGCTCTTCTGGCAGGGGCGCCGTCTGTACCGGCTGGGCCCGCGGAGCGACTTCTATCCGCAGACCCCGCTCGTCGAATTCCTCGGGCGGCAGGAAAAGCCGTTTCGGGTCCTCGGCGAGGGGCCGGTGATCTATCCCAGTACGAACGTCTTCGCGGGTGTCGAGGACGTCCGCATCCACGATCCCATCGAGCGCCGCGATTACGTCGAGTGGCTGGACCGCGCCTGCGGGTACGACCCGGCCGCTTTCTTCAAACACGTTTCGAACGTGGACTGCGCGGCGCTCGACTTCGCCAACGTCAAGTACCTGGTCGCCGCCCCCGGCCGCGCGGCGCCGGGTCCGAGGTGGCGCTCCGTCTACTCGGGGGCCGACGGCACCGTCTTCGAGAACGGAAACGTCCGGCCGAGAATCTCGCCCGTCCAGCCGGACGCCGCGAAAGTCTCGGACTACCGGGAGACGACGAACACCGTCCGGTTCCGGGCGGACGCACCGGTCCGGGAGGCCGTCCTCGTCGCGAGCCTGGTGCAGGACGGCGGGTGGAGCGCGCGGGACGAAAGCGGACGACTCCTCCCCGTCACCCGCGCGAACGGCCCCTTCCTCGCCCTGACCGTGCCGAGAGGCGATCACCGGGTTTCCCTGAGGTACACGCCGCCCGGCGCCCGCGCCGGAGCGGTCGTCTCGCTCGTCTCCCTCGTCGGCGCCGCGGCGGCGGCCCTCTTCGCCCGGAGGAGGCGGCCGTAGTGTGATATCTGCGCCCGCGTGGCGATCCAGACCCGCTGGGACGACGGCAAGTTCACGGCCCACCTCGAGCTCCTGGTGTGGACGTCGTCGCCGGTCGTCCGCCGATACCTCCACGAGCTCGTCAGCGGCGACCCGAACTGCGACTGGCTGACCTGGGTCGAGGCCGCCCACTTCGCGCCGCGGCTCGACCGCGCGCTCGTGCTCGGCTGCGGCTCGGGATGGCTCGAGCGGGCCCTCGCGCAGAGAGGCCGGTTCCGGTCGATCGTGGCGTGCGACTTCGCGGCGGAGACCGTCAGCCGCGCCCGGCGGGCCGCGGAAGAGGAGGGGTTCTCCTCCTCGATCGACTACCGGGTCGTGGACCTCGAGAACGAAGAGCTTCCGGCGGGCCCGTTCGACGCGGTCATCGCGAACGACGTGCTCCACCACATCACGGGGCTCGAGCCGCTGTACACCCGCATCCACGGCGCGCTCGCGCGCGGCGGGAAGCTGGTGTTCAACGAGTACGTCGGCCCGAACCGCTTCCAGTACTCGGACGCCCACATGGAGGTCGTCAACCGCTACCTGCGCGTGCTGCCGGATCGGTTGCGCTGGGATCCGATCGTCGGGAGGACGCTGCGAAAGCGGGAGCGCGTCGACGCGAAGCAGCTCGTGATCGACGATCCCACCGAGGCAGTGCGAAGCGAGGACGTTCTGCCGCTCGCGCGGAAATTCTTCCGGGTCGAGAAGGAGTACGCCTACGGCGGGGGCCTGCTGAACCCTCTGCTCTTCGGGATCGTCACGAACTTCCGTGCGGGTGATCCCTGGGACGACATGCTCCTCTCGAGGCTCTGCGCCGCGGAGCAGCGTCTCACCGAGTCCGGCGAAATCGAGCCGGACTTCCGGATCTTCGTGGGCGCCCGGCGCGACGACGCGCCCGGCGACGCCTGAGGACCCCTCCCTCAGGGCGGGGAGGACGGAGGCAGCTCCCAGAGGACGACGTCCCCGGCGCGGTCGATCTCCCGCCAGTCGCCGGGGAGGTTCTTTCGGACCTCTTCCATCTCGAACGGAGAGAGAAGCCCGTACCACCGGAGGCCGCGGCTCTCCGTCTCGGTCCGCAGGGCAGCGAAGCGCTCGGGCAGCAGCCAGTTCTGCATCGCGTACGTCAGCGGCGTGTAGTAATGGAGCGCGCCGCTCATCTGCATGCTCGCCACGATTCCATTGCCCGGCACGCGGCGGCGCGCCATCTCGCAGGCGCGCGGATAGACCCTTTCCGACTTGTAGAACTTGTGGACGGCGTTCTTCTCCACGAAGCTCACCTCGACGACGAGAGCCGCGACGACGAGCGCGGCTCCCGCGACGCCAGCCGCCCGGGGAATCCGCCCGTCTCCCTTCGCGGGAAGTGCGTCGCGGGCGACGACGAGCGCTCCGAGGATGAGAGCGGGCAAGCCGGGCAGCAGGAACCGCGTGTACCACCAGGCCTCGAAGGGCGCATAGAAACAGTAGAAGAGGAAGAATGCTCCGAACCAGGACACGAGAACGGCGCGGTCCCGGAACGGCGCGCGCCGATCCGCCGCCACGGCGAGCCAGCCCATTGGAACGAGCGGGGTCAGGAGCCTCGCCAGCCAGTAGCCGTAGTGCCGCGCCCGCTCCGGGAAGTGCCCCCACTCCATTCCTTCGGCGAGCGTGGTGCGATATCCCGTCTTCCACGGCCGGCCGAAGAGAGCGTTGTCGTACGCGCCGAGAAACGCGGCGGCCGGAAGTCCTCCGGCGACGAAGGAGAGCCACGCCTTCGGACGCGCCGGCAGGGCGAAGAGAAGCGGCAGGAGCAGCAGCGCGTTCGTCGGCCGGACGAGCACGCCGACCCCGAACGCCGCTCCGGCAAGAGCCGCCCAGCCCACGCCGCCCCGCGCCCGCGCCCGATACGCGGCGAAGACCGCGGCGAGCGCCCAGGCCGTGGCGGGCACGTCGCTCATCGGCTGCAGCGCCTGGAAGACGAACGTCGGGAAGAACGCGAGCAGAGCGCAGCCGGCGAGCGCGAAGGAACGCGGCAGCCGGAGCTCGCGGGCGAGCAGCCAGAAGAGGACGAGGCATGCGACGGCGGAGAGCGGAGGCACGAGAAACGGAGCCCGGCCCCAGCCGGCCAGGCGCGCCGCGACCGCCATGTGGAGCGCCAGCCCCGGCGGGTAGCTGGGCACCATGAGCCCGGGGCGCCCGGTCGGCGTGTACCCGAGCGGAACGAAGACCTGCCCGTAATCGTCCGGCAGTCGGAGCCGCGTGAGGCCGCGGATCGGCTCGGCCACGCGACCCGAGGAAAACAGGCGGGCCGCGTTCAGGTAGCCGGAGCTGTCGGATCCGCCGACGCTGAAAGAGGTGTGATGAAAGAGAAGTGCGGCATACCCGGCGAGAAGGACGCCGCAGGCCCATCGCCGGAGAGCGGGAGAGAACGCGCCCATCGGGCGCACGCTAGACGATTCCCGGAGGGCTTGCACCCTCCCGGCGTCCCGCCGCCTCTCCCCTAGCTGGTCGGGATCGTGTTCCGGCTCTGCCGGCGGGAGGACGACACGGCGCGCGCGAGGGCCGGCGCCAGGTCGAGCGCGCGGTTCCTCGAGACGTAGTCCACGGCGCCCGCGTGGAACGCCTCGACGGCGAGCTCCTCGCTTCGGCCGGAGGTGAAGACGACCACCGGCGTCAAGGGCTGCCGGTCGTGAACGAGCGGGATCAGGGAATCGGGTGCCAGCCCGGCGGGCCGGCCGCCGACCACGATCACGTCGAACTCGTGCGTCTCGAGCGCCCGCTCGAAGGTCGCGTGCTCGGAGACCGTCAGGATCCAGCAGGTGCGGCCCTCCGCCTCCAGGGCCTCGCGCACGATCTCGGAGTCGCCGGGACGTTCCTCCCATTCGAGGATCCGCATGAGGCGCATTACGGCCGTGGTGGCGCGGGCCGCGGGATCGCGGTCGATGGGCGCCGCGGAAGAGTCTCTTCGGTTGGTCATCGGTTGGCGGACTCAGGAGCAAGCCGGGTGCCGGAAGTCGGCGGCTGGCTCTCAAAGTATGCCGAAACCCTTGGAACGGCGTCGGTTAATCCCCGGCGGCTGCCTCGAGCCCCGAGGCTCCAACGAGTGGCGCTAACAAACTTTGTCCAGAGATCGGGGGCGACGGCCGCGTTCCGTCAGCCGGAATCCCTCCGTCTGGGCCGGTCCATCCGGCGGATCGCCTAGCCGGGCCGGCGAATCACGAACAGTGCCGCGGCCGCAAGCGCGACACCCAGCAGAAGGAGAACCGCGGTTGAGAGCGTCGGGACGACCGGCGCGGGTCCTCCCGAGGAGAGAGTCGCCGTGAGGGTCGGCGTGGCGGTCGGCACAGCCAGCGTTGGCGTGCGCGTCGGAGTCGCCGTCGCCCCCGGCACCGTGGTTGTTGGCGTCGGTGTGGGCGTTCGAGTCGGTGTCGGAGTCGGGGTCGCCGTCACGCCGCCGGCCGCCGCGAAGCAGGCCGAAAACTCGGAGGTGTTGTTGTTGGGATCGGTCGCCGTGGAGGTGATGACCGTCTGACCGGGCGGAATCGAAAAGGTCGTCAGGGGGCCGCCGAACGTCGCGTTCCCGCTCGCGTCGGTCGCCACGACCAGGAAGCCAAGGAACGTCTGCCCCTCGCCGAAGTTGTTCGGAGCGCCTGCATTGCACGCCGTGCTCGAGAAGAACTCCAGGCGGAAATTCGTGGAAGCCGTGCTGTTCAGGGTTCCGTTGATGGTCACCATGCCCGCCGCGATCGGGGCGGAGGTGATGACCGGGAAGTTCTGGAGATTGTTGACGCCGGTGTCGGCGTCCCCGGCATCGTTCGGGTTGACGCCGGTCGGGTTGATGTCGATTCCGAGGTCGCCGTTGTCGTGGATCGAGTTCCCGGAGACGAGGTTCGAGGTGTCCGTGTCGATCTGGACCCCCGCGCCGCCGTTGAAGGCGATCACATTGGCGCTGACCGAGTTCATGCCGCTGGCCACGACGACGCCGGTACTGACGTTTCCGATCGCGCCCGTTCCGGCCGCGTTCGTGCCGATGAGGTTGCCAAGGATCTGCGAGCCGGTGGAAGGGGACTCCAGAATCACTCCGATCTGGCTGCCCGAGATGACGTTGCAGGTTCCCGTGCACGGTCCGAGCGTCGTTCCGCCGCCGATCGTGGTGCCGGGGCCGAAGACGTCGATGGCGACTCCCTGGGCGAGCGCGGCGGTCCCGGCGGCGTTGGTCCCGATGTAGTTTCCCCGGACTTGCGTATTGGATGCGTTCTGTATCTGGATTCCGGGAACGGAGGTGTTGCCGGAAATCACGTTCCGATCCGCCGCCGTCGTCCCGCCGATCGTGTTGTTGTCGGAGTTCGTCTCGACCAGGACTCCAGCTCCTGTGTTGCCCCGGGAGAGAGTGCCGCCGGAGTCCACCCCGATGTAGTTGCCGGCAACCGTGTTGTTGTCGTTGATAGCGAGCTCGATCCCGTAGAAGAAACGGTCGATGACGAGACCCCGGACCGTGCTGTTTCCCCCGTTGATCGTCAGCCCGCGCGAGAACGGACCGGCGCCGAGACCGTCGAGCACGATGAGTGGCGTACCGGCAAAGCCGGGCTGCGTGGTTCCGTTGATGACGATTGGATTGGAGACCGCCGGAAGCTGGGACCCCGACGGCGAGATCGTCTGAACGCCGCTGCCGATCGTGAAGTTGATCGTGTCGCTGGTGCCGTAAGTCCCCACGGCGACGACGTCGGCGTTGACGTTCGCGCCGTTGTTCATGGAGGTGATCGCCTCCCTCAGCGTCACCGAGCCGTCGACCGCGATCGAATCGGCCGTGCCGGTGACCGTGATGGTCGCGGCGGGCGCGGCGCCGGGGAATGCCAGCAGCAGGAGCAACGGCAGAATGAGAAACCCGAAGCGGACCGTACGACGCGCGGCGCGGGAACGCATCTTCAACCTCCGATGGTCCGGTGAATCGACTTCGCCGACAGGAGACCGATGGCGTCCGGGTTGGGCCGCGTGCGGCCCGTTGGGACGAATCCTATGCGAGACGGGTCTCGACGGAGCCCCGAAAACAGAAAAGCCCGGGAACGAGTCCCGGGCTTCGTGAAAAATGAATTCCCCGGCGACGTCCTACTCTCCCACGCGGTCTACCGCGAAGTACCATCGGGGCTGAAGGGCTTAACTGCCGTGTTCGGAATGGGAACGGGTGTGGCCCCTTCGCTAAGGTCACCGGGAAAACTTGTTTCCCGTCAAAAGTTCAAGAGAGTGAGTAGTCGTTCGATTCGCGCCTTAAATATTTTATGGTCAAGCCGCACGGCCGATTAGTACGGGTCAGCTTCACGGCTTGCACCGCTTCCACACCCCGCCTATCAACGTGGTCATCTCCCACGGGCCTTCAGGGGATTACTCCCGGGAAATCTCATCTTGAGGAAGGCTTCCCGCTTATATGCTTTCAGCGGTTATCCTTTCGAACATCGCTACCCGGCCGTGCCGCTGGCGCGACAACCGGTGCACAAGAGGTTCGCCCGTCCCGGTCCTCTCGTACTAAGGACGGATCCTCACAAATTTCCTGCGCCCACACGAGATAGGGACCGAACTGTCTCACGACGTTCTAAACCCAGCTCACGTACCGCTTTAACCGGCGAACAGCCGGACCCTTGGGACCTGCTTCAGCCCCAGGATGCGATGAGCCGACATCGAGGTGCCAAACCTTGCCGTCGATGTGAACTCTTGGGCAAGATCAGCCTGTTATCCCCGGCGTACCTTTTATCCGTTGAGCGATGGCCCTTCCATGCAGAACCACCGGATCACTAAGCCCTACTTTCGTA
>DATIBN010000130.1:0-4084 GCA_035457525.1 Thermoanaerobaculia bacterium | reverse complement strand
GCCGCGGTCGCCATCGGTCGCGGCCCCTGGAACGTCGCCGTCGGCGATCTGAACCGCGACGGCAAACCGGACGTCGTGACGACGAGCGGCGAGGGCAACAGCGTTTCGGTGCTGCTCGCGCGCTAGTCCGTGGATGCTCTCGCCTGGGCCGTCTTCTTCGGGGTCGGTGGTGCCCTCTGGGCGAGCGGCATTCTCCTTTTCGCGAAGTCGCGGTTGTCGCGGACGAAGAAGATCGTGTGGACTTTGCTTCTGGTGGCCGCAGGTGCGGCCATCGGGGCGCTGCTGCCTCTCGATGCCATCCGGAACCGGTTCCTGATACTGCTCGCCGCGCTGCCGCTTCTCGCTTTCGTGGACGTCCGGATCGCCCGCTCGAATCGAGACTTTTCCTTCTGGTTTCGCGCGTGTGCGTTCGAGGTCTGCACGGTGTTCGGCAGCGCGGGGATCACGCGAGCCCTCCTGCGCGCGATATAGGCTTTGGCGCCGGATTCACTCGGAGAGGAACCAATGAAGACAGCGAAACTCTGCCTGCTCTCCCTCCTTCTCCTTCCAGTCCTCCTGCTCCTGCCTCCTGCCGCCACGACGCTCGGCCAGCGTCCGCCCGAGCCCGTGGCGCAGCCGACTCCCGCCTCGACGCCCGCGCCCACCCCGGCACCGACGCCGGCCGCCGCGGCTCCGGCCGGGGAGGAGAAGGAGAAAGCCGAAGAGAAGAAGTGGAGCGTCGACGCCCCGTCGTACCCGATGACGGTCGAGGCGACGATCGACACGGACGAAGGCACCTGGATGAGCCTCGACGTGTCCCCGGACGGAAAGGAGATCGCGTTCGATCTCCTGGGCGACATCTATGCGATCCCGATCGGCGGGGGAGAGGCGCGGGCGCTCACGTCCGGAGTCTCGTGGGACATGCAGCCGCGCTATTCGCCGGACGGCCGACGGATCGCGTTCACCTCCGACCGCTCGGGCGGTGACAACGTCTGGGTGATGGACCGGGACGGCTCGCACCCGACGCAGGTCACGAAGGAGGACTTCCGCCTGCCCAACAGCGCCGCCTGGACTCCGGACGGCGATTTCCTGGCGGTCCGGAAGCACTTCACCGGCACGCGCTCGCTCGGCTCCGGAGACATCTGGCTCTACCACCGCTCGGGGGGCGAGGGGACGCAGATGGTCAAGCGTTCCAACGAGCAGAAGGACCTGGGTGAGCCGGCGTTCTCGCCGGACGGCCGCTACCTCTATTACAGCCAAGACGTCACGCCGGGTCGGATCTTCCAGTACAACAAGAACCCGCACGGGGAGATTTACGCGATCCAGCGGCTCGACCGCGTCACCGGCCGCACGGACCGGTTCGTCCAGGGACCGGGCGGCTCGATCCGGCCGACGCCGTCGCCCGACGGGAAGTGGCTCGCGTTCGTGCGCCGCGTGCGCTTCAAGACCGTCCTCTTCACCAAGGACCTCGCGTCGGGTCACGAGAAACCGCTCTTCGACGGGCTCGACCGCGACATGCAGGAAACGTGGGCCATTCACGGCGTGTATCCCTCGATGGCGTGGACTCCCGACAGCCGCGCGGTGATCGTCTGGGCCGGCGGGAAGATCCGCCGCATCGAGCGGGAGAGCTGCCAGGCGTCCGTCATTCCGTTCCACGTGCGGGGGACCCGGAAGATGGCGCCCGCCGTACGCTTCTCCCGGAAGATCGCGCCGGACCGCTTTCCCGTCCGGATGCTGCGCTGGGTCACGGTGTCGCCGAAGGGGAACCAGGTCGCGTACCAGGCGCTGGGCCGCGTCTACGTGCGCGACCTTCCCGACGGCGCGCCCCGGAGACTCACGAAACAGACGGATCACTTCGAGATGTATCCCTCCTGGTCGCGGGACGGCCGGCGGATCGTCTACTCCACGTGGGACGACGAGAAGTCGGGAACGGTGCGGATCGCGCCGGCCTCCGGGGGTGAGGGCCGCGTGGTGACGCAGGAGCCCGGGCTCTACCGGGAGCCCGTCTTCTCACCCGACGGCGGAAAGGTCGTGTATCGGAAGGACTCCGGCGGCGACCTGCTGACGCCGGACTGGTCGACGGAGAGAGGGATCTACTGGTCGCCCGCCGCGGGCGGCGGAGCGAACCTCGTTTCCCGGGACGGCTTCGCTCCCCAGTTCGGCTCGGGGAGCGACCGCGTCTACTTCACGAAGCTCGAGGACACCGAGGACAGCCGCGAGCAGCGCGCCGAGGAGAAGCGCGTCTTCCTCTCCGCGGCGCTCGACGGCGCGGATCTGCGCGAGCACTACGTCTCGGAGAACGCGACGGAATTCGCGATCTCGCCGGACGAGAAGTGGCTGGCGTTCCGGGAGCGCTACAACGCGTTCGTCACCCCTTTCGTGCGGACGGGCAAGCGGATCGAGATCGGACCGAAGGCGAAGTCGCTCCCGGTCGCCCGGGTGTCGAAGGACGCGGGCGAGTACGTCCACTGGTCCGGCGAATCGAAGAGCCTCCACTGGGCGCTGGGACCCGAGCTCTTCACGCGCGCGCTCCCGGAAACCTTCGATTTCGTGCCGGGCGCGCCGCAGAAGCTCCCGGAACCGCCGGAGAAGGGCCGGCCCATCGGGTTCGACGCGACGGCGGACGTCCCGTCGGGCTCGCTCGCGTTCGTGGGCGGCCGCGTCGTGACGATGCGGGCCGGCGGAGACGAGATCCTCGAAGATGGAGTCGTCGTCGTCGAAGGCAACCGCATCAAGACGGTCGGGACGCGAGCGGGCATCCCCGTTCCCGCGGGCGCGCGCGTGGTGGACGTCTCCGGGAAGACCGTCCTGCCCGGTATCGTCGACGCGCACTGGCATGGCGGTCTCGGCTCGAACGGCGTCATCCCTCAGCAGAACTGGTCCACCGACGCGGGTCTCGCGTTCGGCGTCACGACCGCCCACGATCCTTCCCACGACACGGAGGAGTTCTTCGCGGCGAGCGAGATGGCGCGGGCCGGCCTCCTGCGGGCGCCCCGCCTCTTCTCGACGGGGACGATCCTCTACGGCGCGGGGGGAGACGCGAAGGTCGAGATCGACGGCCTCGACGACGCGAGGGCGCACGTCAAACGCATGAAAGCGGCGGGCGCCTTCAGCGTCAAGAGCTACAACCAGCCGCGCCGCGACCAGCGCCAGCAGATCCTCGCCGCGGCGCGGGAGCTCGAGATGCTCGTGGTCCCGGAGGGCGGCTCGCTCTTCGAGCATGACATGACGATGGTCGTGGACGGACACACCGGGATCGAGCACACCATCCCGGTCGCGAAGATCTACAAGGACGTCCGGCAGCTCTGGCCGGCGAACGGCGTGGGCTACACGCCGACCCTTCTCGTCGGGTACGGCGGGATCTGGGGAGAGAACTACTGGTACCAGCACACGAACGTCTGGGAGAACCCGCGCCTCTCGAAGTTCGTGCCGCCCTCCGAGCTCGACGCGCGCGCGATGCGCCGCATCATGGCCCCGGAGGAGGACTTCAACCATTTCGCGATCGCGCGGATCGCGAAGGAGCTGCACGACGCGGGCGTTTCGGTTCAGGTCGGGGCCCACGGCCAGCGCGAGGGTCTCGGCGCGCACTGGGAGCTCTGGATGTTCGTCCAGGGAGGAATGACGCCGCTCGAGGCGCTCAAGGCCGGGACGTGGAACGGCGCGAAATACCTCGGGCTCGACTCGGAGATCGGCTCGCTCGAGCCGGGCAAGCTCGCGGACCTGATCGTCGTCGACGGGAACCCCGTCGCGGACATCCGGCAGAGCGAGAAGGTGCTCTACACCGTGGTCAACGGGAGGCTCTACGACGCCGCCACCATGAACGAGCTCGGAAACCACCCGGCGCAGAGAGCGAAGTACTGGTGGGAAAAGGAGTGAGGCGGGTGGCCGCGGCTATCCGCGGGATCTCTTCGAGCCGAGGCCGAGGAGGTTCGTGAACAGCCGGTAGCCGCCCGGAACGCCGGCGGGGAGCTGGCGGAAGAACGCGAGCCCCGTGTAGACGTAGGTTCCCTTCCCGAGCTTCGCGACGAGGAGGGCGCCGCGCTGCGGCGGCTGGCCGGGGTCGTTCGTCTCGAGGAGCGGCGTGTACGCCGCGTCCCAGGACCGC
>DATIBN010000129.1:0-15107 GCA_035457525.1 Thermoanaerobaculia bacterium | reverse complement strand
AACGTAACCTGGTCGTGCGACGGCCCGCGCCAGCTCGCGCAACTGCCGACGATCGGTCCCGGCCCGATCCTCGACGTCAACTCGGTCGTGGTCTGCTCCCGCGGTAACGAAGTCGCAGAATACGGATCGAGCACCGGCGCTGCCGTAAACCTTGTCACGAAGACCTCGAGCGGGGGGACCGACCCCGCGGACGTTGCAGTCACGAGAGACAGCGAGTACGCCTTCACGGCTAATCTGGCGTCGAAGAGCCTTTCGGTTCTCCGGCGCGACCGGCTCACTCACTCGCTCACGCTGCGCGGGGAATACACCGTGCCGCACGAGCCGACGCACGTCGACGTCAACCGCAACCGGATCGTCGCGGTCGCCGGCACCAACCCGAACTACTTCGGCACGTTCCGCTTCGACCGTTCGACCGGAACACTCTCGCCGATCAACGGCGTCATGCTGGCGCAGCGCCCCACCGCCATGGCCTTCGCCGACGAGGTGGGCACGTCTTCACAGCTCCTCTACCTGGGTCTCCGCTCCAACCAGGCTGGCGTCGAAGACCAGATCGCGACCTATCGGATCGAACCCACCGGAAATTTCAGTCTCGTCGGCAACACGGCCGCCGGGTTGTTCCTGACGGACTTCATTCCCTCATACGACCGGCTCTACGCCGTCACGGTCAACGCGTCGCAGCGCGACGAGCTGCGGGTCTATCGGCGACCCGGCACCCAGCTCGTCTGGGATGCCTCGGTCGACACCCCGGAGTCGCCGAGCTTCAAGCAGGTCGCGGTGGCACCGTCGCGCGGCCGCGTCACGCCTGTCTTCGTGAGCGCCTTCCAGGGAGGCTGGCTGCGATCCTACGAATACACGAGGGACGACGACCCCTCGTGCGCCTCGTCGACCGGTTTCTTCTGCGCGGGCAACCGGTTCCGGATCTCGGCCGAGTGGCGCGTCGAGAACCAGAGTCTGTCCGGCGTTGGCACCCACGGCTCGATCACCCCGGACACCGGCTACTTCTGGTTCTTTTCGCCGAACAACGTCGAGCTCGTCGTCAAGGCCCTCGACGGTCGGGGATTCAACAACTCGTACTGGTTCTTCTACGGAGCGCTCTCGGACGTCGAATACGCGATCGAGCTCTATGACATCTACGGTCGTACTCGTCGATACGAGAACGAACCGGGGCGGCTCGCGAGCGTCGGCGACGTCAGCGCGATTCCCGGGGCCGTGATTCCGTTCCGGGCGTCCGAGGCCACGCCCCCCCCGGCGCCCGCGATCCGGGCGGGTCCGATCGAGCTCTCGCCCCTCTCGAGGGCGGTGCCCTTCTTCATCCGGGTCGACTGGCGGGTGCCGTCTCAGGGGACTTCGGGGCGGGCGCAGGGCGTCGTCCTCACGTCGGACACGGCGTACTTCTGGTTCTTCTCGGCGAACAACGTGGAGCTCGTGGTCAAAGTCGTGGACGGCCGCCCCTTCAACGGGTACTGGTGGGTCTTCTACGGGGCGCTCTCGGACGTCGAGTACACGATCACGATCACCGACCAGGCGACGGGACAGCAGAAGGTCTACTTCAACCCGAGCGGCACGATGGCGAGCGTCGCCGACACCGCGGCATTCACGCCCTAACCGAGCGGCCCCCGGGGAATTCACCCGCGAGGCCCGTGTTATGAATGACTCGATGCGACGTCCCCTGCCGGTACTTTTCGCGGCGCTGCTCGCCCTGCCGGTTACTGCAGGCGCGGGCGAGCTCGTCGAGAAGATCGTCGCTCGGGTCAACGACCGGCTGATCACCCACAGCGAGTTCGAGAAGCGGTTCGAGGTCTTCATCGCCTCGCCGCAGGCGGGCAACAACCCGCTCGAGGCTCGCCGCAAGCTCTTGAACGAACTCATTCAGGAGAAGCTCCTGGAGGAGCGCGCGAGCGAGCTGTCGGTGCAGGCGACCGACGAAGAGGTCGAGACGGCGGTCGAACGCGTCAAGCGGCAGTACAACCTGGCGACCGACGCCGAGTTCGAGGCGGCTCTGAAATCCTCGAACCTGAACCGCGACGACCTGAAACGCCAGATGCGCAACACGATCACGCTGCAGAAGGTCGTCGGTCGGGACATCAGCTCGAAGCTCGATCTTTCCGAGGACGCGCTGCGCCTCGAATACGAACGCCGCAAGGACCAGCTCTACAAGGTTCCCGACCAGGCGCAGGTCGCGGAGATCGTCATCCGCTTCGACCCGAAGGACGAGGCGGCCCGCGCCGCCGCAGCCGCGAGGATCGAAGAGGCCCGCGCGAAGATCGCGGCGGGCACGCCGTTCGCCGACGTCGCGAAGGAGTACTCCGATGGGAACGCGCGCGAGCGCGGGGGCGCGCTGGGCAGCGTCAGCAAGGGGGAGCTGGTCACGGCTCTCGACGCGGCGGTGTTCGCGGATCCGCCGCAGGAACTCCCGCCGCCGGTCCTGCTCTCCTCGTCGATCCACCTCTTTCGCGTCACGGACCGAAAGCCCGCGGGCTATCGGCCGTTCGCGGAGGTGAAGGAAGACCTGCGCGCCCGGATCGCCGACGACATCTACGACAAGAAGTACGCCGAGTACATCGACAAGCTCCGGCGCGAAGCGTTCATCAAGATCTACGACGCGGCCCTCGCCCCCGCGCCCGCGGCTGCAGAAGAGAAGAAGACGCCTTCGTAACCGTCCGGCTTCCGCTTCCGCCTCGCTTTTCCTTCGACGCCGCCGTGCGGTCGCACGGCTGGTACGACCTGCCGCCGTTCGCTTACGAGAGGGAGAAGGGCGTACTCACGACCTTCCTGTCATCCTCGCCCTTCACCCCGACCCTCTCCCCGCGTGGCGGGGAGAGGGGGAAAGCGGCCGTGGAGGTCACGTTTCGCGTGCGCGGCGGAAAGCTCGACGCGAGGGGAGACGTGGATGCGAAACGGCTGCGCGCCATCGCTCGCCGCGTCTTTTCGCTCGACCTCGACCTGTCCGGCGCCGACCGCTCGTTCTCCCACGAGCCCGCTCTCGCGCGCGCCCTGAAAGCGCGCGGTGGACGGATGCTCCGCGCGCCGACGCTCTTCGAAGACGCGGTGAAGATGCTGTTCACGACGAACTGCTCGTGGGGCGCGACCCGAGGCATGGTCTTGCGGCTGATCGAGCTCGCGGGCGGCGGCGGGCGCGCGTTCCCCTCGCCCGAGTCGGTCGCGCGTCTCCGCACGTCCACGATCGAGAGCCGCGTGCGCTGCGGCTATCGCGCGCCGGCGCTCTCGCTGTTCGCACGCCGCGTGGCGTCGGGACGTCTCGATCTCTCGACCTGGGAGGACCGCCGCCGCCCATCGGAAGAGGTCCGCGAGGCGATTGTCTCGGAGCGGGGGTTCGGACCGTACGCCGCCGAGGGACTGTTGCGAATCCTGGGCCGCCACGACTTCTACGCACTCGATTCCTGGACGCGGCAGCAGTACCGCCGGCTCTATCCCGGGCCCGCCCGCTCGACGGATCGCGCGATCGCGCGGCGTTACGCGCGGTTCGGCGCGCACCGCGGCCTCGCGCTCTGGCTCGACCTGACCCGGGGGTGGCACGGTGAGTCGGCCTCGGAGTGGCCCTAGCGCGATCGCAGGGCGTTCGGCGCGATTGCTTTCGCGTCGAATGACGGGAAAACGAACCACCGCTTGCGGCCGTGGGGTCGTACGACCGCAACCTGTGGAGATGCAATGCACTAGAACGAGTGCATCGGGGCCCGGTGAGCGCGTTGAGTGACATTGCGCTCTCCTTACGCCCCTAATTTTTTCAGGCAAACCCTTTTTCTTGACTAACAAACTTGCGACCCCCTAACATCCCCGCAAGTGGCCCAAATCGGTTAAAAGTGGGAGAAAGTGGCAGCGATCTTCGGATCGGTGCGCGAATTGACGTATGGATCGCTTTCGCGGGAGCGCTCCGGCTCGTGTCGATGAGAAGGGCCGCCTCAAGGTCCCAAGCCTGTTCCGCGCCCAGATCGAGGAAGCCTTCGGGCCGGAGCTCTTCGTGACGTCGGTCAACGGAAAGAACGTCCTTCTCTATCCGCTGCCGATCTGGCGCGCCGTCGAAGAGAAGCTCGCGGCGCTGCCCCCGATGCATCGTCCGAAAAACAAGTACCTGGAACGTGTCAACTACTACGGCCAGGACGCGACGCTCGACGGGCAGGGCCGCGTCCTCGTTCCGCAGATTCTCCGGGACGCCGTGAAGCTCCCCTCGGAAGTGGTGGTCACGGGGAACATCGACCACCTCGTGGTCTCCGACCGTGGAGCGCTCGCGGGCCGCCTCTCGACCGAGGAATTCACCGACGAGGACTACGACGAGCTCTCGAAAGCGCTCTCGTGAGACGGGAAACGGAAAACGGGAAACGGGAAACGAAAAGAGAGAAGTAGGACGAACGACGTTGACAAGCCGCCGCATCAGCCGGTCCTGGTTCGAGAGGTGGTCGAGCTGCTCGCGCCGGAGCGCGGGGGATTCTTCGTGGATGCGACGGTGGGCGCGGGAGGCCATGCCCGCGCCCTCGTCGAGGCCGGACCCGGAATCCGCCTCCTCGGGCTCGACCGTGATCCTGAAGCGCTCGCTCTCGCGCGCGAGCGCCTGGCGGAATTCGGGGACCACGTCGAGCTCGTGGAGGCGAACTTCGGAGACCTCGATTCGGTGCTCGAGGGCCGGCCGGCTCCCGACGGGATCCTCGCGGATCTCGGCGTGTCCTCGATGCAGCTCGAGCAGGCGTCGCGCGGGTTCTCGTTCCGGCGCGACGGGCCCCTCGACATGCGCATGTCCCGCTCCGGTCGCAGCGCCGCGGACGTCGTCGCGACCGCTTCTCTCGAAGAGCTGAGTCGGATTTTTTTCGAATACGGGGAGGAACGGATGGCGAACAAAATCGCGCGGGCGATCCTGGAAGAGCGGTCCCGGGAGCCGATCACGACCACCCGGCAGCTTTCCCGGATCGTCGCCCGGGTCAAGGGGGATCGGGAAAAGATCGACCCCGCGACCCGCGTCTTTCAGGCGCTCCGCATCGAGGTCAACGAGGAGCTGCAGGCGCTGTCGCGTTTTCTCGTCGCGGCGGTCGAAAAGCTGAACGCCGAGGGGCGCATCGCCGTCATCGCCTACCACTCTCTCGAGGACCGCATGGTGAAGGAGACGTTCCGGCGCGAGTCGGGCGCCTGCCTGTGCCCGCCGAAGCTCCCGATCTGTGTCTGCGGCGCGCGCCGCGCGCTGACGCTCTTGACCCGGCGGCCCGTCCGCCCCTCCGAAGCCGAGGTCCGGCGCAATCCCCGTTCGCGCAGCGCCCGCCTGCGCGCCGCCCAGAAGGTGTCCGCCTCGGAGAGGGCCGCCGATTGAGCACCGCCTCGTACGTCCAGTCGAAGCGCGTCGAGAACCTGCACCTGACGCGCGAGCGCGACCGCCGCCGCGGCCGTGAGCTCGCGACGTACCTCGCGGCGGGCCTCCCGATCGCGTTCGCGCTGCTGGGCTGGGCGGCGCTGCACGTCGAGACCGTGCGCGTCGGCTATGCCCGCGGCGCTCTCGACCGCAAGTTCGCCGAGCTCACCGAGGAAAACCGCCGCCTTCGGGCGGAGCTCGCGCGGGCCTCCGCCCCCGACCGGGTTCAGTCCGTGGCGGTGCGGAAAGGACTCGCGCCCCCGCGGCCGGGACAGGTCCAGTACGTCGAGCCGCAAAAAGGACCGCTCCCATGAACTTCGTACGCCTCGCCCGGGTCCGCTTCCTCGCCATCGCGCTCCTGCTCTGGGCCTCGGTCGTCGTGGCCCGACTCGCCGAGCTCCAGCTCGCGGAGGGCAGCCGCTACCGTGCACGCGCCCAGCGACAGCAGGAGCGGCGCATCGAGGTCTCCCCGCTGCGCGGCTCGATCTACGACCGGGCCGGAAGGCCGCTCGCGGTCTCGGTCGAGGTGTCGTCGGTTTACGCGATCCCCGACGACGTCAAGGACGCGAAAGCGACGGCGCGCTCTCTCGCCCGTCACCTCGCCGTGCCGGAGGCGACGATTCTCGCGCGCCTCCAGCAGAAGAAGGGGTTCGTGTGGATCGCGCGGAAAATCGATCGGGCCGCGGCCACCGCGCTCAAGAAGGCGAAGCTTCCCGGCATCCATCTCGTCGGGGAAACGAAGCGGTCGTACCCCAAGGGCAGTCTGGCGGCGGCGGTTCTCGGTTACGTGGGGCTGGACGACAAGGGGCTCGGAGGCCTGGAGCACTCCTACGACGAGGTCATCCGCGGAAAGCCGGGCGAGATCGTCGCTCTCACGGACGCGCGGCGTTCGACGTACGGCGAAGCCGAGGTCACGAACGGCCGCCCCCCGCAAGAGGGTGCATCGCTCGTCGTTTCGATCGACTCCGGGATCCAGTTCGCCGCCGAGCAGGCGCTCTCCGAAGTCGTCGCGGAGTCGCAGGCGAAATCCGGCGTCGTGATCCTCCTCGATCCGGCGGACGGCTCCGTCCTGGCGATGGCGACGGCGCCGGGGTTCGATCCCAACGATTACGGCCGGTACCCGGCGGACGGACGCCGCAACCGGGCGATCGCCGACGCACACGAGCCCGGCTCGACGTTCAAGATCGTGACCGGGGCGGTCGCCCTCCAGAACGGCGTCGTCACGCTCGACGAGACGATCGACACGGGCGACGGCACGATCCGGGTGGGGAACGTCGTCATCTCCGAGCACGACCGCAAGAGGTACGGAGCTCTGACCCTCGCCGGCGTGATCGAGCACTCCTCGAACGTAGGGATCATCCGCGTCGGGTTGAGGCTCGGGCCCCAGCGTCTCTGGGCGGGAGCGACCGCGCTCGGAGTCGGCCGCGCCACCGGAATCGATCTTCCCGGCGAGAACTCCGGCATCTTCCGGAGGCCGGAACGCTGGTCGATGCTGTCCAACGCGACGATCTCGATGGGCCAGGAGGTCTCGCTGACTCCGCTCCAGCTCACGCGCGTCGCGGCCGCCATCGCCAACGGCGGAAAGCTCGTGCGGCCGCGTCTCGTGCGGCGCATCGCGCATCCCGACGGGAGGGTCGAGACCTTCGAGCCTCCGCCGGCCGAGCGCGTCCTGTCGGAGGAGACGGCGCGGACCGTCCGGGATCTCATGGTCGGCGTCGTCGAGCACGGCACCGGGAAGAAGGCGGCGATCCCCGGGTTCGCGGTCGCCGGCAAGACCGGCACGGCTCAGAAGGCCGGCATCGGCGGATATCTGCCGGGACGCTATGTCTCGTCGTTCGTCGGCTTCGCGCCGAGCGAGAATCCCCGGATCGTGGGCCTCGTGCTGATCGAGGAGCCGCGCGGCGCCCGGTACTACGGCGGCGACATTGCCGCTCCCGTCTTCTCGCGCGTCGTCTCGCAGGCGCTCGGGATCCTCCGCGTTGCTCCGGAAGAGCAGCGCCTTCCCGAAACGCTCCTCGCCTCGACGTCGGCCGAGAAAATCCGCTATCCCGAGGGCATCGTGCCCGCCTCGGTCCGGGGCGGCCTCGTGCCGGCGGCCCTCCCGGCGCCGGCGATCGAGGAGCCGGCCGTTTCGGGCGAAGGGGCTCCGTCCGCCGTCGGGCTTTCCGCGCGGCAGGCGCTGGCGCTGTTCGCGCGGCACGGTCTCTCGGCCCGCGTCGTCGGATCCGGTTTCGTCGTCGAGCAGATACCCGCGCCGGGCGCCCCGGTCCGTCCCGGGTCCCTGTGCACGCTTCGCCTCGCCGAACCTTCCGCGGCGCCGCCTTCGACAATCGAGCGCCGGGCGGAGGAGTCCACCGCGCCGCTCCCGGCTCCTTGAAGCTCGTGGAGCTCCTGTCGGTCCTGCCGGACTCGAGCTTCCCCTCCTCCGCGAACGACCTGGAACCGACCGGGATCTCGGCCGACTCGCGCGCCGTGCGTCCGGGGGAGCTCTTCGTCGCCCTGAAGGGTCAGCACGCCGACGGTTTCGATCACACGGGTGAAGCCGTCGCCCGGGGCGCCTCCGCGGTCGTGTCGGATCGCCCCGCACCGGAGGGCGTGACGGTCCCGTGGGTCCGCGTGTCCTCTCCGCGCCGCGCCCTCGCCCGGCTCGCCGCGCGGCTCGCGGGAGACCCCGCCGAGCACCTGGTGATGGCGGGCGTGACCGGGACGAACGGCAAGACGACGACCGCGATGCTGCTCGAGTCTCTGCTGGCGCGGCGCTACGGCCGTGCGGGTTTCATCGGCACGATCGGGTATCGCACGGGGCGCCGCGAGATTCCCGCCGGGCAGACGACGCCCGAGGCGCCTCTGCTCCAGCAGCTCCTGGCCGAAATCGTCGAATCGGAGACTCCGGCGGCCGCAATGGAGATTTCCTCCCACGCTCTCGCGCTCGAGCGCGTCGTGGGATGCCGGTTCGACGTCGCCGTTTTCACGAACCTGACGCGCGACCATCTCGACTTCCACGGCGACCTCGAGAGTTACTTCCAGGCGAAGAAGAAGCTCTTCGACCTTCGCAAACCGGGCGCCGCTGCGGTGGTGAACGTCGAGGATCCCGCGGGCCGCCGGCTCGCCTCCGAGGTCGCGCCGCCGGTGCTCACGTGGTCTTCGGGCGACCGGGAAGCTGACGTCCGCGGAGAGGACATCCGGTGCGACCTCTCCGGCACGTCGCTTGCCATTCGTCATGCCGGAGGGCGCTTCCACATTTCCTCGCCGCTTCTCGGGCGCTTCAATGCCGACAACCTCCTCGGGGCCGCGGCGGCCGGTCTCGCGCTCGGGATGACCGAAGCCGAAATCGCGGCGGGCTGCGCGGCGGTCGCGCGCGTGCCGGGGCGGCTCGAGCCCGTCGAGGCGGGCCAGCCCTACGCGATCGTCGTGGATTACGCCCACACGGAAGACGCGCTGAAGCGGCTTCTCGAGGCGGTGCGGGGCCTGACGGAGAAGAAGATCATCCTCGTGTTCGGGTGCGGCGGCGATCGGGACCGCGGCAAGCGGGAGCCCATGGGTCGGATCGCGGGGTCGCTCGCGGACATCGCGATCGCGACCTCCGACAACCCGCGCTCCGAAGATCCGGAGGCGATCCTCGCGGACGTCGAGAAGGGGCTCGCCGCTTCGGGCGCGACGAAATATCTCAAGGTGACCGACCGGCGCGAAGCGATCCGCACGGCGATCGATCTCGCGAACCCCGGCACCGTGGTCGTGATCGCGGGGAAGGGTCACGAGCGCGTGCAGGTGATCGGCGGTCAGGCGCTTCCGTTCGACGACCGCAAAGTCGCCGCCGAATACGCGGCCCGCAGATGAACTTCACTCTCGCCGACGTCGCCGTCGCCGCAGGCGCCCGGGTTCCGTCCGGCGCGTCGGACGTGGATCTCTCCGGTGTCGCCGTCGACTCGCGGGCCGCTCGGCCCGGCGTGCTCTTCGTCGCGATGAAGGGGGAGCGTGTGGACGGGCACGACTTCGCCGGGGACGCGATCGCGCGGGGAGCGCGGGCGGTGCTGGCGTCGCGGGCTCCGGCGCCGCTGCCGGAGGGCTGTCCGGTCATCGAGGTCCCGGATCCGTTGAAGGCGCTCACCGCGCTGGCGGTCACGCTCAAGGGTCGCGCAGGTTTCCGCCTCGCCGCGATCACCGGCTCTTCCGGCAAGACGACGACGAAGGAGTTCGCGGCCGCGATCCTGTCCCGGCGTTTCGCGGTCGAAAAGACCCCCGGGAATCAGAACAGCGCGATCGGATTCCCGATGTCGATCGCCAACCTTCCGCGCATGCCCGACTGGATGGTCGGAGAAATGGGGATGAGCGCGAAGGGGGAGCTGTCGCGCCTGTCCCGTGCATTCCGACCCGACATCGCCGCGATCACGAACGTCGCGCCCGCGCACCTCGCGGCCTTCGCCTCGATCGACGAGGTCGCGGAGGCGAAGGCGGAGATCCTCGAGGGGCTCCAGCCTTCGGGGACGTTCGTTGCGAACGCCGAGGACGCGCGGGTCTCGGCGATCGCGAAACGGTGGCCCGGCCGGGTCATCCGGTTCGGACGCTCCGCGGGCGAGGCGGACGTCACGGCCGACCGCTTCGAGCGGGCCGGGAGCGGGACCCGGTTCCGCCTGCGCACGCCGGGCGGCGACGCCGCCGTCCTCCTGCCCCTTCCTGGTACGCACCAGGCGGTCAACTTCCTCGCCGCTTCCGCCGTCGCATTCGCCGCGGGCGCGACGGCCGCCGACTGCGCCGCCGCCGCGCCGGGGCTCGGGCCTTCGCCGCACCGCGGCGAGTTCCGCCGGCACGCCTCGGGCGCTGTCCTTTATGACGACTCGTACAACGCGAATCCCGCTTCGCTGCGAGCCGCGCTCGACACGCTGGCGGGTCTCGAGGCGAAGCGCCGCATCGCGGTCATCGGAGACATGCGCGAGCTCGGCGAGGACGAGGCCCGGTGGCATCGCCAGCTCGGCAGGTACGCCGCCGAGCGGGTGGATCGGATCGTCTGCGTGGGTGATCTCGCGCGCTCTTACGGCGCCGAGGCCGTCGAGACCGGCTTTCCTCGGAGTGCGGTCGACTACGCCGCCTCCCCGGAGGAAGTGGCCCGGCTCATCGACGACACGCTGCAAGAAGGGGACGTCGTGCTGTTCAAGGGATCCCGGGCGATCGGGCTCGATCGCGCGGTCGAGATTCTCGCCCGGCCGGGACGGGAAAAGAGAAGCGAAGCGTAATGCTCTACCGCTGGCTCTTTCCGCTCGCGAAGTTCGTTCCGGCGTTCAACGTCTTCCGATACATCACGTTCCGGACCGCGATGGCCGCGGTCACCGCGCTCCTTCTCGCGCTCGCGCTCGGGGGGCCGATGATCCGCCTCCTGAAGCGCCGTCAGATCGGCCAGGCCGTCCGACAGGAAGGGCCCCGTTCGCACCTGTCGAAGGCGGGCACCCCGACGATGGGAGGAGTCCTGATCCTGCTGGCGGTGATCGCCGCGACGCTGCTCTGGATGGACCTGAGGAACCGGCTGGTCTGGATCGCGCTCGGGACGCTCGCCGGCTTCGGGGTCGTCGGGTTCGCCGACGACTACGTCAAGATCACCCAGAAACGCAGCCTCGGCCTCTCCGGCCGCGGGAAGCTCGTTCCGCAGTTCCTCGTGGCGTTCGCGGCCGCGTGGGCGATCGAGGCCTGGGCCGCGCCCGGCACGTTCTCGACGCTCGTGACGTTTCCGTTCCTGAAGCGGCTCGTGATCGACCTCGGCGTCTTCTACATTCCGTTCGTCGCCGTCATCC
Source organism: Thermoanaerobaculia bacterium (assembly GCA_035457525.1). Lineage (GTDB taxonomy): Bacteria > Acidobacteriota > Thermoanaerobaculia > UBA5066 > Gp7-AA6 > Gp7-AA6. Next base: position 3,971 of record DATIBN010000129.1, on the reverse strand, counting down.
TCGTCGGCTCCTCGAACGCCGTCAATCTCACGGATGGACTGGACGGCCTCGCGATCGGCTGCTTCGGGGTCGCGGCCGGCACGTACGGGGTGCTCGCATACGTCAGCGGCAACGCCGTCGCGGCGCCCTACCTCCAGATCGCTTTCGTGCCGCAGGCCGGGGAGCTCGCCGTGTTCTGCGGAGGGCTCGTCGGCGCCTCGCTCGGGTTCCTCTGGTACAACTCCCACCCCGCGGACGTCTTCATGGGAGACGTCGGCGCGCTCCCCCTGGGCGCGGCGCTCGCCGCAGTGGCCGTGATGACGAAGCAGGAGATGCTCCTCGCGATCGTCGGCGGCGTGTTCGTGCTCGAAGCGATGTCCGTCATCATCCAGGTCGCCTCCTTCCAGACGACGGGCAACCGGGTCTTCCGGATGGCCCCTCTCCACCACCACTTCGAGCTCGCCGGGTGGCCGGAGTCGCGCGTGATCGTGCGATTCTGGATCCTCTCGATTCTCTTCGCGGTGCTCGGCCTTTCGACGTTGAAGCTCCGATGACGGCCGCGGCGTTTTCGGCGGAGCTCCCGGCGCGGGTGACCGTGCTCGGGTTCGCCCGCAGCGGTCGCGCTCTCACCGAGGCGCTCGTCGAGCGCGGCATCGAGGTCGTCGTGGTCGACGACCAGCCGGCGGAGGCGATCGCGGACTGGCGCGACTTCGAGGAGCGCGGCGTCCGGTTCTCCTTCGGCCGGGGGAAGGGCTCCGACTCCGCGGAGGTCCTCGACGGATCCGGGTGGCTCGCTCTGTCCCCCGGCGTCCCGATGACGCACCCGGTCGTCGTGGCCGCGCGCCGGCGGGGCCTGCCCGTCCTCGCGGAGCTCGAGGTGGCGTGGCGGATCGCCGAGGAAGAGGCCGAGGGAAAGAACCGCTGGGTCGCGATCACCGGGACGAACGGCAAGTCGACCACGACTGCGTGGATCGCCGAGATCCTGAGCCACGGGCCGCGCGCGGTGGCGCTCGCCGGCAACATCGGTCCGCCGCTGTCCGGCTTCCTCCGGGATCGGAAGCCGCGCGACTTCGTCTGCGAGGCGTCTTCCTTTCAGCTCGAGGCGGTCGAGCGATTCCGGCCCGACGTCGCCGTGCTCACGAACGTCACGCCCGATCATCTCGACCGCTACGACGCCTTCGAGGACTATGCGGCGGCGAAGGAGCGGATCTTCGCGAACCAGTGGGCGACGGACTTCGCCGTCGTCAACGCCGACGACCCGGTCGCGTCCCGCGCGAAAACGCAGGCCCGCCGCGTCCCCTTCTCCCGGAGGGCGACGGCCCCCGGCGGAGCGTGGTGCGAGAGGGGCCGCCTCTATTCGGAAGTCCGCGGCGCCCGCCGCGAGGTGCTTCCCGCGGATCGGCTCTCTCTGCCGGGCGCCCACAACCTCGAGAACGCGCTCGCCGCGCTCGCCGCGGCGGAGTGTCTCGAAACACCTCCGGCCGCGATCGAGAAAGGGCTCACCGGGTTCCGTGGCCTGCCGCATCGGACGGAGCTCGTCGCCGAGAGCGACGGGGTCGCCTGGGTGAACGACTCCAAGGGAACGAACGTGGACGCGACGGTGAAGTCGCTCGAGGACCGGAGAGCGAAGAGCGTGCTCCTCATCCTCGGCGGGCGCGACAAGCACGGCGACTTCGGAAAGCTCGTCGAGCCGGTCGCCCGCGCCGCCCGGGTCGTGCTCACGATCGGCGAGGCGGCGCCGCTGATCGAGCGGGCGCTCGCGGGCGCCGCGCCCGTCGAGAGCCGGGGGACGATGGAAAGCGCGGTCGCGCGCGCCGCGGAGCTGGCGCATCCGGGAGACACGGTCCTCCTCTCGCCCGCGTGCGCTTCGTTCGACCAGTACCGCAACTTCGAGGAGCGGGGACACCACTTCGCGGAGCTCGTGAGACGTCTCACGTCTCACGTCTCCCGTCTCACGGAGTCGGATGGCTCGTAAGCTCGCGACCGACAAGGTCCTCTTCGTGGCGCTCGTCGCGCTGTCGCTCTTCGGCTGCGTCATGATTTACAGCGCGTCGGCGGTCTCGTCCGCCGAAACGTCGGGCAGCCCGTACCGCTACCTCGTCAAGCAGATCGCGGCTCTCGTCGTGGGCGGGATCGCCGCCTTCGTCGTGTCGCGCATGGACTATCGCTTCTTCGCGAAGCCCGGCATCGTCTACCTCGCGTACGGCGGCGCGTTCCTCCTGTGCGTGCTCGCGCTCCTGCAGCCTCCGATCAACGCGGCCCGCCGCTGGATTCCGGTCGGCCCGGTGATGTTCCAGCCGTCCGAGTTCCTGAAGGTCGCTCTCGTGCTCCTCCTCGCGTCGCAGATCGCGCGCAAGACGCTGACGTGGGGCGACCCGCAGAAAGCGATCCGGCCGGCGCTCTTCTTCACGATGCTCGCGGCGGGGGTCGTCCTCCTGGAGCCGGACCTCGGAACGGCGGCCTGCTACGTCATGCTCGCCGGCGTGCTCCTCTGGCTCGCCGGCGTTCGTGCGAAGCTCTTTCTTCTTCTGGGCGCGGCCGCGATCCCGCTCATCGCGGCCGCGGCTCTCACCGCGGATTACCGGCGGGCGCGACTTCTCTCTTTCCTGAAGCCGGAGGCGGACCCGCTCGGCGCCGGGTTCCAGGCGCTCCAGTCGCTGATCGCCGTGGGCGCGGGCGGTTTCTTCGGTAACGGCCTCGGCGCCAGCCGTCAGAAGCTCTTCTTCCTCCCGTACCCGCACACGGACTTCATCTTCGCCATCGTGGGGGAGGAGCTCGGATTCATCGGCGCCGTGGGCGTCGTTCTCTGCTTCGGCGTCGTCGCCTGGCGCGGGTTCCGCGCGGCGCGGCGCGCCCCCGACGCGTTCGGCGCGCTCGTCGCGGCGGGAGCGACGGCGATGCTGGTCGTTCAGGCCGCGGTGAACGTCAGCGTCGTGCTCGCGCTCGTGCCGACCAAGGGAATCCCGCTGCCGTTCGTGTCCTACGGCGGCTCGTCGCTCGTCGCCTCGTGGATCGCGGCAGGACTGATACTGAACGTGTCGCAACACGAAGTGGAAACGCGTGAGACGTGAGGCGGACGAAGGTGCGTACGTGATCGCGGCGGGCGGAACGGGAGGGCACATCTTCCCGGGGATCGCGATCGCCCGCGAGATCCGCGCGCGGCGGCCGGCGGCCCCGATCCTCTTCGTCGGCACCCGTCACGGTCTCGAGAGCCGGCTCGTCGGGGACGCGGGTTTTCCGCTCGAGCTCGTCTCGGCGTCGGGCTTCGCCGGAAAACGGCCGGCCGCGAAGCTCGCCGCGCTCGGAGAGCTCCCCGCCGGGTTCTTCCAGGCCCGACGCCTCCTCCAGAAGCGCCGGGCCCGCGCCGTGGCGGGCGTGGGCGGATACGTCACCGTGCCTGTCGTCGCGGCCGCGCGATCGCTCCAGGTCCCCACGCTGATCCACGAATCCAACGCCTTCCCGGGCGTCGCCAACCGCCTCCTGAACCGCTTCGCCACGCGCACCGCCGTCGGCGTCGCCTCCGCGAACGCGCACCTCGCGCGTCCCGGCGTCGTCACGGGTACGCCGGTCCGTCCCGAGTTCTTCGGCGTCCCGCCCGTGGACCCGTCCGCGTCCACCCGCCGCCTGCTCGTCTTCGGCGGCAGCCAGGGCTCGCGCGTGCTGAACCGCGCGATGGTGGCGGCCGCGCCGCTCCTGGCCGGCGGCTCGATCGAGGTCGTCCACCAGGCGGGCGACAAGGAATTCGCGTCGGTCCGTCAGGGATACGGGGACCTGCCGCGCGGCTGGCGGCTCGAGCCCTTTCTGCCCCGCATCCACGAGGAGCTCGCGTGGGCGGACCTCGTCCTCTCCCGGGCCGGGTCGCAGACGCTCGCGGAGCTGGCCGCCGCCGGTCGGGCGAGCGTGCTCGTCCCGTTCGGCCAGGCGACCCACGGACATCAGGCCGAGAACGCCCTTGCGTTCGAGAGCGCCGGGGCGGCGGTGGCGATCGAGGA
>DATIBN010000128.1:0-17104 GCA_035457525.1 Thermoanaerobaculia bacterium | reverse complement strand
GGGGTCTTTCGCGGAAGTCTTCTCTGCGGCGCCCCCGCTCGCCGCCGCTCGATCCACGTTTTCGGTGAGGGCCCCGGGACCTTTTACTTTCCCGTGGGCCGTGTGCTATTCATCCGCGTCCCGTCCCGGTCCGTAGCGGATCTTCGTCACGCTCCGCGACTCTCGAAACGCGAGGAAAGCCCGGTCGAACCATGATCAAAGCGCCCGATGTGACGCTCCTCTACGTGATGTTCGCGTTCATCGTGTCGTACGCGGTGCTGAAGAGGTTTCTCTTCCGCCCGCTCGGCGCGATCCTCGAAGAACGCGAGCAGGAGGAGCGTGCCGCTGCACGGATCCACGGCGAGAGCCTGCGGGAGCTCGAGCGAGCAGTCGCCGAGGGAGAAGCGCGACTCGCGCTCGCGCGGCGAGAGGCTCTGAAGGAGCGCGAGGCGCTGCGCGGGCAGGGGCTCGCCCGGTTCGAACAGCTCCTCGATCAGGCGCGCGAGAAGGCCTCGGCATCCGTGGACGCGGCCAGCCGCACGATCGAGACGGAAGCGGCCCGCGCCGCGTCGGATCTGCCGGCCCGCGCCCGTTCGCTCGCGGTCCAGCTGGCGGAAAAGATTCTCGGGCGGAAGCTCGCCGCGTGACCGACGGCACGTCGCTTCTCTCCGTGCTGCCCCTTTCTCTCCTGGCCGCCGAGGCCGAGGAACACGCCTCGACGTTCCTCGGGCTCCCGCTCTGGCTGTGGCAGCTCGTCAACCTCGCGGCGTTCCTCGCGGTGCTGCTCTATTTCGTGGCGCGCCCGCTGGCCGCGATGTTCCGCAACCGCCAGCTCGCGGTCGAAGAACGGCTGCGGGAGGCGAAGGCACTCCGGGCCGAGGCGGCGCGTCTGGGCGAAGAAGTGCACGCGCGGATGGCGCGTCTCGACGACGAGATTGCCGAGATCCGGGCGCGCGGCGTCGCGGAGGGCGAGACGGAACGCGCCACGCTTTCCGAGAGAGCCGACCGGGAGGTCGAGCGCGTGCGGCGGGAGGCCGAGGAGGAGATCGGCCGCCGGCTCGCGTCGGCCCGCCAGGAGCTGCGCAAAGTGGCCGCGGATCTGACGACCGGTGCCGCGCAGGAAATGCTCGCCGCGCAGATCACGGACGAGGACCGCCGCCGGCTGCTGGAGGAGGGCGTCGCGCGCCTGGCCGAAGACGCGAGCCCGAAGGCGGCGCGATCGTGATCCGGTTCGCCCGCCCCTACGCGCAGGCCTTCCTGGAATCGATGCCCGCCGGCTACGACGCCGACCGATTTCTCGAGAGAGCGTCGGTGCTCGCGCGCGCCACGGAGGAGGACCGTCGCCTCCGTGCGTTTCTCGGCGCACCGTCGGTACCCGCCGACGCGAAGCGGGGCGCGCTCGACGACCTCGCCAACCGCGCGGAGGTGGACGAGTTCGGGCGGCGTTTCCTGCAGCTCATTCTCGAAAAGCGGCGAATCCTGACGCTCCACCAGATCCTGTCGGCGATCCGGGAAGTGCGCGACCAGGCGCTCGGAATCGTCGAGGCGGCGGTCACGGTCGCGGCGCCGCTCCAGGAAGGAGCCCGGGAGCGCATCGAGAAAGCCCTCGCGCGTCAGACGGGGCGCAACGTCCGGATGACCGTGAAGGTGGACCCGCAGATCCTGGCCGGCTTCGTCGCGCGGGTCGGGAGCGAGGTGTTCGACGCGTCCGCGGTGCGGGCCATCGAGCGCTTCCGGGAAGAGGCGGCGGGCGGCCGCGCATAGATCGACGGAAACTTCGCGTCGGAAAGAGAACACGGAGGAGTCGGGTGGAAATCAAAGCGGACGAAATCACCGAAATCCTGAAGCGCCAGCTGGCCGGCTACGAAAAATCGATCGACGTGGCGGAGGTCGGCACCGTGCTGTCGGTCGGCGACGGGATCGCGCGCGTCTACGGGCTCGACAAGGCCATGGCCGGCGAGCTCCTCGACTTCGGGCACGACCTCTACGGCCTGGCGTTGAACCTGGAGGAGGACAACGTGGGCGTCGTCCTTCTCGGCGAGACCCGCGAGGTCAGCGAAGGGCAGGAGGTGCGCCGGACCGGCCGCATCATCCAGGTCCCGGTCGGGCCCGCGCTGATCGGCCGCGTCGTCGACGCGCTCGGGCGGCCCATCGACGGAAAGGGGCCGATCCGGACGACCGAGAGCTATTCCATCGAGCGCATCGCGCCGGGCGTGATCGACCGGCAGCCCGTGCGCGAACCGGTGCAGACGGGGTTGAAGGCGATCGACGCGATGATTCCGATCGGCCGCGGGCAGCGCGAGCTCATCATCGGAGACCGCCAGACGGGCAAGACGGCCGTTGCCCTCGACACGATCATCAACCAGAAGGGAAAGGGTCTGATCTGCGTCTACGTCGTCATCGGCCAGAAGAAGTCGACGGCGGCGCAGGTAGTCAAGACGCTCGAAGAATACGGCGCGATGGAGCACACGATCGTCGTCTCCGCGACCGCGTCCGATCCCGCGCCGATGCAGTTCATCGCGCCGTACGCGGGCTGCGCGATGGGCGAGTACTTCCTCTACAACAAGCAGCACGCGCTGACCATCTACGACGACCTGTCCAAGCACGCCGCCTCTTACCGCGAGATCTCGCTTCTCCTGCGCCGGCCGCCCGGCCGCGAGGCGTACCCGGGCGACGTCTTCTACCTCCACTCGCGCCTGCTCGAGCGGGCCGCGAAGCTCTCGAACGAGAAGGGGGGCGGCTCGCTGACCTCGCTGCCTTTCATCGAGACGCAGGCGGGCGACGTGTCGGCGTACATCCCGACGAACGTCATCTCGATCACCGATGGCCAGATCTACCTGGAGTCGGACCTCTTCTACTCGGGCGTGCGGCCGGCGGTGAACGTCGGGCTCTCGGTTTCCCGCGTCGGCGGCAACGCGCAGATCAAGGCGATGAAGCAGGTCGCGGGAACCCTCCGCATCGACCTGGCGCAGTTCCGCGAGCTCGCGGCCTTCGCCCAGTTCGGCTCGGACCTCGACAAGACGACCCAGGCGCAGCTCGCGCGCGGCCAGAGGCTCGTCGAGATCCTGAAGCAGCCGCAGTTCCAGCCGATGGACGTCGAGCTGCAGGTCGTCTCGATCTACGCCGGAACGAAGGGGTTCCTCGACTCGCTGCGGGTCGACGCGATCCTGCCTTTCGAGGCGGAGCTCCACGCGTTCATGCGCCGCGAGCACCCGGAGGTCCTTTCCGCGATCGTCAACACCGGCAAGCTCGAGAAGGCGACCGAGGAGGCTCTCTCCGCGGCGATCGGCGAGTTCAAGGAACGGTACGTCCGGGAGAACGCCGCGGCCGTCGCGGCGTAACGGGCTCGAACCGGGAGAACGAGCGATGGCCTCGCTGATCGACATCCGGCGGCGCTTGAAGTCCGTCCGCAACATGCGGCAGATCACGCGCGCCATGAAGATGGTGTCGGCGGCACGGCTGCGCCGCGCCCAGGACCGGGCCATCGCCGCCCGTCCCTACGCGAAGGCGCTCCGCGAGGTGCTGGCGTCCGTCTCGTCCCGGGTGAAGGAAGTTCAGCACCCCCTGCTCGCGAGCCGCGAGGAGCGGAGGATCGTCCTTCTCGTCGTCGAGGGGGACAAGGGCCTCGCCGGAGCGTTCAACGCGAACGTCAACCGGGCGGTCACGGCCCTGCTCGCCGAGAAGAAAGAGTGGGAGTCCGTCGCGATTCTCCCGATCGGGAAGAAGTCGTTCGACTACTGGAAGAGACGGCCGACGCCGCTCACACCGAAGACGTACCCCGGCATCTTCGCGCGCGTCGAGTACGCGCAGGCGAAGGAGATCGCCGACTGGCTCACGGCCGAGTTCGTGGAGGATCGGATCGACGCGGCGTACGTCGTGTTCAACGAGTTCCGCTCGGTCATCTCGCAGATCGTGAGGCGCGAGCGCCTCCTTCCGATCTCGCGCTCGGAGGCCGCGCTCGCGCAGGCGCCGGCGGACTCGACCCAACCCGATTACATCTACGAGCCGGACCCGGCGACGATCCTCGCCCGTCTGCTCCCGCGACACCTCGAGTTCTCGATCTTTCGCATCCTGCTCGAGTCGGCGGCCGCCGAGCACGGCGCGCGCATGACCGCGATGGATTCGGCGACCCGGAACGCCGGCGACATGATCGATTCGCTCACGCTGACCTATAACCGCGCGCGGCAGGCCCGGATCACGAAGGAGCTGATCGAGATCGTGTCCGGCGCCGCGGCGCAGAACGAATGACCTTGTCGGCCGCAGGCCGACTGTCATCCTGAGCCGCGAAGCGGCGAAGGATCTCTCGATTTAGGAGGCCGACAATGGCGGAAGAGCAGAAGGTCGGGCGGGTCGTCCAGGTCATCGGCCCCGTCCTCGACGTCGAGTTCCCGGGAGGGATGCTCCCCGAGATCCTGAACGCGATCCTCGTCAAGGACGACGGCAAGGAAACGGGCATTCCGATCGACGTGGTCGCCGAGGTCGCGCAGCACCTCGGAGAGAACCGGGTGCGGTGCGTCTCGATGAAACCGACCGACGGCATGGTGCGCGGCATGAAGGCCATCGACACGGGCGGGCCGATCACCATGCCCGTGGGGGAGGAGACGCTCGGGCGGATCCTGAACGTCGTCGGGGAGCCGGTCGACGGGCTCGGGCCCGTCAAGGCGAAGGAGCACTGGCCGATCCATCGCGACCCGCCGCGGTACGAGGACCAGTCGACCGAGGTCGAAATGTTCGAGACCGGCATCAAGGTCATCGACCTGCTCGAGCCGTACTCGAAGGGGGGCAAGACGGGCCTCTTCGGAGGGGCAGGCGTCGGCAAGACCGTCATCGTGCTCGAGCTGATCAACAACGTCGCCATGCACCACGGCGGCTACTCCGTGTTCGCGGGCGTGGGCGAGCGCACGCGCGAGGGCAACGACCTCTATCTCGAGATGTCCGAGTCGGGCGTCATCACGCCGGGCGACCCCAAGAAATCGAAGGCGGCCCTGATCTACGGGCAGATGACCGAGCCGCCGGGCGCGAGGCTCCGCGTCGGACTCTCGGGGCTGACCGTCGCCGAGTATTTCCGCGACGTCGAGGGGAAGGACGTCATTCTCTTCATCGACAACATCTTCCGGTTCACGCAGGCGGGCTCGGAGGTGTCGGCGCTGCTCGGCCGGATGCCCTCGGCCGTCGGATACCAGCCGAACCTCGCGACCGAGATGGGAGAGCTCCAGGAGCGCATCACGTCCACGAAGAAGGGCTCGATCACGTCGGTGCAGGCGATCTACGTCCCCGCCGACGACCTCACGGATCCCGCGCCGGCGACGGCGTTCGCGCACCTCGACGCGACGACCGTTCTGTCGCGCCAGATCTCGGAGCTCGGGATCTACCCGGCCGTCGACCCGCTCGCGTCCACGTCCAAGATCCTCTCGCCGCGCGTCGTGGGTGAGGAGCACTACGCCACGGCGCGTGCGGTCCAGGCGGTCCTGCAGAAGTACAAGGACCTCCAGGACATCATCGCGATCCTCGGCATCGACGAGCTTTCCGACGACGACAAGCTGACGGTCGCCCGCGCGCGAAAGATCCAGAAGTTCCTCTCGCAGCCGTTCTTCGTGGCCGCGCAGTTCACGGGTCTCGAGGGGCGCTACGTGAAGATCCCCGACACGATCAAGGGCTTCCGCGAGATCGTCGAGGGCAAGTGCGACGACATCCCGGAGCAGGCGTTCTACATGGTCGGAACGATCGAGGAGGCCCGCGAGAAGGCGGCGCGGATCGCGAAAGAGGCGGCCTGAGAATCTTGCGGGGTCAGGCCCAGGAATGCGGGGTCAGGTTTTAACCTGACCCCTCTTCGCCCCTTTTCGGGGAAACTTCCCTCCATGTGGCAAGTGGAGACCTGACCCCATGTTCATCGGGCACTACGCGGTCGGCTTCGCGGCGAAGAAGGCGGCTCCGAGGACGTCGCTCGGCTGGCTCGTGGGCGCGGCGCTGCTGCTCGATCTGCTCTGGCCTCTCTTTCTCCTCCTCGGCTGGGAGGAGGTGCGTGTCGCGCGCGGCCCGACGCCGTTCCTGAACCTCGACTTCGTGAGCTACCCGATCTCGCACAGCCTCGCGACCACGATCGGCTGGGCGTTCGCGGCCGGCGGCGCGTACTGGGCCGTCACGAAATACCGTGCCGGGGCCGTGTGGATCGCGATCCTCGTCGCGAGCCACTGGGTGCTCGATTTCGTCACGCACCGCCCGGACCTTCCGCTCTGGCCGGGCGGGCCGAAGGTCGGGCTCGGTCTCTGGAGCTCGACTTTTCTGACCGTCGCGGTCGAGGAGGCGATGCTGGCGATCGGACTGTGGATCTACGTCGCGCACACGTCGCCCCGCGACCGGATCGGGCGCTGGGGCTTCGTCGGGTTCGTCGCCTTTCTGCTGGTGGCCTACGTGGCGTCGCTCGTCAGCCCGCCGCCTCCGAGCGCGCGCGCCGTGCCCGGGGTCGCGCTCGCGAGCTGGTTGCTGCCCCTGTGGGCAGGGTGGTTCGACCGGCACCGCCGCTATCTCTCCGACGAGCCGTCGCCGGCGTGACCCGCTGGCGGGCGCTCTTCCTGCTCGCCGCGGCGGAGCTCGCCGGGATGTCCCTCTGGTTCGGCGCCGCCGCCGCCGCGCCGGCGCTGGCACAGCGCTGGGGTCTTGGGGCGGCCGACGCCGGGCACCTGACGCTCGCGGTGCAGCTCGGATTCGTCGTGGGGACGCTCGTCAGCGCCGTCTCCAACCTCTCCGACGTCTATCCGCCGCGTTACGTCTTCGCGGTGTCCGCTCTCCTCGCCGCGCTCGCGAACGCGGTGTTCGCGCTCGCGTCCGCCGGGGTCGTCCTCGGGCTCACGCTCCGGTTCGCGACCGGCTTCTGTCTCGCGGGCGTCTATCCCCCCGGCATGAAGATGATGGCTTCGTGGTTCCGCGAGGGGCGAGGCCTCGCGCTCGGGATCCTGATCGGGGCGCTCACGCTCGGGAAGGCTTCCCCGTACCTCGTGAACGCGATCGGGAGCGCCGACTGGCGCGTGAACCTCGTCGCACTCTCGATCTTCGCGATCGCCGGCGGCGCGATCGCGCTCGTCGTCGGCGACGGACCCTTCGCGACGGGCACCGCGCCCTTCGACGTCCACCAGGTTCTGAACGTGTTCCGGAACCGCGGCGTGCGCCTCGCGTCGTACGGATACTTCGGCCACATGTGGGAGCTGTACGCGATGTGGACGTGGATCCCGGTGATGATCCGCGCCAGCCTGGACGCGACCGGGGAGCCGCACCGCCTCGCGGAGGTCGCATCGTTCGTCGTGATCGGCGCGGGCGCCGCCGGGTGCGTGGCGGCTGGATTCGCCGCGGACCGGTGGGGCCGCACCGCCGTGGCCTCGGCCGCGATGGCCGTCTCGGGAGCGTGCTGCGTCGCGGTCGGGTTCTTCTTCGGATCGAGCGCGACGGCGCTCCTCGCCATCGCCGCGATCTGGGGGGCGACCGTCGTCGCGGACTCCGCGCAGTTCTCGGCTTGCGTCACCGAGCTCGCGGACCCGCGCTATCTCGGGACGGCGCTCACGCTCCAGATCTGTCTGGGGTTCCTTCTGACGACGGCGTCCATTGCCCTCGTCGGCCGGCTGCAGCAGGCCGTCGGCTGGCAGTGGGCGTTCGCGGCGCTCGCTCCCGGCCCGGCGCTCGGGGTCATCGCGATGATGCGCCTGCGATCGCTGCCGGAGGCGGTTCGCATCGCGCAGGGAAGAAGATGATGTGCCGGTACCGGGTCCCGAGATTGGAGTAGATTCCGCTGATGACTTGCGAGGTGAGGTATGGCGGGTAAGCAGGTTCGAAAAGAGAGACCTTTCCGTTCCGCGCTCGATGGCCCGTTTCCGGACAGTCTTCCGGAGTGCGGAGTCGGAAAGGACAAGCAGATCGATGTCCACGTCACCCGGCTCTTCGACGTCGCCACGCGCGGCAACGGGGTCTATTTCCCGGAGCTCGTTCGGTTGACGGGGAAATTGAACGCCCTGTTTCGTCGCGAGGGAGGCGCCCTCCTTCGGAAGAAACAGAAGGAGCTCGAGGACAAGTCGATCGAGCTGACGATCGCCTTGTACAGGGGCGGCGTGTACCTGACTTACGCGAAACCCGTCCGGAAGAGAGCCCGGCGGGGCGGCCGAGCGTAGCGCCCGGTCGCAGGGTTCTGCCGCCCGCCGAACACCGGGTCGCCGGCCTTCGTATCCTGCTCGAGGTCTTGAACAACGCCCGGCTGGGAAGAACGAGCATCGTGCGGGTCGGGTTCGCGCTCGTTTCCGTGTTGGCGATGCTCGGATGCCACGGCGTGCGAGCGCGCGAACCCGCGTCGGCGCCTTCACCCGTACCGGCTGCGCAGGCGGCGCCGGCTCCCGATCCGGTTCTGCCGCATCAGACCTTCACCATTGAGTCCGAGGCGCTGGGTGAAACCCGCGTCATCAACCTCTACACGCCGCCGGGCTACGACGAGGCTGCCGGGGCCGGTTATCCGGTGCTGTACATGCCGGATGGTGGAGTTGGAGAGGATTTTCCGCACGTCACCAGCGACGTCGATACGGCCATTCGCGCCGGCGAGATGCGACCGGTCATCGTCGTCGGCATCGAGAACACGGAGCGCCGCCGCGACATGACCGGTCCAACCGAGGTCGAGGAGGACAGGAAGATCGCGCCGCGCGTGGGCGGCTCGGCGGCTTTCCGCGCTTTCATCCGCGACGAGCTGATGGCGGAAATCGACCGGCGCGTTCGCGGCAACGGTCAGACCGCCATCGTCGGTGAGTCGCTGGCCGGCCTTTTCATCGTCGAAACGTTTTTTCAGGAACCCGAATTGTTCGACATCTACATCGCCTTGAGCCCGAGCCTGTGGTGGAACGCCCAGGCCCTGGTGGGGAGCACGAAAGCCCGGTTGAGAGCACAACCGCGATGGACCCAGACTCTCTATCTGGCGAGTGCCGGTGACGACGATCGGGGGGACGCGGTCAAGGCCCTGGCCGAAGCCCTGCGCGCGGATGCGCCGGAAGGTCTGACGTGGTACTACGAACCCCGACCGGACCAGAAACACAGTACGATCTACCGCGCCGTTTCGCCGGAGGTGTTCCGCAAGCTCTTTCCACCGCGATGAAGAGAACGCTTTGATGTCCTCTCGCTCCATCCGCCCGTCTTCGCCGAGGTCTTCGTGACACTTTCCCTCCACGGCCGCTACGCCAAAGAGTTCCTCGCCGGCTGGGGCACGATGGATTTCAACGGGCACATGGCCAATACGGCCTATCTGGATCTCGCCGCCGACGTCCGGATGGCGTTCTTCGCCGAGCACGGCTTCCCGCCACGCGAATTCCAGCGGCTTGCGCTTGGCCCGGTGATGAAGAAGGACGAGCTCGAGTACTTCCGGGAGGTCGGGCTGTACGACACCGTCACCGTCACCTACGCCGCGCTGGCGATGAGCGCGGATGGCGCCCGGTTCGTCGTCGAAAACGAGATCTGGTTGGCCGCTGGTGAGCGTGCCGCCACGGTCCGCTCGACAGGAGGCTGGCTCGATCTGAGAGCGCGGAAACTGGTCGTGCCGCCCCCGGCCTTGCTTGCGGCATTCGCCGAGGTGCCCCGCGTGCCCGGCTTCGTCGAACTCCGCGCCGTCTGACATCGCGTTGCAGCGGACTCCCGCGCCGGACCGTTTGCGATGAGGATCGGCCGCCGGTTGCCGGAACCGCAGCGCATCGGGCGGGGCGGTGAGAGGCCCAGTTCGGGCGGGGATCGGTGAAAAAGTCGGCCGGCGGGAAGAATCTCGCGGATTCGGCGGTGCGTAGGATAGGCCATGAAGTTTGCGGACGCGCCCTGTCGAGAGACCGGACAGGCGCGGCCTGGACTGCTGATCCTCGGGATCGCAGCCGGGACCCTGCTCGCTCTCCTGGTTCTTGGCGCGGGGGCGTCCGGCTGCTCGTGGATTGCGCTCGGCTACAACTCCCTCCGCTACCCGACGACTTCTTCGGGAGAGAGCGCCAACGTGGTGATCGGGGGAACGACGGCCTACGGCTCTCTCGGGGAGCAGGGTCTCGAGATCGTCGACCTGAGGCGCCCGGAACGAGTCCGCACGGTTTCGCCGGCTGCGGGCAGCGAGAGTGTCGACGATCTCGCCGTGGCCGACGGGCTGCTCTTTGCGCTCGACGCTCGCAAACCCGGGCACCTCAGCGTCTTCTCGCTCTCCGATCCGACCATGCCCGTGGCTTCGTCTGCGGCCGTCGCGGTCGACGTCGGGCCGTTTTCCGGGGTCTCTGCGGGAGGCGGCCGGGTCGTCGTGTCCGGAGGAACCTCCCGGCTCTCGTTACGCACCTATGATCGGGACGGTCGGCTGAGTCCCGAGGTCGCGACGATCGATCTCGGCCGGGGGCAACCGGATGTACTCATGGCTCCGGACGGGCGGCGCGCCTTCGTGTCCACGCACTTCCGGGGGCCGCATTTCGGGCTGACGACTCTCGCGATCGGCAGCGGCTCGACCGCGTTGGTCGGAGCCGGAAAGGTCGACCTCGACACCTACGGATTCACCGCCGGCGGCGCCCGGCCCGCGAACTTTCCGATCGAGGCGGCGCTCGCCGGCAACGTGCTCACCGTCGCGCACGCCCGCGGCCTCGCCATGATCTCGATCCAGGACATGGACCGGCCGCGGTTGTTGGGCGTTCTCGACCTCGGAGTCAAGGCGGTCAGCGTGGACGTCGACGGCGACATGGCGGCCGTGGTCGGATCTTCGCCCCGGCCTATGCTCGTACTGGTCGACGTCTCCGATCCATCGGCTCCCGTCGTCAAACGGCCGGTTCCGTTGCCGGATGGAAGTTACGCGACATCCGTTGCCGTCGGCCCGCGGCACGTCGTCGTCGCTGCTCACAAGAGAGGACTGATGATCTTCCAACGTCAGGGGTGGTCGTTACGACCAGAAAGGACGCACAGATGAGTAACCGAACGGCCAGACTGCTCGTTACTGGGATGGTTTTCGCAATGGGGCTCCTGTTCACCGCGTCGAAGATGTATTCGCAGGACGGCGCCGATTACACCGTGAAGTTCACGCGCTCCTGGACCGAGAAGACTCATCCCTTCGAGTACCCGCCGGCGGGGCTGGTCGGCGGACCGCACTTCTCGGGCCTGATCGGCGCCGCCCACGGAGGCGAATACGCCATCTTCCGGGACGGGACGCCGCCGACTCCGGGTCTCGAGAAGCTCTCCGAAGAGGGCAAGCACACCCCGCTGGACAAGGAGATCACGGCCGCGATCAAAGCGGGGAAAGCGGGGGCCCTGTTCGAGACCGGACCGATCAAGGATGCGTCGAAGACGGAGACGACGAAGGTCCACGTGACCGACAAGTTCCCGATGGTGTCGGCGGTGGCGATGATCGCGCCCAGCCCCGATTGGTTCGCCGGAGTTGCGAACGTCAATCTGAAAGAGGGCGGGAAGTGGGTGCAGACGAAGACCGTCGAACTCTTTCCGATGGATTCGGGCGGCGACGACGGCACGACATACAAGGCGCCGGACAAGGACACCAACCCGAAGAAGAACACCACGAAAGCCGCGACGCGTCATTTCGTGACGAACGGAACGACGCCTCCGGTGGGGACATTGACCTTTACGCTGCAGAAGTAGACGGTCACCGGCCCGATCCCGGCCGCTCGGAGATGGCGGAGACTCTTATGGCAGCGCTTGTTCGGCGTGTCTCGTTTCTCCTGGCCACCGGCGTGGTCTCGGCTGCGATGTCTTCGGCCGAGGCCCCGCCGGTCCGGGGGGAACGCTTTCTGCGGCTCACCCTGGACGGCACTCCCTATCGCCTCTTCGTCCCCGGCGGGTATCGCGGGCGGGAGAGCTTCCCGCTCGTGCTCTTTCTCCACGGCGGCGCCGGCCGGGGGACCGACAACGAGCGCCACCTTCGCAACGGCAACGGCATGATCGTCGAGATGTTCGCCGGGGCGGAGAAGCAGTACCCGGCCTTCGTCCTCGCTCCCCAGACGAGCTCGGAGCACCACGTGGAATCGACGCTCGCGGTTCTCGAAGACGTTCGCTCCCGCTATCGCATCGACGGGAGAAGGATCTACGTCGTGGGACAGTCCCTCGGCGGTTACGGGCTGCTCGATCTGGTCGCGGCTCGACCGCGGCTGTTCGCCGCGGCCGTCGTGATCGCCGCCGGCGGCGAGCCGGGCCGGGCGCAGAGCCTGTCGGCCGTTCCGACGTGGTTCTTCCACGGCGAGAAGGACGAGATGATCCCGGTCGAGGGCGTCCGCCGCCTCGTGACCGACGTGAAAAGAGCGGGCGGGACCGTCCGGTTCACCGAGTACGCCGGCGAAGGCCACGGTCTGGCCTGGCTCGTCGTCAAGGAGCGCGAGCTCGTCCCGTGGGTCTTCGCCCGGCGGCGAGCCGACTAGGTTTTCGCGCCGGCGAGGTGCCGCTCGAACCAGCGCACGATCGCCACGGTCGAGCGGATCCGGTTCGGAGTCTTGCGCCAGCCGTGCCCCTCGTCCGGGAAGAGGACGTACTCGACCGGCACGCTCCGCTTCTTCAGATTATCGACGACCTGCTCGGCCTCGACGACCGGCACGTTGGTGTCGTTGGCTCCGTGCAGCACGATCGTGGGCGCCGTCACGCGATCCACCCGGTGGATCGGAGAGAGGCGGCGGAGCAGGTCGGCCTGCGTGGCCGGGTCGCCGTACTCGATCGTCGAGATCGCAGCCATCCACGGCTCGGTGTGTTTGAAGAACGTCTCAAAGTTCACCACCCCGTAGAGGTTCGCTCCGGCGGCGAAGAGTTCGGGGTACTCGGCGAGGCCGGCCATCACCATGTATCCGCCGTAGGAGCCGCCCATGATCCCGATTCGCTTGCGATCCGCGGCTCCCGACGCGACGGCCGCGTCCACGCACGCCTTGATGTCCTTGACGCCGTCGAAGCGCAGCGCGCCGTTGTCGAGGTTGACGAACTTCTTTCCGAAGCCGGAGGACCCGCGGACGTTCGGCGCGAAGACCGCGATGCCGCGCGAGAGGAGGGCCTGGTACGTGCTGCTGAAGCCGGGGCGCTCCTGGCCCTCCGGGCCGCCGTGGAAGGAGAGGACCGTCGGGTACGGCGGCTTTCCGCCGCTCGGCCGGTAGAGCCAGCCCGAGAGCTCGAGTCCGTCGTGCGCCGGAAAACGCAGGAGCTCCGGACGCGAGAGCTTCGCGAGGTCGACCCCGGCGTGCGGGCTGTTCGTGACCCTTCGAAACCTGCCGTCGGCGAGGTCGAGGACCCAGACGTCCAGGGGGGTCGCGGCGCCGGAAAGACTCATCGCCAGCCGCCGGCCATCCGCCGAGAACTCCAGAGCTCCCGCGATCTCCGCCGGCAGCTTGGGTCGGGAGCGGGTCCGACCGGTCTTCAGATCGAAGAGCTCGAGCTCCGTCTTCCCGGCGACGTTCCACAGCAGCGCCGCCAGTGTTCCCTGGTCGTTCAGCTCGAACCCGTCGAGCTCGGCGTCTTCCCGGACGGCGAGCCAGCGCGTTTCGCCGGGCGAGCCCCCCTTCAACTCCAGCCGCGCGAAAGCGCGCTGGTCCCGGTCCCGGTTGGACGCGAGGTACACCGCGTCTCCCGCCGGCGAGAACGCTCCGGCGAAGCTGCCCGGACCGTCGTGCGGCGTGAGCAGGGTCTCTTTGCCCGTCGCCACTTCCACGAGATACAGGTTGTTGTCGCCCCGGCTCACGACGCGCGAGAGGAGCGCGTGCCGGCGGTCGCGGGTCAGGTCGGAGAAACCGCCGACGCCCCGGTTCTCGGTCACGAGACGAAGGCTTCCCGATTCGAGATCGTAGAGGTACGCGTCGATCGCCGCGCCGCTGCGGCGGTTGGAGCCGAGGGTGAGCGCGCGGCCGTCGCGGCTCCAGACGCCGAGCCGGTTGTTCTCCTTGCCACCGTCGGTCAGCCGCCGCAGCCCGGATCCGTCGGGGCGGACGAGGTAGACCTGCTCGTTCATCCCTCCGCCGGGCGCGAGCGAGAAAGCGAGGTCGCCGCCCGAGGGTGACCACGACACGAAACCGACCGGATCGTCGAAGGCGGTGATCTGCTCGGGCCACCCCCCTTCGGTATCCACGGTCCATATCTGTGGAAGCCCGCTCATGTTGGACACGAACGCGAGCCGCTTTCCGTCGGGGGAGAAGGTCGGAGAGGAGCAGCTCCCGATCCGCGCCATGAGCGCCACGGAGCGCTCGAGGCCGACGTCCGCCGCGGCGGGTTCTCCCGCGGTCGAGAGGAGTAGGGGCGCGAGGAAAACAGCGATCGACAGGGCGACGCTCGTCATGTCGGACCTCCCGGACGGCCCCGAAGATTACGCCATAATGCGCGGTCTTTGCCGGGGGTGAGGTGACGGCCCAGGGAAACAAGACCATCGTGCGGCGGTTCGTCGAGGAGTTCCAGAACGGCGGCAACGAGAGCGCCGTCGAAGAACTCCTCGCCGCGGACTTCGTCGACCACTCGCCGTTCCCGGGCGTCTCGCCGGACCGCGAGGGAGTCCGGCGCCTCTTCGCCGCGCTCCGGCAGGCATTTCCCGACCTGCGCGCGAAAATCCACGACCAGCTCGCGGAAAAGGACCGGGTCGCGACGCGGAAGACTTTCCGCGGCACGCATCGCGGGGAGTTCCTCGGGATCGCGCCGACGGGGCGGTCGGTTTCCTTCGATGTGATCGACGTCGTGCGCATCGCGGACGGCCGGATCGCCGAGCACTGGAACGTCATCGACCTGATGGGGCTGCTCCAGCAGATCGGGCCCCAGCCGCGCTGACGGCGCGGCGAGGAGAGTCGGAATGGATCTCGGAATCGCGGGTCGCGTCGCGATGGTCGCGGCGGCGAGCCGGGGCATCGGCCGCGCGGCGGCGATGTCTCTTCTCGGCGAGGGGTGCCGGGTGTCCGTCTGCGCGCGGACGGGCGAGGAGATCGACGCGGCCCGGGAGGAGATGGCCGCGGCCGCCCCGATCACCGAGGTGTTCGGGTTCCGCTGCGACGTCTCGAAGCCGGAGGACATCGCGGCGTGGCACGCGGCGACGGTCTCGCGCCTCGGCGCCGTGGACATTCTCGTCACGAACACGGGCGGTCCGCCGGCGGCGCGGTTCCTCGAGCTGACCGAGGAGCAGTGGCGCCAGGGGATCGAGGGAGTTCTCTTCAACGTCGTGCGCCTCTCGCGACTCGTCATCCCGGCGATGCGGGAGCGGCGATGGGGCCGGCTGATCCACCTGACGTCGCTGGCGGCGAAGCAGCCGATCGAGCTGCTCACCGTTTCCAGCACCCTGCGCGCGGGGCTGTCCGCGCTCACCAAGACGATGTCGAACGAGTTCTCCCGCGACGGCGTTCTCGTGAACGCGGTCATGCCGGGCCACGTCCTGACCGCGAGGCAGAAGGAGTTGAACGAGATCCGCTCGCGCGAGCAGGGGATCTCCGTCGAGGAGTACGCGGGCCGCGTCGTGGCGACCATCCCCATTGGCCGGCACGGCCGGCCGGAAGAAATCGGCGACGTGGTCGCGTTTCTCGCGAGCGAGCGCGCGAGCTACGTCACGGGCGCCACGATCCAGGTGGATGGCGGGGCCATACAGAGCACCTTCTAGCCGGGAAACGGGAAACGGAAAACGGGAAACGAAAGAGAGACCATGAAGCTCAAACTCCAGGTTGTCACGCCCACGCGGACGGTCGTCGCGACGGAGGCCGATTCGGTCGAGCTGCCCGGAGAGCTCGGCTACCTCGGAATCCTGCCGGGGCACACGCCGCTCATCACGGTCCTGAAGACGGGTGTCCTGACCTATCGCGCGGGCGCCGACGAGCGCTCGGTCGCGATCTCCGCCGGTTTCGCCGAAATCGCCAACGACATGGTGACCGTGCTCGCGGACCAGGCGGAGGAGCCGGGCGAGGTGGACGTGTCCGCCGCGGAGCGGGAGCGCTCGAAGGCCGAGGAGGAGCTGAAGACCGCGGGACGCGAGTCACTCGACGAGGTGCGGAGCCGGCTCGCGCTCGCGGAAGCGCGTCTCGCGATCGCGAAGAAAGGCCGCTAGCTCCTTTCCGTTCACGGCCGGTTCACGGCCGGGACTTACTATTGACGGTTCGAACATGTCCCCGCGCGACGAGTCGAAGTCGAGGCCGAAGGCGGCGGGCGTACCGGCGCCGTCCCGCAGCGAGAAGCCGGCGCCTTCGGTCCCCGAGATCTCCGTCGTCGTGCCCGCGCGCGACGAGGCGGACAACGTCGGCCCTCTGCTCGAGGACGTGCGGGCCGCGCTCGACGGCCGCTTCGACTACGAGGTGATCTTCGTGGACGACGGCAGCGTCGACGGGACGCCGGCGGAGCTCCGTGAGCTGTCGCGGGCGTTCCCGCGGCTCCGCTGGGTGCGCCACCGGTGGCCCTGCGGACAGAGCGGCGCCATCTGGACGGGCGTGCGGATCGCCCGGGCGCCCTGGATCGTGACTCTCGACGGAGACGGCCAGAACGATCCCGCGGACATCCCGGCCCTGCTCTCGGCGCGCGACTCCCGGGAGCCGGGCGCGAACCTCCTCGTCGGCGGCCGCCGAGAGCGCCGCCGCGACTCCTTCGTCAAGCGCGCGTCGTCGCGGATCGCCAACGGCATCCGCAGCCGGGTTCTCGGCGACGACACGACCGACACGGGCTGCGGGCTGAAGCTCTTCCCCCGGGAGACGTTCCTCCTGTTTCCGTTCTTCGATCACATGCACCGCTTCCTGCCCGCGCTCATGCGGCGCGCGGGGGGCGACGTCCTTTCGGTTCCCGTCCGGCACCGGGAGCGGCGTCACGGCCGCTCGCACTACGGGGTCCACAACCGCCTGTGGACCGGGATCGTCGACATGTTCGGCGTGAAGTGGCTTCAGCGTCGAGCGAAGATCCCGGTCCTGGCAGGCCTCCCGCCCGACGCCGACGGCGAGCGGACGGACGTCCGACTCGACGAGGAGTAGACGATGAAGATCCCTCCGTTCTGGCTGATCGTCGGATTCGTTGGTCAGGCGCTGTTCTCCATGCGCTTTCTCCTCCAGTGGGTGCAGAGCGAGCGCGCGAGAAAGAGCGTGATCCCGGTGGCGTTCTGGTACTTCAGCCTCGCCGGGTCGATCGTCCTTCTCGCCTATGCGATTCACCGCCAGGACCCGGTCTTCAT
>DATIBN010000127.1:0-4564 GCA_035457525.1 Thermoanaerobaculia bacterium | reverse complement strand
CACCTCGTGCTCCTCCGCCTTGCACGTGTTGTGCGAAACGTCGTAGAGGAGCCGCAGCTCCGCCGACGGAAAGTGGCGCGCGAAGACCTTCCGCACCAATGCGCCGATGACCTGGCGGTTGGCGAGCGCGCAGTTGATCGCGGCCCGCATGGCTCCCAGGTAGTCCTCCCCTTCGGCCGAGCGGATCGGCGCGCACGCGAGCTCGCGGTCGGGCAGCGGGATCCCGTATCGGGCCGCGACCCGGACGAACCGCTGGAGGAACTCGGTTCCGATCTGGTGGCCCAGCCCCCGCGAGCCGCAGTGAATGGTCACGAGGAGGTCGCCCTCGGCCAGCCGATAGGCCGCCGCCGCCCCCGCGTCGTGAATCCGCTCCACGACCTGCAGCTCGAGGTAGTGGTTTCCGGAGCCCAGGCTCCCGATTTCACTCAACTGCCTCTCCTTGGCCCGCCGGCTCACGCGGGAAGGATCGGCGCCTTCCATCCTTCCCCGCTCCTCGATCCGCTCGAGGTCGTCCGGCTCGCCCCAGCCCTTCTCCACGGCCCACGCCGCGCCCCCCGCGAGCGCTTCGTCGAGCTCGGCGAGCGTGAGCTTCACGGCGCCGCCCCAACCGACGCCCGCGGGAACGGTCCGGTAGAGGTCGTGAGCGATGGTCTCGAGGCGGTCTCCGAGGTCGACGGCCTTCAGGCCCGTCGTGAACGTGCGCACGCCGCAGGAGATGTCGAAGCCCACCCCGCCGGCCGAGACGATCCCGCCCCGATCCGGGTCGAACGCGGCGACGCCACCGATGGGAAAGCCGTAGCCCCAGTGCGCGTCGGGCATCGCGAAGGAAGCGCCGACGATGCCCGGCAGCGCCGCGACGTTGGCGACCTGCTCTCTCACCTTCTCGTCGAGTGCGTCGACGAGCTCCCGGCTGGCGAAGATCCGGCCCGGCACCCGCATCGGCCCGGTCGGGTCGAGCTGCCAGACGTTCGGTTCGACCTCACGGAAGGAAATGGCCGGCTCCTCCTTTCAGGGTTACACGTCCACGACGCACTGTGCGATCCACTCGCCGTCCCGACGCGCCACCTCCAGAGCGGTGAACGTCGCCCCCTTGGGCAGCACCGTGAACTCGTGCCTTTCCGGATCGAACGGTTCCCCGCGGGCCATCCCGGTGAGTTTCACCCGGCCGGACCTTTCCTCGATCGCGACCTCGAAACTCCCGAAGACGACGCGGCGACTGTCGAATAGAAAGAGGAGCTCGTTCAGGTAGGCGACGAGCAGCTCCTCCAGGTTGGCTGCGTCGCATTCCACCCGCTCCTCGACCGACGGACGGATCCGGTCGAGATCAGCGGAGAGGAGTGAGAACAGCGCCCGGGCCGCCTCCCCGAACGCTCGCGCAGGCGTGTCGCCACGCCCCCGCACCCCGACGTCCGCTGCGTGTTCGAAGTGCTCCCACGCCATTCTCGGGCCGACGTTATCGCGGGATCGCCGGCGTCCCCTTTGGAGCGCGTCAGCTCGCGGTTTTCGCGGACTCCTCCACGAAACGGCGGACGAAGTCGGATTCGGTCAGGATCCCGACGAGTCGGCTTCCCTCGACCACCGGAAGGCAACCGATCTTGTTCTCGAACAGCGTCGCGGCCGCTTCGGCGAGCGAAGTGTCGGGTTCGACCGTCTCGAGATCCGTCACCATCACCTCGCGAACGCGCCGGCGCTGGAGGAGGTCCCGCTCCTGGGACAGCGGCAGGTCGGAGAGTGATCCGAGCGCCGACATGGCCAGGTCCGTGTGCGTGAGAAGCCCGACCAGCTCGCCGTCGGCGTCGACGATCGGGACGTGGCGCACGCGGTGGCTGTCCATCAGGTCGTAGAGGGCCGCGAGCGTGTCGCGAGGCTGAAGGGTGTAGGGATCCGGCGTCATGAGGTCCCGCACCTTCGGCTCGGTTCGGCGGATCGTCGCGGAGCCACGCCCCATCGACGTGACGGCCTGTTTCTGCATCGGTTTCCTCCCTTTCGCAACCATCGCGATAGCGATTGTTTTGCCGTGGAAAGCGGGCGGGATGATGCGGTTGCATCAGCTCGCAAGGATGGAAAAAAAGGCGGACCAGCTCTCGCCGATCCGCCTGCGAGCCCCGCCGAGGCCCGCCGAAAGGCTAGAAGACCTTGACGTCGATCGTCTTGGGCTTCGCCTTTTCGGACTTGGGAAGGTGAACCTTCAGGAGGCCTTCCTTGAACTCCGCATCGATCTTCGTCTCATCCGCATCCGGAGGAACCGTGAACGTGCGCAGGAACGTTCCATAGGACCGCTCGACCCGATGGAACTTCTTGCCCTTCTCCTCCTTCTCCTTCCTCCGCTCACCCTGGATCGTGAGCACCCCGTCCTCGACGAACACCTTGACCTCTTCCTTGCCGACTTCCGGCAGGTCGAGCTTGATCAGGTATTCCTTCTCGGTCTCGTAGATGTCCACGGGCGGCATGAAGTCGGCCACCGTGAGCGCTTCCTCCGTCGTGTACGGGCGCATGGTCGGGAAGCCGAACAGGCGCACCATCTGTTCGGGGAGCTTCTCGAACTCCCGGAAGGGTTCCCACCGCGTGAGGTTCAGCATTGGCCCACCTCCTTGTAAAGCCCACTCTCTTCGGGCCGATGGAAGTGTTCCACCGTTACGCGTTTCGCGCATGGTGCGTTCGAACCGGTGCGTTGGGATTACGGCTCGAACGCGCGAGCCGGGAGGCTCAGCGCGATCGTCCGCGGCGGGATCGAACGGTGAGAACCGGACAGGGAGCCGTCCCGATGACTCTCGCGGCGACGCTCCCGACGAAGACGCGCTCGAGCCCGGTGCGGCCGTGAGTCCCGATGACCACGACGTCCGCCCGCTCGCTTCGCGCGGCGCGGGCGATCGCTTCGTGCGCGGCGCCTTCGATGAGAAGAGGCCGGGCGGCGACCCGGGCCCCCCGCGCGTCCGCGACCAGGCGGTCGAGCCGCTTCTGCGCCCACCGGCGGGCCGAAGCCTCCATCTCCTCGTACATCCGGGCGCTCACGTAGCCTTCGACGCCCATGGGGGCGACGGAAGGGAGGACGTGAACGATCGCCAGCCGCCCGCGTTGCGCTCGAGCGAGGTCGAGGGCGGTCCGGAAAGCGGGCCGGGACGCCGGCGAGAAATCGGTGGCGACCAGAATCCGGCGGAACTTCATTTCAGGACCTCCGCTCCGGGATCAGCCGGCGAACTCCTGGATCCTCGAGACGAGCGCGTCGCCCTCCTCCGGCGTGAGCACCTCGTCCATGGTCGGGTAGAGCATTCCCTCCTCCTTCTGATGGTGCTCTTCCAGGATCTCGTGGAAAGCGGCACGCGCCTGGTCGGGGAGCTTCGCGGGATCGCCGATCGTGCGGAGGATCTCGACCAGAAGACGTTCGATCTCGCGGTGCTCCTGCCGCATCACCTCCGTGGGGCCGGCATCCCGGGGGAGACCCGACCGCTGCTCGAAGAGCGGGAACAGGAGCTGCTCCTCCACGGCGATGTGCCGGCGAAGCCCCGACGAGAACGCCTCGTACCACTTCTGCGCCGTCTCGGCGTCGCCCGCGGCTCGTGCGACGAACGCGCTCACCTCGAGCTGCGCCAGCCGATCGTGATCCCACGAGAGCGCGTCGGAGACCTGGCGGAGGCTCCCGCGATCCGCGCCGCGGCGCGCGATCTCGACGCGGAACTGCCGGTGGCCGACGTCGAGCGGCGTCCAGTCGAACTCACCGCGGCGTTCGGTCCGGAGGGTCGCGAGCAGCCATTCGGGGGAGTCCTGCGACGAGAACACGAAGCTCTCCCCGGGAGGCAGCGAGTCGAAGAGCGAGAGAAGGGTGGAACACCTCTCCTCCGCCGACAGGGCTTCCGCATCCACGGTCAGACGGGTCGAAACAGGGTTGGTCATGGTCTGCTCCTGTGGCGCCCCCGCAGGAGCGCCTGCGGCGAAGGATCCACCGTGGGATCCCGCTCCGGCATGATGCAAGTCATTCACTTCGCGGAGTCGCCGAAAAAGACCCGGATGCCGCAGGCCCGTTGCCGGCGTCGGCCGCCAGCGAGCGCTCCAGGACGAGCCGGGGGGCGAGGTCGAACCCGTGCAGTCCCAGGAACACCGCCAGGGCCTCGGTCCACCCCACTTCCGTGCGGATCCTTTCGACCCCGAGACGGGACAGGTTCCGGACGAACTGCTCGAGCATCGCGGTTCCGATGCCGCGACGCTGGTGGCGTTCGTCGACCAGGATCGTCTCGAGGACCGCGACCGGCTCCGCCACGCCGAACTCGCCGTACTGGACGGACCCGAGCATCGCCCCCACGAGAACGCCGTCCTTCTCGGCACCGATGGACACGTTCAAGTCCGATTCCTCCAGCGCCCTCTTCAGCCTCCGCTCGTACCAGACGCTCCGGTTGCGCCCCGTGATGCGCTCGTCCATGCGGACGAGGCGGGGGCCGTCCGAGGCCTGGAGCGCGCGCAGGATCAGGCCGTCTTCTTTTTCGTCCATGCGAAACCTCCCATCGCCAGCTTCCGGTATCGAAATGCTCCCCAGATCGCGGCGCCGATGGCGCCGGCGTACGCGGACAGC
>DATIBN010000126.1:0-4658 GCA_035457525.1 Thermoanaerobaculia bacterium | reverse complement strand
CGCGATCTTCCTCGCGCTCTGCCTCTGGATCGTGGACGTCAAGGGGTGGAAGGCGTGGGCGCGGCCGTTCGAGTGGCTGGGGCGCAACGCCATCGCCGCGTTCGTCGCGTCGACGCTGGGAACGATCCTGTTGCTCGGGGTCAAGGTGGCGGGCCCGGAGGGAAAACCGCGGTCGCTGTACGCGACGATCTATCGGACCGTGTTCGACCGGTTCGCGGACCCGCGGCTCGGATCGCTCCTCTTCGCGCTCGCCTACCTCGGCGTATGGCTCTTGGTGTTCGGGCTCCTCTATCGCCGCCGCGTGTTCGTGAAGATCTGAAAGCGGGGCGCCGCGGTCCGGCGCCCCGAAAATGTGTCTAGGCCCGTGCCGGCATTTCCAGTCGGATGACCGCAAAATCCGCGCCCTGGGGATCGTTCAGGATCGCGAACCGGCCGATGTTGGGGATGTCGGTCGGCGGGACCATGACCGTGCCTCCCATGCCCTTCGCCTTCGCGGCAGTCTTGTCGGAATCGTCCACCGCGAAATAGACGAGCCAGTGAGGCGGCACCGGACCCATCTCCTTCGGAATCTTCATCATCCCGGCGGCCTGCGAGTCTCCCTTCTTGAAAATCGTGTATTCCGCTCCGGTCGGCAGCGGCATCGGCTCCCTCGTCCAGCCGAAGAGTTCCGAGTAGAAGTCACCGACCCTCTTCGGATCCGTCGTGTAGAGCTCGTTCCAGCAGAAGGAGCCGGGCTCGTTGACGACCTGCGCGCCGATGTGCTCCTTCGGCTGCCAGATGGAGAACGTGGCGAGGGCCGGATCCTGGATGATCGCCATTCGGCCGTGTTCCATGACGTCGAACGGTTCCATGACGACGGTGCCGCCGAGCTTCTTCGCTCTGGCAGCCGTGTCGTCCGCGCTCTCGACGGCGACGTACGAGTTCCAGTGCGGCGGTACCCCCTTCTGCTGCGGGCCGAGCTGGTAGAGCGCACCGGCTTCCTTACCCTTCTTTTCGAGCATCGAATACGGACCCGCCTCGCTGGGAATGTCGTTGACGCCCCAGTCGAACAGCGACGTGTAGAACTTCTTCGCCGCCGGGCCGTCCTTCGCCGCGAGCTCCACCCAGCAGAACATCCCCGGTTCGTGTCTCTTCATTTCCGTCATGTGGAAACCTCCTGAGAAAAACTCCAAAGCCCGAGCCTACCGCTCCGGGAGACGGAATCGACGGCTGAGTAGATGAGATCGCCGGGAAAACATGGCGCGCTTCTTTGCCCTCTCCGAGGGACGGTTGGAGCGCGAGAGATCCCTTCGCTTCGGTCGGCTGAATCGCTACGCGGATTTCAGCTTGATCACGGCGAAACCGGCTTTGATCCGCCCCCGCGGCTCAGAAAAAGACCCGAAACCCGACCTGAGTCTCCAGGAAGTCGGGGTGGACGCTCCCGGTCGCGTCGCTCACGAGGTGATATCGGGCCCGAAGCTCCAATGCCGAGTTGGAAGAGAGAACGTAGTCGACTCCGGGACCCGCGAACCCTCCGCCGACCGTCTCCGTTTCACTCGGAGAGACCCGACTGCGGGACTGGAACTGGAACTTGAGAATGTAGAACCCGCCGCCGACCTGGACGAACGGCCTCCATTTTCCGGCGCCCCATCGGTGCGTGACGACTCCGAGGAAATACGTCACCGTCGAATCCTTGTCGAAGTCCGACTTTCCGCTCCAGTGCCCGGCGATCGCTCCCGCCGAAAAAGACCTCGAGACGAGGAGCTCGAGCTCGACGGATCCGCCGATAGAGGTCTCCGTGTGCGAGTCGGCCGGCAGGACGAGCGAGCCGGAAAAGGCGGCCGAGGCCGTGGGACGGGTCAGCGCCTGAGACAGTCCCACGGTACAGGGAAACAGGACCGCGAGAAGGACGACTCGGGCGCCTCTCATGGAGTACCCGGTCTACGTGCGCGGGAGGAGCTCCGTTGGGAAGGTTAGGGGTTGATTCCCGGACTGACCGTGACACTCCCGTCGTCGGACAGCGTTGCCAGGATTCCCCACATCAGGCCGGCTCCGCCGGTCTTCGTCACCCGAACTTGACCGTTCTCGAGATTTGTCACGTGAAAGCGCGCCAACAGGTCGACCAGGAATAGCGAATTACCGAATGGGCCTCCCGGCCCGATCTCAAAGCTCTCTTCGCCCAGATGGCGCCCGTTGGAAGAGAAGACCTCGACCTTGAACTCAATCCCTGCCGATCCTGCCACCTCGGCGACGACGAGGTTCGTGCGCGCGCTGGCGCTTCGCGTGGCTCCGGGAAAGGAAAGCACGCTCGGGTTCATCGCAGCGATCGTGGTACGTCGCACGACGGGCAGATCCCCCGACCGGTTGGGGCGAGTCCGATCGAAGATTCGCGCTCGAGCGACGGGCGGGCGCGTTCCGCTCGTCGGGACAACGTATAGGGTCGTAACGAAAAAAGCACCGATGCCATCGGTCGCCCGCTTTTGGGCCGAACCGTTCGGGGGAATCGAGAGCTGCGCGAGGGAGATCACACAAGGAAACGGATTGGGACAAACCGCTTCGGAGAGCGGAACAGAAAGCGGACCGACCTCCACGGTGGCGGCAGCGGCCTCGACGTTCGCGATGTCGAATTCGGTGTCCCAGGGGTAGGAGATCCCAGCTCCCACGACGACGAGGACGTCGCGCTCCGGCAGACCGGCCGCCGTTCCCACGAGTGAAATCGCGATCGTCAACGAGGTCACGGAGACGCGGAGGAGCCTGCGGCACCTCATGGATTCATCCCAACGCTCACCGAAAGCCGTCCCTCGTCGTAAACCGTGGCGAGCAGACCCCACATCAACCCTGTTCCGCCGGTTTTCGTGACGCGGATCTGTCCATCCTGAAGCTGGGTGATCCCGAGTGTTGAGAGCACATCCGGCAGGAAGAGCGTGCTGCTCGATGAGAAGCCGCCCGTCGAGGAAACATCGAAGGTCCCAGAACCGAGCCGCTCGCCGGTCGGCGAAAACACCTCGATGAGAAGGGTCAGGGCAGCGCCGGCTTCCTTGCTGACTTCAGCGATTGTGAGGTTGGTGTGCGAGTCCGCTGTCCGTCTCGCCGAAGGAAACGCGAGCACGGTGGGGTTCAGGGCTTCGATCGCCGCATAGCGGAGGACCGGGAGATCAGCCGCCTGAGACGGGTTAGCGCGGTTCACGACTCGGGCGGCGAGGACGGGCGCATCGAGCTCGTTCCGAGGATCCAGATAGAGCGTTCGGATGCCGGGAGGACCCGACATCAGGACTCCGAGCATCGCGGACTGGGCCGTTCCCCTCGCCGTGCCGCCCGGCGGCAGACTCGCGCCCCATTCGGGGCAGATCCCGCAAGGGCTGAGCGAACGGAGACTGTCCTGAATCGACACGCTTACCCAATCGGGTCCCGGATTCGCGACTCGGAAGTCCGTGTCCCACGGCGGAACGTATCCCGCGCCGACGATCACGAGACGGTCTTTCAGAAGCGCCCGGACCTTGTTCCCGGCGGAGTCCGTGAACCAGATTCCGTCCTGGTTATGAGTGAGGTCCGAGGGCGCGCTTTCGGCCGTCGAAACCGCGTACTCCCTCACGGAACCGTCGGATCTGATGCGCCCGAGGCGGCCGGTGTGGCGCTCCGTGAACCAGACCGCGTAGGACGGACCGAGGGAGATTCCGGCCGGTCCCGCGTTCGGCGTTGGAAGTTCGAACTCGGTGATCACGCCCTCGAAGGAGATCCGCCCGATCTTTCCGGCGTTGAACTCAGTGAACCAGAGTCCGTCGTTCGCCGAAACGATTTCGAGCGGACCGCTGTTCGGCGTCGGAATCGGGAACTCTGTCACCCGGCCGTTGGACGTGATCTTCCCGATCTTATTGGCCCGAAACTCCGTGAACCAGTGATCGCCGTTGAGCCCGACCGCGATGCCCGACGGCCCGCTCGCCGGCGTGGGAATCTCGTACTCAATGATCAACCCGAGGTCGGGAATCAAGTGACCGATCCTGCTCGCCTCGAATTCCGTGAACCACAGGTCCTGGGAGATCCCGCGCGGGCCGCTGGCGGCCGTCGGGGTCGGGTACTCGGTTACGACCCCCGACTGGGAAATCCGGCCGATCTTGCCGGCACGTGACTCCGTGAACCACACGTCATTCGCAAAAGGCCCACTGGTGATTCCCATCGGACCGCTGTCCGCCGTCGGAATGGCGAATTCCGTCACGACGCCGTTATGCGCGAGACGGCCGATCTTGTTCCCCTCGAGCTCGGTGAACCAGACGCCTCCCGGACCTACGGTGATCCCCGCCGGAGAGGCGCCGGGAGTGGGGAGGGGGAACTCCTTGTGAGTCGCCGCGAGGCCGAGGGCCGGCACGAGAAACAGACTCGCAAGCGCTGAACGCACTGCTCGAAATCTCATGAGGCCACCCCCGAGAACAGCGGGCGAAGTCGGACTAGCTCCTCCGATAGATCTCTGCCCCACCCGCGACGAACTCCCCCGCCTTCTCTTCCATGCCGGTCTCGAGCGCCTTCTCCTCGGCGACCCCGTGCGACGCGGCGTACGCGCGCACCTCCTCGGTGATCTTCATCGAGCAGAAGTGCGGGCCGCACATCGAGCAGAAGTGCGCGAGCTTCGCGCCTTCGGCGGGGAGCGTTTCGTCGTGGAACTCCTGCGCGGTCTCGGGGTCGAG
>DATIBN010000125.1:0-13372 GCA_035457525.1 Thermoanaerobaculia bacterium | reverse complement strand
TCGTCGTTCCGAACCACAATCCGCCGGCGGCGCGAACGAGGAACTGGTTCACGCCGGTCGAGAGGACATCCGCGTCCGTGCTGTCGGCCCAGACGAATGCTCCCTGGTTGACCGCTTTCGCCCGTCTTCCCGCTGCAAAGGAGTACATTCCGGTGGCGCCGTTGTTCCGCCCTCCCGGAATCGTCGCGTAAGAGACGTTGGCCACGTTGCTCGACCCGCCGCCGACGGCCGCGGCACTGCCCATCGCGATGTTGTCGATACCTCCGCACACGGTGTTCCAGGCTCCAAGGCCGGCGGTGTTGTTGTTCCCCCCGCCAATGAAGTTGAATTCGGAGGTCGCGTCGTTGCTGGATCCCCCCACCACCGCCGAGTGGTCGCCGGCGGTGTTTCCGAACCCGCCAGCAACGACCGCGTTGAGCCCGCTGGCGACGTTGTTGGAGCCCCCGCCGACGGTCGCGCCGGATCGATCGGCCGTCGTTCCGGCGTTGTCGCCTGCGCGGTTGCTGGTGCCGCCACCAACGAAGCCATAGTCGTCGGTGACTCGGTTGGAAAGGGCGAGGGTGCCCCCGCCGAAGACCGTCGCTCCGACCACGCCCATGTTGACCAAGTTGCCTTCCGACCCCCCGATCAAGTTCGGGCTGGTGGCGGGCTCGAGGCGAAACGCCCGGGCGCTGTTGACCTTGACCTCCAGCGCCACATTGTCAGTGGTGCCGAGAAAGTTGGTTCCGGGCGTCGTTCCCGCGTTGCCCGTCAGCGACCAACCCGAGCCACCGCCGGTCGAGGCGATCGTCAGGGTATTGCCCGACGGGGTGATGGTGATGTTGGTTCCCTGGGCCAGCGTGACGGCTCCGGACAGTCCGTTGACCGTGTTCACGATCGAGATCGGCGCGTAGTAGCCGTTGATGTCGATGACGAGGTGCGTGTTGAACCCGGCGACCTGAACGTCGATCGCGCCGTTGGTGCCGGCCGGAATGATGATCGCGTTGGCGATCGCGCCGTTGCCGACGAAGTTCCAGTTGAGAACCGAGGTGATCGAGACGCCGGATCCCGTCGGGAAGACCCGGATGTCACCGGGTGCTCCGGCCGTCTCGGTGACCGCGAAGTTCAGGGAGTACGCCTCGGCGCCGGCGGGGATTCCGGGGCATGGTCCGGAGTTGATGTCGAAGGTCCGGATCGCGTTGGCCGCCATGATGGGCGGTCCGTATGCGCCTCCGAAACCCTGGGAAGGACGGGTGTCCACCACGCGGCAGGGAGCGATCGCGAAGAAGGGAAGCGGGCCCGAGGGCACGGCCTCGGTCGCCATGGGCGAGAGAACGCCCGATTCTCTGAGCTTCTCCAGTTCGGGTCGGTGGGCCGGCACCCAGTAGGGCGGCGCTGCCCAGTTGGACACGGTACCCGGGTCGGTCTCGACCCAGGGTTCCTGTGCCGCCGCGAATCCAAATGCCCAAAGGACTCCCAGAGCGGCGACGAGAGAACGGCGCACGTGCAGCATGGCTCCTCCCTCTTTCGAATGTGACTGCGGTGGTCCGGCCATTCTCCCGCCGCCGCGGCCGGCCGGCGACTAGACGATAGTCGTACCGTCGGTCAAAAGAGGCTCTTCTGAGAGGGTGCGTTACGCGCCGCCGTGAACCTGCGGGCGGCCGGATACGCCCTCCGCAGGCTGTCCGGGACGGCATGCATCTCGCCCGTCAGCATGTGCTGGAGCTGCAGGGCGTTGGCGACCGCCTGGCCCCGGAAATGGTTGTTCATCACGGCGAACGCGTTCGCATCGGGACGCCGCTCGCGAATCCGCTCGGCCCAGGGCGCGAGCTCCTTCTCGTCGTAGAGATAGTCGTAGCGCTCCTCGTTCGATGTATCCGGCCCGAACCACTTCGACGCATTGCGCCCGTGGAAGCGGTAGTAGGCAACCGGCGACGTGACGTGCGCGGTCGCGGGAAGGTTGCCCTTCAAGCGAGGCTGGTCGATGTTGACGAAACCCACCGACCGGTCCTCCAGGAAACGCAGCGTCCCGGGAGAGTCCCACGAGGAGTGCCGGAACTCGGCGGCGAGCGGAAAGGCGGCGAACGTCTCGAAGATCCGCTCGAGCACTGCGTGGTTCTCGGGCGTCGCCCGGAACGACATCGGCTCCTGAACGAGGACGGCCCCGAGGCGCCCCGCCGAAGCGAGGGCATCCATCGCGTCGCAAACCGCCTTCCCGTCCTCCGCCGTCGCGTTGCGGTCATGCGTGAAACCCCGGTACAGCTTGGCCGTGAACAGAAAGCGCGGGTTGTGCGCCACGCGCCGCGCCCAGTCCCGCGCCATCGACGCCGGCGGAATCCGGTAGAAGGTCGAGTTGATCTCGTTGGTGTCGAAGAGCGAGGCCATGAAGGCGAGCCGATCGAATCCCCGTTGCGGCGGCGGATAGACGATTCCCTCCCAGTCCCTGTACATCCAGCCGGCCGTGCCGACGCGCACACCCGGCGCGGGAGAGACGGCCGCCCGGCTCACGGAACGACGCAGGCGTTGACGACCGCCTTCGCCTCCTCGACCGCGACGGTGAAGCCGCCCTCGCCGATCGTACGGTCGCCGTGGCGAAGGCGGATCCGATATTCGCCCGGCGCCGAGAAGAACTCGTCCGTGCGCACCGTCGTGCGGATCTGGCGCGAGGTGGCGCTTCCGGCGGGCAGGAGCACGCGCTCCGCGCCGCCCGGCGCCACCGCCACGACCGAGGCTTCCGCAGCGGCAACGGAGGCGACGTCGGCGATGACGGTGACCCGACGCACGCTGCCCTCGAGCTGCCAGCGGGCGCGCGCCGGGTCGTCCCCCGGAACGAAGGCCGTCACGCGGTTGCGCGCCGGAGAGGCTTCGACGTCCTTCGGAATCCCGAAAGGCATGCGGACCCAGAAGCGCGACGCGACGGGCTCTTCGTCGATCTTCGCCGGGAAGTAGGTCGATCGGCGGATCGCGTCGTCGGCGGCGAGCGCGAAGACCATGAACGTCGTGCCGACGATGTGAGCTTCACGCACCTTCCCGTCGCGGCCCACGACGATCTCGTGGGTCGACTCACCGGTCATCCGTGCCCGGCGCGCCGTCGGCGGGTACTCCGGAATGCGCGGGAACTCCGGCCGGGCCGCGACGAATCCGGGACAGGTCTCGGGCGCCCGGGCGACGGAGGGAGACGTGGCGCTCGCGCAGCCGAGCGCGACGGCAGCGAGGAGAGCGGCGGCCGCTCCCTTTACCGGCGCAGCGCGGCTGCGAAATCGTAACGGGACGGATCGCGTGCGACCCAGAATTGCCCTCCACCCGCGTCCTTCCCGTCGGCGAGGTACCGCAGGATCCACACTCCGTCCGTCCAGTCCGCCCCGACGGAGGCGACCATCGGCACCCGGACTTCCGTGGACTTGGCCGGCACCGAAACCGGGCTCTCCATCAGGATGTAGGGCTTCCCGCCCGGAGAGGTCGCTTCGACTCTTACGCGGATCGTTCTCGGTTTCGGCTGCGGGTCGACGTCGAGGACCGCTTCGGCCCGCACCTTCGGATCGATGCCGGGTCGCACGGGAAAGCCCTCCGGGGCGGACTTCGCGCCCGAGGCGTCGGCGGGAAAGACGGGGAGGTCGCCCAGGATCGGCTGCGGAATCGCGCCGCGCTTCTCGTTCTTGATGCGGAACCGCACGCCGACGTTGGCGGCGATGTCCACGGGCTTCCCGTCGCGCGTGGCCGGCTTGAATCGCCACGCGCGCACCGCGGCGAGCGCCGGCTCGACCAGCCCCTGGAAGCTCGCCGCGATCATCCGGAGGTTCTGGACGTTCCCCTCCCGGTCGATGCGGCCGATCAGGAGAACGTTGCCCTGCTGCTGTCCCTGCAGCAGGGCCTCGGGGTAGACCGCCTCCTGGTATTTCTGAACCTCGGCGGGAGTCGTCTGGCCCGCCGCAGAAGACGCGATAGCCGCGAACGCGGCCAGGGTCAAGAAGCCGGCCGCCGCGGCCGTGTGATGAGTTCGTTTCAAGCCGTGACCTCCTGGAGAGCGCGCCGGGCGTGGTAAGAGGAGCGAACGAGGGGACCCGATTCGACGCGCCGGAACCCCAGGGACTCCCCCTCGGCCCGGAGCATCTCGAATTCCCGGGGGGAGTAGTACCGCTCGACCGGGAGCCGGTGAGCGTGGGCCTGCAGGTACTGGCCGATCGTGGCGAGGTCGCAGCCGGCGCTCCGCAGGTCCCGGAGCGCTCCGGAGAGCTCCTCGAGGGTCTCGCCGAGCCCGACCATGACGCCCGACTTCGTCTTCATCGGCGTCCCCGCCTCCCGGCGATGGCGGTCGGCGCGCGCGAGGAGCTCGAGCGATCGCTCGTAGCGGGCCTGCGGCCGCACGCGCCGGTAGAGTCGCGCGACCGACTCGAGATTGTGGTTCAGGATCTCGGGCACCTCGCGCAGAACGACGTCGAGCGCGTCCCAATTCCCGCAGAAGTCCGGGATCAGCACCTCGACCGAGCAGCCCGGTACCCGGCGCCGGATCGCGCGAATGGTCGCGGCGAAGTGGGCGGCGCCTCCGTCGGGGAGATCGTCGCGGTTGACCGACGTCACGACGGCGTGAGAAAGGCCCAGCTCCGCCACGGCCTCCGCGACGCGATCCGGCTCGTCCGGATCGAGAGCGCCAGGGCGGCCCTGCGCGACCGCGCAGAAGCCGCACGTCCGCGTGCAGACGTCTCCCATGAGCATGAACGTCGCGGTGCGCTCGCGGGCCCAGCACTCGTGGATGTTCGGACAGCGCGCCTCCTCGCAGACCGTGACCAGCGAAAGCCGCCGCATCATGGCGCGCACGTCCTCGTACTCGCCGGTCGTGTTCAGGCGAACCTTCAGCCACTCCGGGCGCTCGGTACGCGACGCCCGCGGGACCACGGGGAGACCGCTCACGGAGCCGCGACCTCCACGTCGCGGCCGAACACCCCGGCAAAATGGGCGCAGAGCTTCGCCGCCACCTCGCGCACCTCGACCGGGCGCCCGAGGACGCGCTCCATGGACGTGACGCCGCCGTCCGTGATGCCGCAGGGGACGATGCCGCGGAAGTAGAGAAGCGGCTCCTCCGTGACGTTCAGCGCGAACCCGTGAGTCGTGATCCATCGCGAGAGGTGCACGCCGATCGCCGCGATCTTGTCGTTGCCCACCCACACGGAGGAGACGCGCTCGCGGAGCGCGGAGCGCGCCGCGGGCACGCCGAAGTCCGCCAGCGTCCGAAGGAGCACCTCCTCGATGTCCCGCACGTAGCGACGAACGTCGCGCCGGTCCGGGTCGAGGTTCAGGATCGGGTAGCCCACGAGCTGACCCGGCCCGTGATACGTGACCTTCCCGCCGCGATCCGCTTCGAAGAGGTCGATCCCGAGCTCACGGCGCCGTTCCGGCGTGAAAAGGACGTCCCTTTCCGACGCGTTGCGCCCGAGGGTGAACACCGGCTCGTGCTCCAGAAGGAGAAGGGTCTCGGGACCGCCGCGGGCGACCCGCGAAGCGGCCTCGCGCTGCACCACCAGAGCGCGCCCGTAGCCGATCCGGCCCAGCCAGAGGGCTTCGACCCGCCGCCGGGGAGGGACCGCCCGCTGCGCGGCCGCCGTCAGGTCGATCGCTTCCATGACGGGAGAAGTGTACCCGCTCCGAACGCGCCGTAGAGGACGAGGACCGGGTCCCAGTACGGCACCCGGTAACGCCACGAGACGAGCGTCATCACGTGCGCCGCCATGCTCGCGACGAGAACGGCGAGAGCGACGAGCGTCGCCCCGCGTCGCGGTGCGAGCGCGAGACCTCTCGCCGCGAGCGCGTACAGAACGACGTAGAGAAGACCGATGCCGAGCACGATTGGCCACGGCCAGAAGAGGGGGTTCGGATACGGGCGGAGCCAGTCCCAGATCTTGCGCGCGGCGAGAAGCGCGGTCTTTCCCGGGCGGGCGGCGGCGTCGGAAAGCGTCCGCGCGACGAGCGCCCGGGTCACGGCGCCCGGCGACGTGACTCCCGCGGCGGCGAGCTCGTTCAATCGCTCGCCGAGCAGAGCGTAGCTCTCGTCGGACCACGCGTCGTAGCTCTTCCGGTCCCGGATCTCGTAGAAACGCGCCATGAGGTCGGAGTTGCCCAGGTAGAAGTTGAACCCGCCGACGTCGCTGACCAGCACGAACTCCCGGTAGACGACGGCATTGCGGATGGTCCACGGGGCGAGGGCGAGCACCGCGCCGAGGACCCCCGCGGCGGCGAGGTGCGCCCGGGCGCGCAACGGCCATCGCCGGGCGCCGAGCGGAGCGGCGAGGAGCGGCGCGACGAAGATCGCCGAGGGGCGCGTCAGGATGGCGAGCCCCATCGCTACCCCCGCCACGAAGAGGAGCGTGCTCGACGGCCGGTCCACGCCCGCGAGCAGGAGGAAGCCGGCCGAGAGGATCAGGACGAGAAAGAGGGGCTCGCTCTGGACGTCGCTCGTGACCATGACGAGCGACGGGTCGAGCGCCGCCGCCGCTCCCGCCGCGATCGCGACGTCGCGCCGCCGGAAGAGGCGGACGGCGATGAAGGCGAGGAGGAGGCACGCCAGCGCACCCAGCACCGCGCTCGCCAATTTCGCGACCCGGACGCGATCCGGGTGCCCGAGCGTGACGACCGCGAGGAACGCGGCGTACCCGGGGGGACGGAAATAGTACTCGTCGGTCTTCGCCGGGTACCGGCCGGTCTCCGCGAGCGCGCGTGCGGCGAGCTGATAGGCGGGAGCGTCTCCGAATCGGGCAGTCGAGGCGCCGGTGACGACGACGACCGCCAGCCGCGCGGCGAGCGCGAGAAGGAAGATCGCGAAGAGGGCTTTCGCCCCGATCCCGGGGAAGTTCTCGGCCGCTGTCATTCCGAGGCCCAAAGGGCCGAGGAATCTCTCGACTTATCGAGAAAGAGATCCTTCGCTTCGCTCAGGACTAACCGAGATCGAACTCGCCCTTCTCGAGGATCTGCTTCACCCGCGCCATGAATCGATCGGCGTCGGCGCCGTCGATCAGCCGGTGGTCGAAGGAGAGGGCGAGATATCCCATCGTCCGGATGCCGAGGGCGTCGATGCCCCTCTCGTCGGTCACGACCACCGGACGCTTCTCGATCGTCCCGACGCCCAGGATCGCGACTTGCGGCTGCGGGATGATCGGCGTGCCGAAGAGCGACCCGAAGACGCCCGGATTGGTCACCGTGAAAGTGCCCCCCTGGATCTCCTCGGGCTTCAGCCGCTTCGTGCGGGCCCGCTCAGCGAGATCCTGCGTGGCGCGGGCGAGGCCCAGGATCGACTTCTCGTCGGCGTTCTTGATCACCGGAACGATGAGGCCCCAGTCGAGGGCGACCGCCATGCCGAGGTGGATGTCCTTGTGGTAGACGATGTTCTCGCCGTCGATCGACGCGTTGACCTGCCGGAATTCCTTGAGCGCCTGGATCAGGGCGCGGAAGATGAACGGCAGGTAGGTCAGCTTGACGCCGTTCTTCTCGAAGAACTCTTCCTTGTGCTTTTCGCGGAGCCGGGCGACGTTCGTGTAGTCCACGTGAAACACGGTCGTCACGTGCGCGGAGGTCCGCTTCGACAGGATCATGTTCTCCGCGGTGATCCTTCGGATCTTCGTCATCGGGACGATCTCGTCCCGGTCGCTGACCGACACCGCGGGGCGGGGCGCGGGAGGAGCGGCGGACGGGGCCGGCGCCGCCTCTTCCGCCGGCCGCGGCGCCTCTCGAAGTCCCGCGGAAACGGTCACGCCGGGCGCCCCGGCGACCCTGCGATTCTCGATGTAGGAGAGGATGTCGTTCTTGGTGACGCGGTTGTAGATCCCCGTTCCCTCGATCTCCTGGATGTCGACGCCGTGCTCTGCGGCGATCTTCCGCACGAGGGGCGACGACCGCAGCCGCACCCGTTCCTCCATGGACTCGACCTGGCCGAGGCGGGGCTCGGGGCTCGGAGCCGCGGCGACTGCGGACCGCGGCGCGGGCGCGGGCGCGGCGGGAGGAGCTTGAGCCGGCGGCGGCGGCGCGGGTGCGGGGGACGGGGCCGGAGCCGCCGCGGCGGGTGCCGGCTGAGGCGCGGGCTGGGCCGGTTGCGGAGGCGCCGCCGGCTGCGCCGGAGCGGGCGTGGGAGCCGCAGCGGCCGCGGGCTCGGCCACCGGCTCGGCCGCCTTCGCGGGCGGGGCGGGCGCGCTCGCGCCGACCTCCGAGGCCTCTCCGATCATCCCCACGACCGTGTTGATCGGGACGGTCTGACCCTCCGCGACGCGGATCTCGACGAGCGTGCCGGCGACCGGCGCCGGGATCTCGGCGTCCACCTTGTCCGTGGAGATCTCGAAGAGGGGCTCATCTCTCTTGATGGGCTCGCCCACCTTCTTCAGCCACTTCGTGATCGTGCCTTCGGCGATCGACTCGCCCATCTGCGGCATGATGATTTCGGTCGGCATCCCACCCTCCTCCGAACCGAAAACAGAATAGCACCCGGCCGGGGCTCCATTCGCCGGTGGCGCGACGCCGTTCGCCGAAAACCGCGGGACGGGGAGGCCGACTCGCCGTAGCTTCTCGTCGAAGGAGACGACACGATGGACTCAGAAGCCAAGGAGCGAAACCGCAAGGTCACGGCGGCCGTGTTCGGCGTCATGCTGATCGGCATCGGCACGCTCTTCCTGCTCGACAATTTCGGGGTCTACGACGCGGGCCAGCTCCGCGACTACTGGCCGGTCCTGCTCATCGGCCTCGGCATTCCGGGACTGGTTGCGCCCAAGGACGCGGGCGACGTCCCGTGGGGGGTCGTCACCGTCGCGGGCGGGACGTTTTTCCTGCTTCGGAACCTCGACGTGATCGACTGGAGGTTTCGGGACATCTGGCCGCTCTTTCTGGTTCTCGCCGGGGTGGCGCTGATCGCCCGATCCTTCGCCGATCGGCGCGGACATCTCCCGGCGGGATCCGGCTCACCCGAGAATGGAGGAACGCGATGAACGGAACCACCACGACGCCCGCCCCGCGGATCACGGGTCGCCTTGTCGCCGGCGGCGTTCTGATCCTGCTCGGCCTGCTCTTCACCCTGGACAACCTGGGTTACGTGGACGCCGGCGACGTGCTCGACTACTGGCCGCTCATCCTCGTCGGAATCGGAGTGGTCAAGGTGCGCAATCCCCAGCACGAAGGGCAGCGGACCCTCGGCTACATCCTGATCGCGCTCGGCGCCGTCTTCCTCCTGCAGCTCGTCATCTTCCGCGACATTCGCGTCGCCTGGCCGTTCATTCTTCTCGTCGTCGGAGGTCTCCTCGTCTGGCGGGCCCTTCGTCGCGAGGGTCCCGGCTCCGAGCCTGGGGAGTCCCCGGCGGCAGCGCAGTCCGACTTCGCGATCATGGGGGGCGTCCACCGGATCGTCGAGACTCCGGACTTCCGGGGTGGCAACGCCACGGCGGTCATGGGGGCCGTCGAGCTCGACCTGCGCGGGGCGAAGATCGCAGCCTCGCCCGCGGTGATGGACGTCTTCGCGCTCTGGGGAGGCATCGAGCTCACGGTTCCGCTGGAATGGAAGGTCGAGATCCAGGTCGTTCCCATCCTCGGAGGGGTCGAGAACAAGGCGCGCTCGACGGCGCCCTCCCCCGGCGCGCCCGAGCAGGTGCTCATCGTCCGGGGAACCGCCCTCATGGGCGGCGTCGAAATCAAGAGCTGAGGCTCGGGAATGAGCGCTCTGCACCCGATCCTGGCGCGAAAGGGGAGGCTGGCGCCGTTTTTGTCGCTCGCGCTCCCGCTCGCGGCCGTCCTGACGGGCCTTCTCGCGAGGCCGGGGGCGTTCCGGTTCGGGGAGGCCGTCTCCCTCGCCTGGCTGCTCGCCTTCGTTTCGCTCTTCCTCTATCTATCGGTCTGGTACATCTCCCGGGCCGCCCCGCTGCGTGGAGGACGGCTCGCGCGCACCGTGGTCACGCACGCCGTGGCCGCGATTCTCATCAGCTCGTTCTGGGTTCTGACGGGCGCGGGCGCCGCGCGGTTGCTCGCCCCGCTCTGGGGGCCCGATTTCCCGTCCCGCTACGCCGCCCAGGTCCCCGCTCTCTTTTCGACCGGGATCCTCCTGTACATCCTGTCGCTCGCCCTGCACTCCGTGCTGCTCGCCTTCGAGGCGCAGCGGGAGGCGGAGCAGCGGGCCCTCGAGCTCCAGGTGCTCGCGCGGGAGGCGGAGCTGAAGGCGTTGAAGGCCCAGATCCATCCGCACTTTCTGTTCAACAGCCTGAACTCCATCTCGGCGCTTGCCGGCACCGATCCGGCCCGGGCCCGCGCGATGTGCCTTTACCTCTCGGAGTTCCTGAGAAAGAGTCTCGCTTTCGGTGAAAGGAAGAGCGTTCCGGTGGCCGAAGAGCTCGCACTCGCCCGGGCATATCTCGAAGTCGAGGGGATGCGCTTCGGCTCCCGGCTGTCGGTCGAAGAGGCCGTCGAGCCCGAGGGGGAGTCGTGTCTCGTCCCTCCTCTTCTGCTGCAGCCGCTGGTCGAGAACGCCGTGCGGCATGGGATCGCGACGACGATGGAGGGCGGCGTGATCCGACTCGAAGCCCGCCGCACCGGTAACCGTCTGCGGATACTGATCGAGAATCCCTGCGATCCGGAAGCGCCGCCCCGGAGGGGTACCGGCCTCGGGCTCGCGAACGTGCGGCAGCGCCTGGCGACGCGGTACGGCCACGACGCCCTTTTCGCCGCGCGCCGGCTGGCGGACCGCTATCTCGTCGTACTGTCCGTGCCCGCCCAGGTCACCGAATGAAAGCGGCGGCCGACACCGGAGTTCTGATCGTCGATGATGAAGCTCCGGCTCGGTCGATCCTCCGGGAAATGCTCTCGGCCCTGCCCGGCGTCCGGATCCTCGCCGAGTGCGCCAACGGATTCGAGGCGGTCAAGGCCGCGTCCGAGCTCGGCCCGGACGTCGTCTTCCTGGACATCGAGATGCCCAAGCTCGACGGCTTCGAGGTGCTGGAACTGATCGACCCCGCGATCGCGGTCGTCTTCGTCACGGCGTACGACAGCTACGCGCTGAAGGCGTTCGAGGTCCACGCCGTGGACTACGTCTTGAAACCCTTCCGCGCCGAGCGGCTCGCCGCCGCGCTCGACCGGGCGCGCGAGCGCGCGGGAAAGGTTTCGAAGGCGGACCCGGCAAAGATCGCTGCGGCCGCACGTCCCGCCGGGACGCATCTCTCACGCATCGTCGTCCGGGACGGGACCCGCGTGCACGTGATCCCCGCCGAGAACCTCGACGTGGCCGAGGCGCAGGACGACTACGTGCGGCTGAAGAGCGGGGGGAAGAGCTACCTGAAGCAGCAGACGATCGCGAGCCTCGCCGCAACCCTGGACCCGGAGCGCTTCGTCCGCGTCCATCGGTCCTATGTCTTGAACCTCGACCGGCTCGCGCGGCTCGAGCTGTACTCCAGGGGCAGCTACGCCGCCGTCCTTTCGGACGGCTCGCGAATCCCGGTGAGCCGCGAGGGGCACGCCCGGCTGAAGGCGCTCCTCGAGCCGGAAACCCGGAACCATTAGGCGAGACGGATCGAGAAGGCCCTCGCCTCCCCGCCGTTTCGAGAATAATCGGCGGAACCGAATGACGGCTTTCCAGCGACGACCTCTCTCCGTGGCCGCGGTCCACAAGTTCGGCGGCGCCTCGCTCGGCGACGTGCCGGCCCTGCGCGCCGCGCTCTCGATCGTCGAGACGGGTCCGCGTCCCGCCGTCGTCGTCGTCTCGGCGTTTGCCGGCGTGACGGATTCGCTTCTCGAGCTCTCCCGCGATCTCTCCCGCGGCAACGAGTCTTCCGTCCGCCGGACGGCCCGGAACCTCGCGGGGAGGTACGACGCCGCGGCGCGAGCCGTGGGATCGGGCGCGAAGGTTCGAGACCTCCTCCGGCGCCGGATCCGAGACACCTTCGCCGAGCTCGCCGCGCTCGCCGACGTTCCGCCTCTTCTTCGAGAGCTGTCGCCGGCCGCCGTCGACCGCGTGGTCGCGTCCGGTGAGGACCTGGCCGCCCGGATCTTCTCGGCGGGGCTTTCGGCGCGCGGGGTCCGGTCCGAGTTCGTCGACGCCCTCGAGCTCGTCGTGACCGACGGCCGGGCGGGGCAGGCTTCTCCCGTCCTCGACGCGACGGACCGCCGGGTCCGGGCCCGCCTGCGGCCGCTCCTTCGCCGCCGGGTCGTCCCGGTCGTTCCCGGATTCATCGGCGCCGGACCCGACGGGCGGGCGACGACCCTCGGACGCGGGGGCTCGGATCTGACCGCGACCCTTCTCGCGCGGGCGCTCGCGGCGCGGGCGGTCTTTCTCTGGAAGGACGTGCCCGGCTTCCTCACCGCGGACCCCGACGTCGTCGCGGACGCGCGTGTCATCCCGCAGCTGAACGACCGCGAGGCGGCGGAGCTCGCCTACTACGGCGCGAAGGTTCTCCACCCCCGCGCGCTCATTCCCGCGGGTCGACGGCTTCCGGTGTTCGTGCGCTCGTTCGCGCACCCCGAGCGTCCGGGCACGGAGATTTCGTCGCGGCGCACGCTCACGCGCTATCCGGTGAAGGCGCTCTCCGCGATCCCGGGACAGGCGCTCCTGACGGTCGCGGGCAACGGAATGCTGGGGGTGCCGGGAATCGCGGCGCGAACGTTCGGCGCACTTCACGGCGAGGGGATCTCGGTTT
The DNA here is from genome assembly GCA_035457525.1 of Thermoanaerobaculia bacterium. Lineage (GTDB taxonomy): Bacteria > Acidobacteriota > Thermoanaerobaculia > UBA5066 > Gp7-AA6 > Gp7-AA6. The sequence goes on along the minus strand of DATIBN010000125.1, from coordinate 749 downwards.
CCCTGATCTCCCAGGCTTCGTCCGAGCACTCCATCTGCGCGGGCGTTCCCGAGGCCGAGGCCGCCCGCGCTCAGGCGAGCCTGGAGCGCGCTTTTCACGACGAGATTGCCCGTCGCGAGATCGACGGGGTGGAGGTTCTGCCGGGGCTCTCGACGATCTCGGTCGTCGGGCTGGGCATGGCGGGCACTCCCGGAATCGCGGCGAGGGTCTTCTCCGCGCTGGCGGAGGGAGGGATCAACGTCGTCGCCATCGCGCAGGGCTCTTCCGAGCTCAACATCTCGTTCGTCGTGGGAGAGGCCCAGGCGGCGGAGGCGCAGCGTCGAATCCACGACGCCTTCCAGCTCTCCAAGATCGGGGGCGGACGGGCCGCGGCTTCGGAGCACGCCGACGTCGTGCTGCTCGGCTTCGGCCAGGTCGGCCGGACGCTCGCCGAGCTGATCGCGAAGTCTTCTCGAAGAACGAACCTCCGGCTGGTGGCCGTGGTCGACCGCGGCGGATACAACTTCCGCCCCGACGGTCTTTCCGCCCGCGACGTGGCGGCACTCTTTTCCTTGAAGGCCGGGTCCCGCTCGGTCTCCGAGTCGCCGCAGGGGGTGCGCGCGCCCGCCGTTCTCGCCGTCTCGAAGATTGCGGAGCACGCCCTGTCGCGTCCGATCCTCGTGGACGTCACCGCCGAAGACACGTCTGCCGTGCTCGAGAAGTCGATCGCCGCGGGGTTCGATCTCGTGCTCGCGAACAAGCGTCCGCTC
>DATIBN010000124.1:0-3019 GCA_035457525.1 Thermoanaerobaculia bacterium | reverse complement strand
TGCTCGAGTCGCTGCGGGGCGAAGAGAAGTTCCGGTCGCTGATGGACGAGCTTCGCGCCGAATGCGACGGCTACCGCGCGCTGTACGCCGACCTCAAGAAGTCGTCGAGCGCCGGATCGAGCGCCGCATGACTCTCGCGGCCGGTACGCGGCTGGGGCCTTACGAGATCATCGCTCCTGTCGGAGCGGGAGGCATGGGCGAGGTGTACCGCGCCCGCGATACGCGGCTCGACCGGACGGTCGCGATCAAGGTCCTGCCCTCGCACCTTTCGGAGAATGCGGATCACAAGCGCCGATTCGAGCGCGAGGCGAAGGCGATCTCGTCGCTTTCGCACCCGCACATCTGCGCGCTGCACGACGTCGGGCATCAGGACGGGACCGACTACCTCGTCATGGAGTACGTCGAGGGAGAGACGCTCTCGGAGCGGCTGGTGAAGGGCCCCCTGTCGACCGAGCAGGTCCTCCGTTGCGGAATCGAAATCACGGATGCTCTCGACAAGGCGCACCGACAGGGAATCGTGCACCGGGACTTGAAACCCGCCAACGTGATGCTGACGCGCTCGGGCGTCAAGCTCCTCGACTTCGGCCTCGCGAAGATCCGCGAGCTCGATGAGACTCCCGCCGGCGTGAGCGTCTCATTGCTCGCGACGCGCACCAGTGCGGACCGGTCTCCGCTGACCGAGAAGGGAACGATCCTCGGCACGTTTCAGTATATGGCGCCCGAGCAGCTCGAGGGCAAGGACGCCGACGCGAGGAGCGACATCTTCGCGTTTGGCGCCGTTCTCTACGAGATGGCGACGGGTGAAAAGGCGTTTCGAGGTAAGACGCAGGCCTCGTTGATCGGCGCGATCCTCCACACCGAGCCTCCCCCGATCTCCTCCGTACAGCCGTTCGCGCCCGCCGCCCTCGATCGGGTCGTGAAGACCTGCCTCGCCAAGGACCCGGAAGACCGCTGGCAGACAGCACACGACGTGAAGCTCCAGCTCCGGGCCCTCGCGGAGACGAGCTCACAGGTGAGCGTTATGCCCGCGCCGGCGCCGGGCCGACCGCGGTGGCGGGAGCGGCTGTTGTGGATCACGAATGCCGTCACGCTCGCCGCGGTGATCGTGGCCGGCCTCGCGCTCTATCGCGCGACCCGGAGCGAGCCGCCCCGCGTCGTCGTTTCGTCCATCGACGTCCCGGAGAAGACGGCCATCGCCTTCGACAGCGGAGCACCGCTGATCTCTCCGGACGGCCGCAAGCTCGCCCTGGTCCTCTCCACCGGCGGCGGCCGCACGAGCATCTGGCTCCGGAGTCTCGACGGCTCGGCCGCGCGCGAGGTGCCGGGCACCGACGGCGCGGTGTACCCGTTCTGGTCTCCCGACTCGCGCCACCTGGCCTTCTTTGCCGACGGGAAGCTGCGGAAGGTGAACGTCGAGTCCGGAGGCCCGGCCGATCCGGTCGCGGATGCGCCTCTGGGGCGGGGAGGGACCTGGAATCGGGAAGGCGACATCGTTTTTGCGCCCGACACCGGCGGCACGCTTCTGCGGGTGTCGTCTTCCGGCGGCGCCGCGACACCCGTCACGACGCAGGACGAGAAGACCGGACAGATCAGCCACCGTTACCCGTCTTTCCTGCCGGACGGCCGGCATTTCATCTACGAGGTGCAGGTGGGAGGAGGGGGGAGCCAGTACAAGCACTTCGTCGGCTCGCTCGACCCGAAGAAAGCCGCTCTCCGGCTTCCCTTCGAGAGCGAGTCGAACGTCGTCTACTCGCCTCCGGGCTATCTCCTCTTCGTTCAACAAGGAAACTTGAGAGCGCAGCCGTTCGACGTCCGTCGCCTTCGACCGATCGGCGAGTCCTTCGCCGTGGCCGATCTCGTGCAGGTCAGCTCGATCGTCGGATTCGGGAGCTTCTCCGTCTCGGACGACGGCCTTCTCGCATACGTGGGGGGAGCAGCCGCCCGGCTCTCGCGACTGGTCTGGACCGACCGCGCGGGCAAGGAAATCGAGACCCTCGGTCAGCCGGCTATTCACTGGGACCCTCGCCTCTCCCACGATGGACGGCGCCTCGCAGTCGCGATCGAGGACTCGCGCGGAAATTCGGACATCTGGATCTACGACCTCGCCCGAAAGATTTCGACGCGGTTCACGTTCGACCCCGACGCCGACCTCGCGCCCGTCTGGTCGCCCGACGACGGCCGGATCGTCTTCACCGGGTATCGGCGGGGCCCGGGCGACCTCTTCCAGAAGCTCTCCGCCGGCTCCGGCGCCGACGACCTTCTGTTCGCCTCTCCGTACCGCAAGATCGCCACCGATTGGTCGCCCGACGGACGCTGGCTCGCGTTTCACACGAATCAGCCGAAGACGAGCTGGAATACGCTCGTTCTCGGACTCCCCGACCGAAGGCCTTCCGTCTATCTCGCCACGCCGTTCCCCGAGCTCGCTTCGGCGTTCTCGCCCGATGCCCGGTGGGTCGCCTACGTTTCGGCGGAGTCGGGTGTCGGCGAGATCTATGTCCAACCCTTCCCGAGAGGCGCCGGCAAGTGGCAGATCTCCTCGGGCGGGGGTGCGATGCCCGTCTGGCGGCGGGATGGCAAGGAGATCTTCTTCCTGGCCTCCGACGGGAAGTTGATGGCCGTTCGAGTGAAGCTCGGCGACACGTTCGAGGCGGAAAGTCCGGTATCGCTCTTTTCCGCGAGTGTCCGGAACTTCGTGGGCCTGTCGCGCCGCCAGTTCGACGTGACTGCCGACGGGCAGCGCTTTATCCTGAACGCGGCGGTCGAGGAGCAGGGCGCCGCGCCGATCACGCTCGTCCAGAACTGGACGGCGAAGGCTCGGCGATGATCCACGGTCCCGGGTTCCGGTAGGACGCCCGGAGCGCGAGGCCGCGCTCGCGTGTGATGCGAAAGAGCTCTTTCGCCGACTACTTCGGCCTCGAGCGCAACGTCGTCGCGGTCGCCGCGGCGATGTTTCTCATCGGATTCGGGGAGAACCTCTGGAAGGCGTTCCTTCCCAAGTATCTCGAGGCGCTCGGGGCGC
>DATIBN010000123.1:0-5445 GCA_035457525.1 Thermoanaerobaculia bacterium | reverse complement strand
CGTCCTCGGTGCCCATCGCGCTCATGTGGAGGAGCCTCCGGACACCGGTCGCCTTCATCGCGCCGACGACGTTCTCGACCGCCTCGCGATGCATCCGGTCGAACGTCTGCGCCCCCTTCTCGTGGATGATCCCGACGAGGTGGATGACCGCGTCTCGACCGGCGACCGCCCGCGCGAGGGACGCCGGATCGAGAACGTCGCCCCGGTAGACCTCGACCGGGCGGTTGTAGCGGTTGCGGGCGCGGTCCGGGTGGCGCGCGAGCACGGCGACGCCGTGCCCGCGCCGCGCGAGCGCGTTCACGACGTGCGTTCCGACGAAACCGGTCCCGCCGGTGACGAGGATTCTCATGAGCAGGTGTCAGGTATCCGGTGTCAGCGATCCGTGACAGTCGGGCCCGAAGGATACCCGAAGAGATCGCTGACGATGCGCTCCCCCTTTTCCCTCCGCTCGCGGGCGACGCGTCGCGCCTCCCGGAGGCCGGCGAGGTCCCGGAACGGATCCGCGACCCGCAGGGGTGGGATCCCGGACTGGCGCGTGCCGAGAAGGTCTCCGGGGCCGCGGGTCTCCAGGTCCTTCTCGGCGATCGCGAAGCCGTCGGTCGTTTCCTCGAGCACGCGGAGCCGGTCGCGCGCCTCCTGCGGCGCGTTCCTCCCGACGACGAGCGCGCACCAGGACCGGCGATGCGAACGGCCCACGCGGCCGCGGAGCTGGTGGAGTTGCGCGAGGCCGAAGCTCTCCGCGTTCTCGATCACCATGAACGTCGCCTCGGGCACGTCGACGCCGACCTCGACGACCGTCGTGGACACGAGGATCCCGATGCGGCCCGCCGCGAAGTCGTCGAGCACCCGCGTGCGCTCGGGGGGAGGCAGCCGGCCGTGGAGGACGCCCACCCTCGCCCCCGGCGCGAGCCTCGCCACCCGGTCCGCCGTCTCGCGAGTGGCCGCCACGTCGCGTTCCGCCTCGTCGATCGCGGGCACGATGACGTAAACCCGCTCGCCGGCCGCCACGCGCTCCCCCGCGAATCGGTAGACGCGGTCCCGGTCCCCTTCCTCCCGCACGCGTGTCGTGACCGGGGAGCGTCCCGGCGGCTTCTCGTCGAGGACCGAGACGTCGAGCTCCCCGTAGACCGCCCACGCGAGCGACCGGGGGATCGGAGTCGCGGTCATCACGAGGACGTGCGGGCTCTCCCCCTTCCGGAAGAGCCGCGCGCGATGGGCCACCCCGAAGCGGTGCTGCTCGTCGACGACGACCAGCCCGAGGCGGCGGAACTTGACCGGCGACTCGACGAGCGCGTGCGTTCCGACGAGCACGTCGATCTGGCCCGACTCGAGCGCCGCGAGAAGTGCTCGCCTGGGGGCGCCGCGAACGCGCCCGGTCAGGAGGGCGAGCCGGACGCCGGCGCCCGAAAGGAGTCGGACGAGCGTCTCGGCGTGCTGCTCGGCGAGCACCTCGGTCGGAGCCATCAGCGCGCCCTGCGCGCGGTTGCGGGCGGCGAGGAGGAGAGCGAGCGCCGCGACGACGGTCTTACCGCTGCCGACGTCCCCCTGGAGGAGGCGCGCCATCGCGACGCCGGACCCGAGGTCCGTGGCGATCTCCCGCACCGCCCGTTTCTGCGCGTTCGTCAGCGGGAACGGCAGTGCCTCGCGGGCCGCGGATCGGAGCGATTCGTCCGCGGTCAGCCGGACGCCCCTCCTCTCGCGCAGGCGCGCGCGTTTCTCCTCGATTCGCGCGGCCAGCACGAGGAGCTCCTCCCGCGCGAGGACTCGCCGTGCGGCCGGCGCGTCCGGAAGATCCGGCGGGAAGTGGACGTTCTCGAGCGCCCGGAGGAGGTCGGCCGGGCTCGTCGACGCCGCGGCGATATCCCTCGCCAGCAGGTCGAGGGCGCGGCGCGCGAGGGTCCTCCAGCGCCGGGAGGGGATGTCCGCCGCCCGGTGATAAATCGGGACGACGCGTCCGGAGTGGAGCGGGTCGTTTTCCTGATCCTCGTCGAAGAGCTCGGTCTCCGGGTTCTCGATCCTCATCTCCCCCCGCGGCCCGGCGATGGGCGTGCCGTAGATGGCGGCCGCTCGCCCGGACTGGAGCGCCTGGGCGAAGGAGGGATAGCGGTTGTGCCAGACGACGCGCACCGCCCCCGTGCCGTCGTCCGCGACGGCCTCGATGCGCAGCGTCCCGCGGCGCATCCGGAAAGAGCGGACTCCTCCGAAGCGGACGAAGAGCGTCGCGGGCTCGTCCCAGGAGAGCTCCGAAACCTTTCGGAAACGGCGCCGGTCTTCGTATCGGAACGGCAGCGCGAGCAGGAAGTCGCCGACGGTCGCGAAGCCCGCGGCGGTCAGGCGGGCGGCCGCGGCGGCGCCGAGGGAAGGAATGCGGGAGACCGGGTCGGCGAGCGACAGCGCGCCGGCGGCGATTCTCAGGCTCCCGCGGTCTGGAGAGTCAGCGTGACGAGCCCGAAGCGCAGCTCGTCGCCGCCGTTGACGGGGACCGGCGTACCGGTCGCGACGCGCGACCCGTTGACGAACGTCCCGTTCATCACGCCGATCTCCTCCATCAGGTACAGCTTCCCGGCCATCGGGTAGATCTTCGCGTGGCGTCGCGACGTCGAGCGCTGCGAGTCGAAGGGCGCGAGGTCCACGTCCGGCGTGATGCCGGTGACCGGGTCTCCCCTTCCGATGAGCGTGTCCCCCTCGGGATGGAGGTAGAACTCCATACCGTTCGTCGTCACGAGCCGAACCGATCCGGCCTGCGGCGCGGATCGCTGCTCGACGGGCTTCTCCCCCTCCGCCACCCGGCGGCCGAGGGCCTCCTCGAGCATACCGGTGACCTCCCGGAGCCGCCGCGAGAGCTTGCGCATCATCCGGACGGCGATCTCCGTGTTGCTCTTCAGCATCGCGTCGAACGTCGCGCCGTTGATCCGCACGAGCTCGACCTCGGTCTTCGCACGCGCCGAGGCGGTGCGCGGAAGGTCTTCGAGGACGCTCATCTCGCCGAAGAAGTCCCCCTTTTCGAGCGTGGCGAGCACGCGGGTCTCCCCGCCGATGTCCTTCAGGAGCTCGACCGTGCCCGACTGGATGATGAACATCTCGGTCCCGATCTCCCCCTCGGAGAAGATGATGTCGCCGATCGGGTGGGTGACCAGGTAGCGCTCGAACGGGCTCTTTGGTGCGCTCGCCCCCGTGCGGAAAACGGCTTTCACGGCCGGCTCACGCGACCGCGGACTCGAGGAAGTGGATCGTGCCGTGGTCGAGGTCCACCCGCACGCGGGTCCCGAGAGGCAGCGTGCGGGTGTCCCCGACATGACCCGCCGGGAATCCCGAGGCGACCGGGAAGGGGGCGCCGGCGAAGCGCTGCGCCAGCCACGAGCGGATCTCGCCGGGCGATTCCGCGCCTTCGCGCCGGCCCGGCGCGATCGAGCCGATGATCATCGCCTGCAGTCGGTCGAATGTACCGGAGCGCTCCAGCTGGGTCAACATTCGGTCGAGACGATAAATCTCTTCTCCGACGTCTTCCCAGAAGAGGACCGCATCTTTCCCGTCCACCTGTTCGGGCGTTCCGCAGAGAGACGCGAGGAGCGACAGACAGCCGCCTGCGAGAGTCCCTGCGGCCGAGCCCGCCACGACGACGTCCTCGGGAGCGACCGGGACGGGCTGCGGCAGCTCGCCCGAGAGGACGGGTTCCCAGTCGAGTTCGGGCGCGCCGGGCCCGTCGTCGCCGGCAATCTGCACGGCGACCATGGGTCCGTACGCCGCCGCGAGCGAAGCGCGATTGCGCAGAAAGGCAAAGAGAGCGGTGAGGTCCGATCCTCCCAGGTGGATCTTGGGGTTCGACCGGACCTCCGCCGCATCGAGCCTCGACAGAATGCGCGATGCCCCGTATCCGCCCCGCGCGAAGAAGATCGCGTCGACGGACGGGTCCTGCAGGAGCGCGCGATATCCGGCCACTCTTTCGTCGTCGGTTCCAGCGAGAAACCCGTCGCGGCGCCGCACGTTGTCCGCCTCGACCACGCGGTATCCGCGGGCGCGGAGTCGGGAGATACCGCGTTCGAGTCGGGCCTCGTCCACCGGACCGGAGATGTTCGCGACGCCGATGGTGGCGCCGGGACGAAGTCGCGGAGGCTTCAAGAGTGTCGGCAGAGAGGAGCCCCTCACCCTGCCTCTCTCCCGGAGGGAGAGGGAGTTCGATATGGGTCTCGCGGCGCGAAGAGTCTCCGCGAAGTAACCGAGCGGAGGAGCTTCGCGCCGCGGGAGCGCGAGCGCAGCGAGGGATCAGGCGCTCGGTCGAGCCGGGTCTGGCGAGCCGAACGCCGGCGGCGAAGCCGGATCCCGAGCAAGTGAGCGCGACGGTAAGTGTCCGAGCGGGCCTGTAAGCCGAATCCTGTCCCCCGGTCTCCCGGGAGCGCGATCATTCCTCTCGTCCCGAGGTCTCCCTCGGGCTCGAGCAGCCGACCCGGAGACGGCCCGCCGCGAAGCGGGACGGGACGGGCGCCCTCCGTCTCCCTATTTGGCCTTGCTCCGCATGGGGTTTACCCTGCCCCCGCCGTTGCCGGCGGGGCGGTGCGCTCTTACCGCACCGTTTCACCCTTGCCGTCCCCGGGCGTTGGCCCGGGAAGGGCGGTCTCTTCTCTGTGGCACTTTCCTTCGCGTCGCCGCGACCGGGCGTTACCCGGCATGCCGCCCGTACGGAGTTCGGACTTTCCTCCCCGGCTTTCCCGGGGCGATCGCACAGCCCGCTCGGACGACTAAAGCATAGCATCGGCGAGGTTTAACCGCAAGCGAATGTCGCGGGTCCGTCATCGGACTCCGCGGCCGTCAGTCTTCGCGATCGCCCTTCTCCCCGAACCAGCGGAGCCAATCTTCGACGTCGACGGGCTTCTCCTCCGGTCGAGCGTCCCCTTTCTTCGCCTCGGCGCCGAATCGGCCCCAGAACTCGGCCGGCGTGACGACCTTCGCGCCGGCGTCCCGCGCGCGCCGGGACAGCTCGCGGTCGGCGGTCACGACCGTCGTCTCCTGGGCGCGGGGCGACGCCGCGATTTCGCGGACGATCGCATCGTCGGCCGAAGAGGCTCCGGAAAAACGGACGGTCAGGTTTCCCAGCGACGATCCCCGGCCGGGGCCGTCGAAGTAGAGCACCACGCGGGCCTTGGTGAGGCGGAGTCGTCCGGCGATCTCGGAGACGAGCGCGTCCCGCTCCGCCTCGCCCCGCCGTCCGAGCGCGGCGCCGACGAGGTTGTCTCCGTCCAGCAGGTACGGCACGGAGAAGGGATCAGACCGCGGGCTTCTGGCGCCGTCGCGGATGCTGAATGCGGAAGAAGAGAACCGAGAGGGCCCGGCCCACGCGCTCCAGGTGCGTGGCGAGGAGCACGAGGAGGCCAACCAGGACGAGAGCGGTCATCCAGGGTACGAAAAAGACGAGGACGGCGAGCACCACGGCGATCAGGTCCTCCGCGA
>DATIBN010000122.1:0-18544 GCA_035457525.1 Thermoanaerobaculia bacterium | reverse complement strand
TGGTCGCCGTCGAAGTCGGCGTTGAACGCCGGGCAGACGAGCGGGTGGATCTTGATGGCCTTGCCCTCGACGAGCACCGGCTGAAACGCCTGGATGCCCAAGCGGTGAAGCGTCGGCGCGCGGTTCAGGAGAACCGGGTGATCGCGGATGACCTCCTCGAGCGCGTCCCAGACCTCGGTGACGCCGGACTCGACGAGCTCCTTCGCCGCCTTGATCGTCTGGGCCATGCCCTTCTTCTCGAGGCGGTTGTAGATGAACGGCTTGAAGAGCTCGACCGCCATCTTCTTCGGCAATCCGGCCTGGTGGAGCTTCAGCTCCGGGCCGACGACGACCACCGACCGGCCGGAGTAGTCGACGCGCTTGCCGAGCAGGTTCTGCCGGAAGCGGCCCTGCTTGCCCTTGAGGGTGTCCGAAAGCGACTTCAGCGGTCGGTTGTTCGAGCCCTTGAGCACGCGGCCGCGACGGCCGTTGTCGAAGAGCGCGTCCACCGCCTCCTGCAGCATCCGCTTTTCGTTGCGCACGATGACTTCCGGCGCGCGCAGCTCGAGGAGCTTCTTGAGCCGGTTGTTCCGGTTGATCACGCGCCGGTAGAGGTCGTTCAGGTCCGACGTCGCGAACCGACCGCCGTCCAGCGGAACGAGGGGGCGGAGCTCCGGCGGGATGACCGGGATGACGTCCAGGATCATCCAGTCGGGGTGGTGTCCCGAGCGCCGGAACGCGTCGCAGACCTTGAGGCGCTTGGCCGCCTTCTGCCGTTTGATCTGCGACGTCTCCGTCTTCATGATCATGCGCAGCTCTTCGGCGAGCATGTCCACGTCGACGCGCTGGAGGAGCTCCTTGATCGCCCCCGCTCCCATGCGGGCGACGAAGACGTCTCCGTACTCCGACCGCAGCGCCCGATAGCGCTCCTCGGAGAGCAGCTCCTTCTCCTTCAGGTCCGTGTCGCCCGGATCGACGACCACGTACGACTCGAAGTAGAGGATGCGCTCGAGATCACGGAGCGAGATGTCGAGCAGATGGCCGATCCGCGACGGCAGGCCCTTGAAGAACCAGACGTGAGATACGGGCGAGGCGAGCTCGATGTGGCCCATGCGCTCGCGGCGCACCTTCGACTTGGTCACCTCGACCCCGCACTTGTCGCAGACGACCCCGCGGTGCTTCATGCGCTTGTACTTGCCGCAGAGGCACTCCCAGTCGGTGATCGGTCCGAAGATCTTCGCGCAGAACAGCCCGTCGCGCTCCGGCTTGAACGTCCGGTAGTTGATCGTCTCGGGCTTCGTGACCTCGCCGTAGGACCACGACCGGATCTTCTCCGGCGACGCCAGAGAGATCTTGATCGCGTTGAAATCCTTCAGCGCGGTCGGCTTCGCTGCGAAAGCGATTGTGTCCATGAGGCTCCTTACGCGCTCCGCGCGTTTCTTACTTCTTCAAAAGCTCCACGTCGAGGCAGAGAGACTGCAGCTCCCTCACGAGGACGTTGAACGACTCGGGCAATCCCGGCTCGGCCGGCACCTCGCCCTTCACGATCGCCTCGTAGACCTGCGACCGCCCTTCGACGTCGTCGGACTTGACGGTCAACAGTTCCTGCAGGGTGTAGGAGGCGCCGTACGCTTCGAGCGCCCAGACCTCCATCTCTCCGAAGCGCTGGCCGCCGAACTGCGCCTTGCCGCCCAGGGGCTGCTGAGTGATGAGCGAGTACGGCCCGATCGAGCGCGCGTGGATCTTGTCGTCCACGAGGTGCGACAGCTTCATCATGTAGATGAAACCGACCGTGACCTGCTGTTCGAACGGCTCGCCGGTCATGCCGTCGTAGAGAACCGTCTTCCCCGAGGTCGGGAGGTTCGCCTCCCGGAGGAGCTTCTTGATCTCCGATTCCGTGGCCCCGTCGAAGACGGGCGTCGCCACCGACAGGCCGAGCGCCCGCACGGCCCATCCGAGGTGGGTTTCCAGGATCTGGCCCACGTTCATGCGCGACGGAACTCCGAGCGGGTTCAGCACGATCTCGATGGGCGTGCCGTCCGGCAGGTAGGGCATGTCGGCCTCGGCCAGGATCCGGGAGATGACGCCCTTGTTGCCGTGCCGTCCGGCCATCTTGTCGCCGACGGAGAGCTTGCGCTTCATCGCGACGTAGACCTTGACCATCTTGATCACGCCGGGCGGGAGCTCGTCGCCCTTCTGGAGAAGGTCGATGCGCTCCGCGTTGACCCGATTCAGGACCTCGATCTGCGAGTCCTGACGGCGCAGGATCATCTGCACCGCGTCGGCGACCTCTTCGTCCTTCAGCTTCAGCCGTTTCAGCTGCTGCGGGGACAGACGGGCGACCGCCTCCGCCGTGAACTTGCCGCCCTTCTTGACGAGCTCGTTTCCCTCGCGATCGTTGACCTCGTCCGCGGCGACCTTCCCGACGAGCAGATCGCGGATCTTCTTGTTCGCCTCTTCGCGGATGATCCGGATCTCGTCCTTCGAGTTCTTCTCGATCTTCGCGATCTGGTCCTGCTCGATGGCGAGCGCCCGGAGGTCCTTGTCGATGCCCTTGCGCGAGAAGATCTTCACGTCGACGACGGTGCCCTCGATGCCCGGAGGACATTTCAACGACGCATCCCGCACGTCGCCGGCCTTCTCGCCGAAGATCGCGCGGAGGAGTTTCTCTTCCGGCGTGAGCTGCGTCTCGCCCTTCGGCGTGACCTTGCCGACGAGGATGTCGCCCGGCTTGACGGTCGCGCCGATGCGGATGATTCCCGACTCGTCGAGATCCCGCAGCGCGTTCTCCGAGACGTTCGGGATGTCGCGCGTGATCTCCTCCGGCCCGAGCTTGGTGTCGCGGGCTTCGATGTCGAACTCCTGGATGTGGATCGACGTGAAGAAGTCGTCCTTCACGAGCTTCTCGGAGACCAGGATCGCGTCCTCGTAGTTGTAGCCGCGCCACGGCATGAACGCGACGAGCACGTTCCTCCCGAGGGCGAGCTCGCCCTGGGAGGTGCAGGGACCGTCGGCGAGAACCTCACCGCGCGCGACCCGCGCCCCCTCCTGGACGATCGGTTTCTGGTTGATGCACGTGTTCTGGTTCGAGCGTCGGAATTTGGTCAGCGGGTAGATGTCCGCGCCGAACTCCTTGCCGCCGGCCTCGTCGCCCCCCTCGACGCGGACGATGATCCGCTCGGAGTCGACCTGGTCCACGACGCCGCCGCGCTTGGCGAGGATGACCGCGCCCGAGTCACGGGCGACCGTTCCCTCGAGCCCGGTCCCGACGAGCGGGGCTTCGACTTCGAGCAGGGGAACGGCCTGGCGCTGCATGTTGGAGCCCATGAGCGCGCGGTTCGCGTCGTCGTGCTCGAGGAAGGGGATCAGAGCGGTCGCGACCGACACGAGCTGCTTGGGTGAAATGTCCTTGTAGTCGACCTTCTCGCGCTCGGCCGTGATGAACTCCCCGTTGAAGCGCGCGATGACCCGCTCCTCCTTGATCTTCCCGGCGGCGTCGGTCTCCGCGTTCGCCTGCGCGATGACATAGTTCTCTTCCTCCCACGCGGAGAGGTAGAAGGCGTACGGCTCCGAGTCGGCGGTACGCTTCTTGTTGCGGCGCGCCTTCTCGTTTTCCTCCTCGAGCTCGCGGTTCTCGACGATCTGGCCCAGCGTGAACGCGGTGTCGCCGGCCTGCGTGATCTGGAAGTGGTCGAGGACCCTTCCCTTTTCGACCCTCTTGTACGGCGTCTCGATGAAGCCGAAGTCGTTGATTCGCGCGTAGCAGGAGAGCGACGAGATGAGCCCGATGTTCGGACCCTCCGGCGTCTCGATCGGGCACACGCGGCCGTAATGCGTCGGGTGGACGTCGCGGACCTCGAAGCCCGCGCGCTCGCGCGACAGACCGCCCGGCCCGAGGGCCGAGAGACGGCGCTTGTGCGTGACCTCGGAGAGCGGGTTCGTCTGGTCCATGAACTGCGAGAGCTGCGAGGACCCGTAGAACTCCTTGATCGAGGCGATGACCGGCTTGCTGTTGATCAGGTCGTGCGGCATCGCCGAGTCGATGTCCTGGTGTACGGACATCTTCTCCTTGATCGCGCGCTCCATGCGCACGAGGCCGATCCGGAACTGGTTCTCGAGAAGCTCGCCGACCGAGCGCACCCGTCGGTTGCCGAGGTTGTCGATGTCGTCCGTGCGACCGACGTCCCTCTTCAACCTGAGGAGGTAGGCAACGACGCGGTAGATGTCCTGCGACGTCAGCGTACGGGTGTCCTCGGCCGAGTCGGCCTCCAGCTTGATGTTGAACTTGAAGCGGCCGACGCGTGAGAAGTCGTACTTCTTGGGGTCGAAGAACATCCCCTCGAACAGGTTCTTCGCCGACTCGTAGGTGGGCGGATCGCCGGGCCGCAGGCGCCGGTAGATCTCGAGGATGGCTTCGTTTCGCGTCTTGTGGCTGTCCTTGCGGATCGTGTTGACGAGGACGTCGCCCGAGAGGTCCCAGTCCGGGAAGAAGAGCTCGACCTCCTTGATGCCGCGCTCCTTCAGGCCCTCGACCGCGTCGGCGCCGAGCTCCTGCCCCGCCTCGAAGAGGACCTCGCCCGTGGAGAGGTCGACCACGTCCGCGAGGAAACAGGCCTTCTCGACCGCCGCGTCGTCGACGGAGCGCTCGATCGCGCCCTTCTTCATGATCTCGCGCTGGTCGTCGGAGGAAAGGCGGATGCCCGCGAAAACCGTCTTCGTTTCGCGCTTGACCCGGGCGTACCGCTCCTTGAGCTCCTCCTGCTTCAGGACTTCCTTGTTCACCGTCAGGTACGCGCGGCCCCGCTCGAAGCGCGCCGGCACCGCCGCGTAGAATTGCCGCAGGATCGACTCGTCGGTCTCGAGTCCCAGGGCACGCAGGAAGATCGTGGCCGGGAACTTACGCTTGCGGTCGATCCGGACGAAGAGGACGCCCTTCTGGTCGTACTCGAACTCGACCCACGAGCCCCGGTACGGGATGATCTTGGCGAGGAACCCCTGCTTCGACTCTCGGGTGAAGAAGACCCCGGGAGAGCGGTGCAGCTGCGAGACGATGACGCGCTCGGTGCCGTTGATCACGAACGTGCCGTGCTCGGTCATCAGCGGGATGTCGCCGAAGAAGACTTCCTCTTCCTTGGCGTCGCGCATCGTCTTGACTCCGGTCTCGGGGTCCTTGTCGTAGACGAAGAGGCGGAAGGTCACCTTGAGCGGGACGGAGTAGGTCATCCCCCGTTCCTGGCACTCCGCGACCGAGTACTTCATCTGGAGGTCCACGGGGTTGCCGCAGACGTCGCAGAGAGTGACCCGGTTCGGGTTCTGGGTGCCGCAGCGCGGGCAGGTCACCGTCTCCTCGTGCGGGTGCGCGGTCACGATCCGCGCACCGCAGGAGCGGCAGTCCATGCGCAGGTGCTCGAGGCCCTTCAGGCGCCCGCACTTGCACTCCCAGTTACCGATCGAGTACTTGACGAACTGCAGCTCGCAGGCGCCCCGGAAGTCGGAGAACGGGAAGACGCTCGTGAAGACGGCCTGCAGCCCGGAATCCTCGCGCTCTTCCGGCAGCAGGTTCATCTGCAGGAAGCGCTCGTAGGACCGGCGCTGGACGTCGATCAGGTTGGGAAGATCCATGAACGAGCGGATCTTCGAGAAGTTCCGCCGTTCGGGAGACGCGACTTCAGTCATTTACTCAGGACTCCTGTAAGGAGGGGCTCCACTCTGGTCGGCCCGGGGCCAAATTGCGGCGGCTCGTCCGCCGCGAGACACATCGTCCGGGGCGCAGGCGCGATTTGCCCCTGCACCCATCGAAACAACCGCGTATTCCCTGGTCAGCGCGGTTCCTACTTGATCTCGACCTTCGCGCCGACTTCCTCGAACTTCTTCTTGATGTTGGCGGCCTCCTCCTTGGAAGCCCCCTCCTTCAAGAGCCCGGGCGCCCCGTCCACGAGGTCCTTGGCTTCCTTGAGCCCCAGGCTCGTGACTTCCCGGACGACCTTGATCGTCTTGATCTTGTCGCCGGCCGCGACGAGGGTGACCGCGAATTCGGTCTTCTCCTCTTCGGCGGGGGCCGCCGCGGCGGCGGGAGCGCCCGCGGCCGCCATCGGCATCGCCATTGCGGCCGCCGAGACGCCGAACTTCTCTTCGAGCGCCTTGACGAGCGTGTTGAGCTCGAGGACTGTCATGCCCTCGATCTCTTTGACGAAGTTTTCAGCGGTCATTGCCATTTCCGTGTCCTCTCCTCTCCGGTTTCGACTCGACTCAACTTGAGGGGGCGGCATCGGCCGCACCCGAATTCGACTTCTCGGCCACTGCCCGGATCACCTTCGCCAGGTTCGAAATCGGACCGGCGAGGACGGTCGCGAGCCTCGTGAGCGGCGACTGCATCAGGAAGAGAAGCCTCGCGACGAGCTGCTCGCGCGTCGGGAGCTCCGCGATCGTCTTGATCTCGGAAGCCTCGACGGCCTTCCCCTCGATGAGCGCGCCCTTGAAGACCAGGTTCGGGTTGGTCTTGGCGAAGTTGGTGAGCACCTTCGCCAAGCCGACCGGATCGTCCTGGTTGAACGCCACCGCCGTCATACCGACGAAGTGGCGCGAAACTTCCTCGAACGGGGTCCCCCGGGTGGCGCGCAGGGCCAGCGTGTTCTTGACCACCACGTAACGGGACCGGGTGCCGCGCACCTGGCGCCTCAGCTCCGTCACCTCGGGGACCTTCAACCCCGCGAATCCGAACAGGATCGCGTTGCGCGATTTCGCCAGCTCCGACTGGAGCTCGGCGACCGCGGTCGTCTTTTCCGCTCGTTCCATGGCTTACAACCCCTCGATCGACGCGGTGTCGATCTCGACGCCCGGTCCCATCGTCGAGGAGACCGAAACGGTCCGGAAGTACTTCCCCTTCGCCGCCGGCGGCTTCGCCCTGTGTACGGCGTGGATGAAAGCCGCGAGGTTTTCCTCGAGCTTCTTCTCGTCGAACGAAACTTTGCCGATCGGTGCGTGAATGATCGCCGTCTTGTCGACGCGGAACTCGATCTTTCCGCCCTTGATCTCGCGGACCGCCTTCCCGACCTCCATCGTCACCGTCCCCGCCTTCGGGTTGGGCATCAGGCCCCGGGGGCCGAGCGTCTTCCCGAGTCGGCCGACGAGCCGCATCATGTCGGGCGTCGCAACGAG
Organism: Thermoanaerobaculia bacterium; assembly: GCA_035457525.1. Lineage (GTDB taxonomy): Bacteria > Acidobacteriota > Thermoanaerobaculia > UBA5066 > Gp7-AA6 > Gp7-AA6. Next base: position 11,407 of record DATIBN010000122.1, on the reverse strand, counting down.
CGCCTCGAAGTCGAGAAAGCCCTCCGAGATGCGGCCCACGAGGTCCTCGCCGCCGACGTGGTCGGCACCCGCGTCCTGCGCCTCTTTCACCTTATCGCCCGACGCGATGACCGCGACGCGCTTGCTCTTGCCGGTGCCGTGCGGGAGCACCACAGTGCCGCGCACCATCTGGTCCGCGTGCTTCGGGTTGACCCCGAGCAGCATCGCGACGTCGACGGATTCGTCGAACTTCGCGAACCGGGCGTCCCGCACGAGCTTCACGGCTTCTGCAAGCCCGTAGGGACGCGGCTCGACCTTCTTCTTTGCGGCCGCGAATTTCTTTCCGATTCTCGCCATCCTTTTACCTCGTCGTGCAAGCGATCCGCTTCGAACGGATCTCCGACTGTTTACGCCGCGGAACGACCTAAACGACCTCGATACCCATGCTCCGCGCCGTGCCCTCCACGACCCTGACCGCCGCCGGCAGGTCCGCGGCGTTCAGGTCGGGCAGCTTCGTCTTCGCGATCTCTTCGACCTGGGCCTTCGTCACCTTCCCGACTTTTTCCTTGTTCGGCGTGCCGGAGCCCTTCGGAATACCTGCCGCCTTCAGCAGCAGAATCGAAGCCGGCGGCGTCTTCGTGATGAACGTGTACGACCGGTCGGCGTACACCGTGATGACGACCGGGATGATGAGGCCCTTCTGCGACGCCGTTCGGGCGTTGAAGTTCTTGCAGAAGTCCATGATGTTGACCCCCTGCTGCCCGAGCGCCGGGCCGACGGGAGGGGCCGGAGTGGCCTCCGCCGCGGGGATCTGAAGCTTGACGTAGCCGGTGATCTTCTTTGCCATCTGCCTCGTCCGTTCCTAGAGCTTCTGAACCTGAAGGAACTCCAACTCCACCGGAGTGGACCTTCCAAAGATCGTGACCATCACCTTCAACGTCGAACGGTCGAGGTTGATGTCCTCGACGACGCCGGTGAAGTTCGTGAACGGGCCGTCGGTGATCCGCACGTGCTCGCCCTTCTCGAAGGTGTGCTTCGGCTTGGGCTTTTCCTTCGTCGAGGTGACGCGGTGAAGGATCTGCTCGACCTCGTCCGCGGTGAGGGGCGTCGGCTCCTTTCCGGAGCCCACGAAACCCGTCACTTTCGGCGTGTTCTTGACGAGATGCCACGCCTCGTCGGACATCTCCATCTCGACGATGATGTATCCGGGGAAGAACTTGCGCTGGATTTCCCGGCGCTTGCCCCCCTTCATCTCGACGAGCGTCTCGGTGGGTATGCGGATGTCGCCGAAGGCGTCGGACATACCCATCGCCTCCACCCGCTGCTTCAAATTCTGCTTGACGCGCTCCTCGAAGCCCGAGTAGGTGTGGACGATGTACCAGTTCTTGGCTTTCGTTTCGGTCGTCATGCTGCCGGCGCCACTCCCGTCGCGATGAAGAGCCTGTCGATGAGCCAGGAGAGCCCGCTGTCGACGACGAAGAGGTAGAAGCCGAAGAGAAAGCACGCCACGATCACGACGAGCGTCGTGCCGACGACCTCGCTCCGGCCGGGCCAGCTCACCTTCTTCATCTCGACCCAGACGTCGCGGAAGAAGTCCCGCGTCGTCGGCCACCACTCTTTGATCGGCTTCATCTCGTCTTACGTCTTACGTCTCACGGTTTGCGTCTCACGCGTATGGCAGGGGTGGAGGGATTCGAACCCCCAACCTACGGTTTTGGAGACCGCCGCTCTACCAATTAGAGCTACACCCCTAACGATCCTCAGACCTTCCCTTCCTTGTGCGCCGTGTGCTTCCGGCAGAAGCGGCAGTACTTCGCTCTCTCGAGCTTCTCGGTATTCGTCTTCTTGTTCTTCGTCGTCGTGTAGTTCCGCCGCTTGCACTCGGAACACGCGAGGCTGATGTTTTCCTGCATGAGGAACTACTCCAAGATCTCGGTAATGGTTCCCGCCCCGACGGTTCTTCCGCCTTCGCGGATGGCGAATCGCAGCCCCTTCTCCATGGCGATGGGGGTGATCAGGTTGATCTCCAGGGACACCGTGTCCCCCGGCACCACCATCTCCACACCGCTCGGCAGGTTGGCCACCCCTGTCACGTCCGTCGTCCGGAAGAAGAACTGCGGCCGGTACCCCGTGAAAAACGGCGTGTGCCGTCCACCCTCTTCCTTCGTCAGGATGTAGGCCTGCGCCTGGAACTTCACGTGCGGCGTGATCGAACCCGGCTTGGCGCACACCTGACCACGCTCCACGTCCTTCCGCTCCGTGCCCCGCAGGAGAAGCCCCACGTTGTCCCCCGCCTGCCCCTGGTCGAGCAACTTGCGGAACATCTCCACTCCCGTGACCACCTTCTTCTGCGTGGGCCGGATCCCCACGATCTCCACCTCTTCTCCGACCTTCACCACCCCACGCTCCACACGCCCCGTCACCACCGTCCCGCGCCCCGAAATCGAAAACACGTCCTCGATGGGCATCAGGAAATCCTTGTCCACCGCACGCTCCGGAACCGGCACGTAGGAGTCCACCGCATCCATCAGCTCGAACAGACACTTGGTCTCCGGCGCGTTGGGGTCCCCAGACTCCATCGCCTTCAACGCCGATCCCTTGATCACCGGAATCTGGTCCCCCGGAAACCCGTAGGAGCTCAAAAGCTCCCGGACCTCCAGCTCCACCAGCTCCAGAAGCTCCGGATCGTCCACCATGTCCGTCTTGTTCAAAAACACCACGATGTACGGAACCCCAACCTGTCGCGCCAGCAACACGTGCTCGCGCGTCTGAGGCATCGGACCGTCCGCCGCCGATACCACCAGAATCGCCCCGTCCATCTGTGCCGCCCCAGTGATCATGTTCTTCACGTAGTCCGCGTGACCCGGACAGTCCACGTGCGCGTAGTGACGCTTGTCCGTCGAATACTCCACGTGCGCCGTGTTGATCGTGATACCTCGCGCCTTCTCCTCCGGCGCGTTGTCGATCTGGTCGTACGCCTTGGCCTGCGCCAACCCCTTCTTCGCCAACACCAGCGTGATCGCCGACGTCAACGTCGTCTTCCCGTGGTCCACGTGCCCAATCGTCCCGATGTTCACGTGCGGCTTGCTGCGGTCGAACTTCTCCTTGCCCATCCTTCTCCCTCGCGGTTACTTGCTACCCACCTTGGCGATGATCTCCTCGGCAACCGACTTCGGCACCTCGTCGTAGGCGGCGAACTGCATCGTGTACGTGCCGCGCCCCTGCGACATCGAACGCAGATTCGTGGAATACCCGAACATCTCCGACAGCGGCACCCGCGCGGTGATGATCTGCGAGCCCGCGTGCGGCTCCATGTGGGTGATGTGTCCGCGGCGCGAGTTCAGGTCGCCGATGACGTCGCCCATGTATTCCTCGGGCACGACGACCTCGACGTCCATGATCGGTTCTTTGAGGATCGGGCGTGCCTTCTTGGCGGCATCCTGGTACGCCATCGACCCGGCGATCTTGAACGCCACCTCGGAGGAGTCCACGTCGTGGTACGAGCCGTCGTAGAGCTCGACGAGAACGCCGGTCGTCGGGTACCCGGCGAGGATGCCGGTCTCCAGCGCTTCCTTGATGCCCTGCTCGATCGGTTTGATGAACTCCTTGGGGATCGAGCCGCCGAACGTCTGGTTGTCGAACACGAAGTCGTGGCCCGGCTCGGCCGGCTTGATCCGGATCTTGCAGTGTCCGTACTGGCCCCGGCCGCCGGTCTGGCGGACGAAGCGGCCCTCGCCCTGGGCTTCGCGAGTGATCGCCTCGCGGTACGCGACCTGGGGCTTCCCGATGTTCGCGCCGACGTTGAACTCGCGGACCATCCGGTCCGTGATGATCTCGAGGTGGAGCTCGCCCATCCCGCGGATGATCGTCTGCCCCGTCTCCCGGTCCGTGTGGACCTTGAAGGTGGGGTCTTCCTGCATGAGCTTTCCGAGCGCCATGCCCATCTTTTCCTGGTCGGCCTTCGTCTTGGGCTCGATGGCGACCGCGATGACGGGCTCGGGGAAGTTCATCGCCTCGAGGATCACCGGAGCCTTCTCGTCGCAGATCGTGTCGCCCGTCGAGACGTGGCGGAGACCCACGGCCGCGGCGATGTCGCCGGCCCACACTTCTTTGATCTCCTCGCGCTTGTTGGCGTGCATCTTCAGGATCCGGCCGATGCGCTCGGTCTTGTCCCGCGTCGAGTTATAGACCGAGGAACCCGCATCGAGGTGCCCCGAGTAGACGCGGAAAAACGCGAGCTGACCGACGAACGGGTCGGTCATGATCTTGAACACGAGCGCGGAGAACGGAGCGTCGTCCTTGGGCTCGCGCACGAGCTCCGCCCCGACGTCGTCGTGGCCCACGATCGGAGGGACGTCGAGCGGCGAGGGGAGGTAGTCCACGACGGCGTCCAGGAGCTGCTGGATCCCCTTGTTCTTGAAGGCGGACCCGCAGACCACGGGCTGGACGGCGCCGGCGATCGTGGCGCGCCGCAGAGCAGCCTTGATCTCGTCGGCCTCGACCTTGCCGCCGTGAATGTACTTTTCCATCAGGGAATCGTCGGATTCCGCGACCGTCTCGATCAACCTTTCGCGGTAGGCCTCGGCCTCCTGTCGCTCCCCTTCCGGGATCTCCGTGACCTCGAAATTCGCGCCGAGCGACTCGTCCTTGAACTCGATCGCCTTCATTTCAACGAGGTCGATCACACCCCGGTGGTCGGACTCGACCCCGAGCGGGATCTGGATCGGAGCCGGCTTCGCGTTCAACTTCGTCCGCATCATCTCGACGCAGCGCGCGAAGTTGGCGCCGACCCGGTCCATCTTGTTGACGAACGCGAGGCGGGGCACGCCGTAGCGGTTCGCCTGGCGCCACACCGTCTCGGACTGAGGCTCGACTCCCGCGACCGCGTCGAACACGGCGATCGCGCCGTCGAGGACGCGGAGCGACCGCTCGACCTCGGCGGTGAAGTCCACGTGCCCGGGGGTGTCGATGATGTTGATCCGGACGTCGTTCCAGAAGCACGTCGTCGCGGCGGACGTGATGGTGATCCCCCGCTCCTGCTCCTGGACCATCCAGTCCATCGTCGCGGTGCCTTCGTGCACCTCGCCCAGCTTGTAGTTGACCCCGGTGTAGTAGAGGACGCGCTCGGTGGTCGTCGTCTTACCGGCGTCGATGTGCGCCATGATCCCGATGTTCCGGGTGTCTTTGAGAGGATGGGTACGCGGCATAGCAGGTGTCAGGTTCCGGTGTCAGTGATTACCAGCGGTAGTGGGCGAACGCCTTGTTCGCCTCCGCCATCTTGTGGGTGTCGTCCTTCTTCTTCACGGCGCCGCCGCGGAGGTTCGACGCGTCGAGCAGCTCGGCCGCAAGCTTCTCCCGCATCGTCTTCTCGCCCCGCTGCTCGGCGTATTCGATCAGCCAGCGGATCGCGAGCGAAGTCCGGCGATTCGGCCGCACCTCGACGGGGACCTGGTAGGTCGAGCCGCCGACGCGCCGGGACTTGACCTCGAGCGCGGGCTTGACGTTCTCGATCGCCTTCTTGAAGGTCTTCATCGGGTCGTCCTGCGTCTTCTCGGCGACCTTGTTCAGGGCGCCGTACAGGATCGACTCCGCCAGCGACTTCTTGCCACGCTCCATGACCGTGTTCACGAACTTCGTGACGAGCTGCGAGTTGTAGAGCGGATCCGGCAGGATCTCGCGCTTGGCGACGACGCGACGTCTCGGCATATCGGTAAGTCCCTAAGCCTTGGGCCGCTTGGCCCCGTACTTCGACCGGCCCTGTTTGCGGTTCGCGACGCCGACGGCGTCGAGAGTCCCGCGGATGATGTGGTAGCGGACGCCCGGCAGATCCTTCACGCGGCCGCCGCGGATCATCACGATCGAGTGCTCCTGCAGGTTGTGTCCGACGCCCGGGATGTAGGTCGTGACCTCGATCCCGTTGGTCAACCGCACGCGCGCCACCTTCCGCAGAGCCGAGTTCGGCTTCTTCGGCGTCGTCGTGTAGACGCGCGTGCACACGCCGCGCTTCTGCGGAGAGGACGCGAGCGCCGGGCTCGCGGTCTTCACGCGCACCCGCTCGCGACCCTGTCGTACCAATTGCGAAATCGTCGGCATCGACTCTCCTGTCACCCCGGGCCCCCGGAGCCGTGGAAGGGCCCGAGATCGACCGTAACCGCTTTTACCCGACCGGGCGAAGCCTCTCGAGAGAGCGCCGCCGGAGTCCGAGGGAAAAACCCGCGAATCGTATGGGAGCTACAGGGGCTTGTCAAGCGAAGGGGGCCCTTCCGGGGCCGTCCCCGGCGGCCCGGGGCCGGGTCGCCGGTCTATTCGAACCAGCCGGTGACGTCGAGGACCAGGTGGGCGGTGCCGCTTCCCCCGTTGAAGATCGAGACCGCGCCTCCGCTACCGAGCTGCAGCAGGGAGTTGTTCGCGCGGGTCTGGCCGGCCGAGAAGTTCAGGTTGCTCGCGAGGGGACGGGTGCCGCCCGCCGGAAAAGCCGTGAAGAAGCCGGCGCTGGACGGCTCGGTGACGGTCAGGTTGACCGCGACGCTCTTCGCGGAGGAGGGCACTCCGCACTGCCCCGCGAGCGCGAAGGTCCGGGTGCCGCCCCCCGGGATCGCCGGGCCGCCGAACGCTCCGGGGGCGTTGCGCGTGTCCACGATCCGGCAGGGGGGGACGGTATACAGCCTGGAAGAGTCGGGCGCGACCGGAACGACCTTGAGAGTTGGACCGACCATCGAACAGTCCTGGGCGATACCGCCCGCCTCCCCTTCGTGTACGGCGGCTGCCCGGACCCACAGGACCACGTCGGCGCCGTTCACGTTCTGATCGGAGTCCCAGGAGTTGATGTTGGCCGGACAGACCGAAAGGCCCGAATAGTCTGAGATCTGGTTGGACGCGTAGGCGAGGACCCATCCGTCCGCGCGAGCGAAGGTCGAATCGCCCGGGATCGCGTCCGGATCGCCCGCGCCCCCGTCCCCCGGGTTGCGGGTGATCTCCAGCGCGTAGGGGGAGCCCGGGCTGCCGACCCGCCACTTGCTCCGCGCCGGCGTCGTGTCGATGAAGTTCCGCTCGGTCGTGACCCGGGCGGTCGAGCCATCCGGAAAGACCTGATCGACGTAGTTGGCGGCGCTTCCGTTGACGTCCACGTCGAAACGGTAGTACGCCATGTGGTGGTGGGTAACGGCCACGCACGTGTGGTCGACCGAAGTGGCGTCGAAGAGCGCCTGGATCGTGCCGTCGGCGAAGAACTCCCAGACCGGGATGTACCGGTACCAACCCGCCTGACATTGCGCAGTCAGCCTCAACCGATCGGGAAGGCTCTCGATGGCAATGCCCTGGAACGTGCCCGCGTCGGACCCGGGATGGTTGCAGACCGTTGCGGCGGCCGTTGTCGTTCCAGTACAGATCCCGGGCGAAACCGTCGGAGCACACTGGAAAGCCTGCTCGCTGTACAGCCAGTCCCGGTAGCACAGGTTCTGCCCCCCGCACGACAACCCGTTCGCCGCGTACTTCACGTTCAGGATCGGCATGTGCGCTTGAAAGAGCACGAGCGTGCCGTTGTACTTCACGTCGGAAAGCTCGAGCCCCGAACCGTTGGCGCCGGAGCTCTCGGACGGCCGTCGGGCGCAGAAGTCCCACACCGGGTTCGACCCCGGCCAGGTGACGTGCGTCGCTCCCGTCAGACTGCACTGCGCCCGAAGGTCCATTGCCCCGAGGGCGAGCGCCGCGGCAACGAGCGCCATCCGCAGGATTACGCGCCCGTTCATGGACGAACGCCCTTCGTCATCGGCGCCGCGGGGCCGTCCTGTCGCGCCCGGAAATCGCGGTGCGCAACGACGCCCCGCGTCAGGTTCACGATCACGTATCGGGCGGGCCCGGCATAGTCCGGCCTCATGAATGCGAACTCGACGCAGATCTCGGTGGCACAGGGGTCCTTCGGCCGCGCGCTCCGGTTGTGGAAGCCACCGATCAGCCTCAGTTTGGGATTGGCCACGAAGCGGGCGAGCGCGGGCTCCCGACGGACGATCGCCATCCCTTCCTCGATCTCCTCGGCGCTCGGCTGGACCCCGAAGAGCTCGCGGATTTCGAGACGGCGCGAGGGCATCTCCACCGTGATCTCCAGCGCCACGCCGGCGTCGTAGTCCCGGACGAGCACCATGACCCGACGGACCGTGCCGGCGTCTCCCTTTGCCGCATCGGACCAGACGCGGAGAAGGCGCGTGCGGTGGTCCGCCGTCCGGGCGCGGAACTCGGGCTGCGCGAGCGCCCAGCGGACGAGCGTCTCACGTTGGACGTTGTCGAGCCCGGGCTCGGGTGCGCTCGCGATGCGCGCCGGCGCCGCAGGGGTGGTCTCAGCCGCCCGGAGAATTCCGGAGGGGGCGACGCATGCGAAAACGGCGATCAGGAGAATACGGAGCATCGTTTGGCGCGAGGGAAACAGATTAGCAGAAAGAAATCGGGCCCGCTCGCGCGGGCCCGATCCGAACCTTAAAACGGAAAGCTTCCCGCTCAATCCTCGTCGGAAGCGTCCACCTCGGCATCCGCCTCGGCGAGCGCGAGCTCCTCGGCCGGATCGGTCAGGAAGTCTTCGAGCGCGGGCTCTTCCACCTGGGGAATCTCTTCGCGCTCGAGGACCACGTTGCGGTAGTACTCCATGCCGGTCCCGGCGGGGATCAGCCGGCCGACGATGACGTTCTCCTTCAAGCCCCGCAGGTTGTCCACCTTGCCGGAGATCGACGCCTCCGTGAGGACGCGCGTGGTCTCCTGGAACGACGCGGCGGACACGAACGAGTCCGTCGAGAGGGACGCCTTCGTGATCCCGAGGAGCATCGGCCGCCCGATCGCCGGCTGACCGCCGGCGCCGATGACCCGCTCGTTCTCGTCCTCGAAGCGGAACCGGTCGACCTGCTCGTCGATCAGGAAGTCCGTATCGCCGACCTCCTCGATCTTCACGCTGCGCATCATCTGGCGAACGATCACCTCGATGTGCTTGTCGTTGATGGCGACGTTCTGCGAGCGGTAGACCTCCTGGATCTTGTCGACGAGATAGCGCTGCAGTTCCTTCTCCCCGAGGATAGCGAGCACGTCGTGGGGGTTGATCGGACCGTCGATCAGGGGATCTCCGGCCCGCACCCGCTCGCCCTCCTGGACGTTGACGTGCGTGTATCGGGGGATCAGGTACTCACGGACCTCGCCGTCGTCGCCGGTGATGACGACCTTCCGCATTCCCTTGGCGATCGGGCCGTGCGAGACGGTCCCGTCGATCTCGGTGATGACCGCAGCGTCTTTGGGACGGCGCGCCTCGAAGAGCTCGACGATTCGCGGGAGACCTCCGGTGATGTCCTTCGTCTTGGTCGTCTCGCGCGGGATCTTGGCCAGCACGTCGCCGGGCGAAACCGTCTGCCCGTCGGTCACCATGAGGTGCGAGCCGATGGGCAGCAGGTACTTCTTGTCGCCGCCCTTGCCCTGGACGAGAACCTGGGGCGAGCGCTTCTCGGCTCCGACCGTCTCCACGATGATGTTCTGGGCGAGACCCGTGACGCGGTCCGTCTCCTCGCGAAGGTTTTCCCCTTCGATGATGTCGCGGAAGGCGACGTTGCCGCCGACCTCCGTCAGGATCGCCGAGGTGAACGGATCCCACTCGACGAGCTCCTGCCCGGGGACGACCTCCTGCCCCTCCGAGACCTTGATCGTCGAGCCGTACACGACCGAGTAGCGCTCCTTCTCGCGCCCCTTGTTGTCCACGATCGTGATCTTCCCGTTGCGGTTGACCACGACGAGGTTTCCGTCTTTCCGCTCGACCGTGGCGACCGACAGGAAGCGCACGGTTCCGGGGTTCTTCGCGGCGTGCTTCGACTGCTCGGTCACGCGCGACGCCGTTCCGCCGTAGTGGAACGTCCGCATCGTGAGCTGAGTGCCGGGCTCCCCGATAGACTGCGCCGCGATGACGCCGCACGCTTCGCCGATCTCCACCATCTTGCCGGACGCGAGCATGCGGCCGTAGCAGAGGCGGCAGATGCCGCGCTTGGTCTCGCACGTCAGAACCGAGCGGATCTTGACCCGCTCGATGCCGGCCTCCTGGACCCGCGAGGCGAGGTCCTCCGTGATCTCCTCACCGATGGCGAGGATCTTCTCCTCGGACAGCGGGTCGTAGACGTCCTCCTGCGCGACGCGGCCAACGATGCGGTCGCGGAGAGGCTCCAGCGTGTCGCCCCCCTCCATGATCGCCGTGACCGTGATGCCATCGCTCGTCCCGCAGTCCTCCTCGATGACGATGACGTCCTGCGCGACGTCGACGAGACGGCGCGTGAGGTAGCCGGAGTCCGCCGTCTTCAAGGCGGTGTCGGCCAGTCCCTTGCGCGCGCCGTGGGTCGAGATGAAGTACTGGAGGACCGAGAGGCCCTCCCGGAAGTTCGCGGTGATCGGCGTCTCGATGACCTCGCCCGAGGGCTTGGACATGAGACCCCGCATCCCGGCGAGCTGGCGGACCTGCTCCTTGGAGCCTCGGGCGCCGGAGTCGGCCATGATGTAGATCGGGTTGAATTCCTGCCCCACCTGATCGGACTTCTTCATCTCGCGGAACATCTCGTCGGAGATGTTCTCGGTCGTGCGGTGCCAGATGTCGATGATCTTGTTGTGCCGCTCGCCGGCGGTGATGACGCCGGAGTTGCGCTGGCTCTCGACCTCGAGGACCTCCTTGCGCGCGCCCGCGATGTAGTCCTCCTTCTTCGGCGGCACGAGCATGTCGTCGACGCCGATCGAGATGCCCGCCCGGGTCGCCGCGTTGAAGCCGAGCTCCTTCAGGTCGTCGAGCATCATCACGCAGAGCTCTTCGCCGAACGTCAAATAGACGTAGTTCACGAAGTCCGACAGCCCGCGCTTCTTCAGGTTCCCGTTGATGAACGGAACGACCTCCGGGAGAGCGCGGTTGAAAAGGACGCGGCCGACGGTCGTGTCGATGAGCGTCCGCTCGATGTCCTGCACTTCGGCGTGCACGATGTCCTGGTCGTTGTACTGGGTCGTCAGGTCGATGTACTTGCCCGTGTAACGCACCCGGATCGGGGTGTGGGTCGTGACCTCGCCCTGCTCGAACGCGAGGATCACCTCGTCGAAGTCGGAGAAGATCCTCCCCTCCCCCTTCGTGTTCGAACGCGACTTGGTCAGGTAGTAGATGCCGAGGACGAGGTCCTGCGAGGGCACGGCGAGCGGCCGGCCCGACGCGGGCGACAGGATGTTGTTGGCCGAGAGCATGAGGAGCTCCGCCTCGACCTGCGCCTTCGGGGAAAGCGGCACGTGCACCGCCATTTGGTCGCCGTCGAAGTCGGCGTTGAACGCCGGGCAGACGAGCGGGTGGATCTTGATGGCCTTGCCCTCGACGAGCACCGGCTGAAACGCCTGGATGCCCAAGCGGTGAAGCGTCGGCGCGCGGTTCAGGAGAACCGGGTGA
>DATIBN010000121.1:0-7110 GCA_035457525.1 Thermoanaerobaculia bacterium | reverse complement strand
GGCGCCGTAGTCCTCCTCGAACATCTTCCGCCCCGCGGTGTTCGACCGCGGCTCGAAGAGCGCCCACAGCCGCCGTCCCGGCCAGCGCGTGCGCGCCGCGGCGATCGTTCCTTCGACGGCGGTCGGGTGGTGCGCGAAGTCGTCCACGACGAGCACGCCGTTCTTCTCTCCCTTCACCTCGAGCCGGCGCTTCACTCCGGCGAAACGGGGCAGCGCGCGGGCGATCTCTTCGACCGAGAGTCCCAGCCCCCGCGCGAGCGCGATCGCGCCGAGCGCGTTGCGCAGGTTGTGGGTGCCGAGCAGCGGCGAGGACAGGCGGCCGGTTTCGCGGCCCGACTCGGTGAGCGTGAACCGCGTTCCCTCGGGGTGCGCCTCGACGTCCTTCGCCGAGAAGTCCGCGCCCGGGTCGTCCAGCGACACACTCACGACGCGCGCCTTCGCCGCGGGCAGGACCCCGCGGACGCGCTCATCGTCGACGTTCGCGACGACGGTGCCGTCGGCCGGCACGATCGCGACGACCTTCCGGAACGCGTCGACGACTGCGTCGAGGTCGGGGAAGAGGTCCGCGTGGTCGTACTCGATGTTGCCGACGAAGAGGTGCTTGGGCTCGTAGTGGAGAAACTTGGGTCCCCGGTCGAAGAAGGCGGCGTTGTACTCGTCCCCCTCGAGCACGAACGCGGGACCCGCCCCCCGGCGGTAGCCGCGGCCGAGGTTCTTCATCTCCCCGCCGATCAGGAACCCCGGGTCGCGCCCCGAGTCGAGCAGCAGCCAGGCCGTCAGGGCCGAGGTGGTCGTCTTGCCGTGGGTTCCGGTCACGACCACGGACGTCTTTCCGGGGAGGAGATGGCTCCGGATCGCCTGTGGCATGGAGAGGACGGGGATGCCGCGGCGCGCCGCTTCCGCCGCCTCGACGTTGTCCCTCAGAGCGGCGTTCCCGACCACGACGCAGTCGGCGTCGGCGGGAACGTGCTCGGGCGCAAAGCCCTTCGCGACCGGGATTTGAAGGGATTCGAGGAGGGTGGACATCGGCGGGTACAGGTCGAGAGCGCTCCCCGTGACCCGGTGCCCCTCCTCGACGAAGAGCGCGGCGAGCGGCGTCATGGCCGTTCCGCCGATCGGCACGAGGTGGATGTTGCGGGATTCCGGCATGGAGACCTTCGAAAATGGGCGGAATGGAGGGCAAACCCGCCCGATTCCTGAAATAACCGCCGCTTGTCCGGAGTTTGACCGGTTCGGCATTACTCTAAAGCAGAAGCACGGAACAGGAGGATCGGAAATGCGTCAGTACGCCAGGTTGGCCAGCCTCGCCATGGCGGGGTTGTTCGTGGTCGCGGGGTTGGAGGCTCAGGCCGCGAAGAGCAAAGCGCCCGCGCCCAGGCCGCTCGCCGCGGCGCCCAAGATGGAAGTCTCACCGGAGACCAAGGACGCCGGCACGGTCGCGAAGGGCCAGGTCGTCGACGCGGTCTTCGTCGTGAAGAACACGGGAGGCTCCGACCTCATCATTTCCGACGCGCGTCCGTCCTGCGGGTGCACCGTCGCGTCGTTCGACAAGGTCATCAAGCCCGGCGGCGAAGGCAAGATCCAGTCGAGCGTGGACACGAAGAGCTTCTCCGGGCCGATCAGCAAGTCGGTCCTCGTCGTCTCCAACGACCCCGACCGGCCGCAGGTGAACCTGTTCATCAAGGCTCTCGTCAAGCCGTACGTGGACGTCCTGCCGCAGGCGTTCGTGCGGTTCTCGGTCATCAAGGGGGACAACGCCGGACAGGACGTGCTCCTCGTTTCCGAGGAGAAGGGCTTCCGCCCGACGATCGCCGAGACCTCGCAGCCCTACGTGAAGGCCGAGGTGCTCCCGGCGGGCGACAAGGACAAGATCCCGGGCCGCGCCGGCGACCAGTACAAGGTCCGCATCAACGTGCTGCCCGACGCGCCCGAGGGGTTGCTCAACGCGCCCATCCGCGTGGCGACCGGCGTCTCGCAGCAGCCGACGATCGAGATCCCGGTTTCCGGGATCGTGCGGCCGCGCGTGTCGGTCACGCCGGTCACCGTCAACTTCGGAAACTTCACCGCGGGCAAGGACCCCATCACCCGCAACATCATCGTCACCAACAACAAGCCGGCCGTGCCGGTGAAGGTGACGCGCGCCGAGGTCAGCGTCCCCGGGTTCATCACCGACGTCGTGCCCACGCAGGACGGCATCTCCTACACCGTCGTCGTGAAGGCGAGCGGCGCCGTGAAGAAGGGCGCGCTCGACGGGACGGTGAAGCTCTTCACCTCCGACAAGGAGCGCGCGGTGATCGAGATCCCGCTGCGGGGGGAAGTCCTCTAAGCCGGTAATCGGAAATCGATAATTGAACGCCCCGCGAAAGCGGGGCGTTTTTTCTATTTCCCTCTCCCCGCATGCGGGGAGAGGGTCAGGGTGAGGGGCGCCTCAACCGACTCGCGTCACCCTCTCCAGCATGTCGCCCTCCCACGTGTAGCGCAGCCGCTTCCTCCCCTTGTGCGCCCCCTTCTGCAGGGCGTACCCGTAAAGGAGCGGCAGCGCCACCGACGTCTCGACGAACGCCATCTCGTGCGACGCCTTTTTCGACACCTTGCCCCACGACGTGGCCTCGGACAGCGTCGAGCCGCCGAGGCCGCCCCAGTGCGGGGCGTCCGTCGTCACCTGGATCGCGTAGCGGTGGCCGCCGGTGTCGATGCCGAAGATGTACGACATCACGATCGAGTCGTTGATGTAGTTCTTGGGGACGCCTCCCGACACGTACACGGCCGCGGTCGCGGGGCTCTGCACGACGATCTGCGTGAGCTCGTAGTTGTCGCGGATCGACGAGATCGTCATCGGCTCCTTCCCGTTCTTCCGCATCCGGTGGTAGTGCTCGGTCAGGCCGATCCCTATGGACGAGTCGTTCAACGCGGGCACGAAGAGCGGAACGCCGTTTCTCGCGCATGCCCCCAGGATCGACCCCGGGTCCTGGCGGGCGCTCTCGGCGAGAAGCGACAGGAACGCGCGCGAGGAAAGCGTCTTTCCGGCCAGCGTGTCGGCGAACTGCGACACGGCGAGGTCCGTCTTCCAGTACTTCTCCTCGTCGATGAAGGTGTCGTAGAGCCGGTCGATGTAGAGATCGCGCAGCTCCTTGTCGTCGGCGTGGACGCTGCCGTGGTAGTGCCGGCCGCCGCGCACCTGGTAGTAGTCCTGCGAAATGATCGCGCCGGTCGAGACGACGACGTCGACCATGTTCTGCTCGATGAGGTCGGTGATCACCTGGCGCATGCCGGCCGCGATGAGCGACCCGGCGAGGCCGAGGAAGATCGTGGGGCGGTCCCTGTCGGACAGCATCGAAGCGAAGACCGCGGCGCAGTTGCCGAGCGCCCGGGCCTGAAACGACGCTTCGCGGTACGAGTCGAGGAGCTCGGCGACGGTGGTCTTCGGACCTACTTTGACCGGGGTCGTCGGCCTCCCGAGGAGCGCTTTTTTCCTCTTCCGGTCGACGCCGATCGCGGCTTCGTGGATGTACTGGCGGGCGTCGCGGATTCCTTTGTCGGTCTTCGATCCCATCGGCGCGGCCCTCCCGAGAGAATGCGGTACGCGGCCATCGCCGCCGCGTAGCCGGAGTCGATGTTCACCGCGGTGACTCCGTTGGCGCAGGAGTTCAGCGCGGCGAGGAGCGAAGCGACGCCATTCAGAGCGGCGCCGTAACCACGCGAGGTCGGAACGGCGATGAGGGGGCGGCCGACGAGCCCGCCGATGACGGAGAAGAGCGAGGCCTCCATCCCGGCGACCGCGATGACGACGTCGGCCTTCTCGACCTCCTCGAGCCGCGAGAGGAGGCGGAGGATACCGGCGACGCCGACATCCGGGACGAGCGTGGACGCGACGCCGAGGTACTCGAGCGTGCGGCGCGTCTCCTCGGCGACCACGATGTCCGCCGTGCCGGCGGTGACGAGGACGACGTTCCCCTCGAGCTGCGGCATCGGCTTGCCGACCGAGAGGTACAGCGTTGCCGAGCGCTCGTCGTAGTCCGCGCGGCCGGGCAGAGGCTGGGCCGAGAGCTCCTCCCACTGCGGCGGGAAGAGGCGCGTCACGAGGACGTCGTGCGCGCGCGAAAGCTGTCGGCAGATCTCCGCGATCTGCGCCGTCGTCTTCCCTTCGGCGAGAACGACTTCCGGGAACCCGACGCGGCGGAGGCGGTCGAAATCGAGCGTGTAATCCGCGGAGGGCATCGTTGCGCCGGATGATATCCGGCCCGCCGTCATTCCGAGCGCGGAAACCCCGCCTGTCATCCTGAGCGCAGCGAAGGATCTCTCCCTTGTCGAGGAAGAGATTCCTCGTCGCTGCGCTCCTCGGGATGACATTGGAAAAGAACAGGGGTATCTTCACCGCTCGTTCTTTGATTCCGTTCGGTCGAGGGAAGCGGGTGAAAATCCCGCGCGGCCCCCGCCACTGTCACCGGGGACGCCCCGGGCGAGAAACCACTGGACGCGTGAGATCGGAATCCCGGTCGCGCGCCCGGGAAGGAGCCCGACGGCGGACGATCCGGAAGCCAGGAGACCTGCCGGGCGGAAACGCTTCTCCACGGGGAGTGAGAGGGGGCGCGCTTTCGAATTCCCGACGGCGCGGGACGCCCTCTCGCCTCGCGGCAGAGACGTCTCGTCGAACGGGAGGTTCGAATGACGACCGCGATCCTGCTCGTCTTCCTCGGCGCTCTTTCCCGGCTCCTTCCCCATCCTCCGAATCTCGTCGCCTTGGGCGCGCTCGCGCTCTACTCCGGCGCGCGCCTGCCGAGGCGCTGGAGCTTCGCCGTGCCACTCGCGGCGATGGTCGTTTCGGATTTCTTCCTGGACTTCGGCACCGGGCGTTCGGTGCTGTCCCTCGGGCGCGTGACCATCTACGCGACGTTCGCGGCGCTGACGCTCCTCGGGCGCTTCGCCCGTGAGGGAGCGCGGCCCGCGCGCCTCGCCGGGCTCTCGATCGGCGCGTCCGTCCTCTTCTTCCTGACGAGCAACCTCGCCGTGTGGGCGGCGGGCTCTCTCTACCCGCGGACGTTCGCGGGCCTCGCCGCCTGCTTCGCGGGGGCGGTCCCCTTCTTCTGGAACACTCTCGCCGCGGACTTCGTCGGTACCGCGGTCTTCTTCGGCCTCGACGCGCTTTCCCGAAGACTCGGCGGCCGTGCGACTCTGCGGGTGGCCGCGGCGGTCGCCCTTTCGGTCCTGTCCGGCGCCGCCGCGTTCGCCCAGACGCCGCCCCCGGTTTCCGACTCGATCGTCGTCACCGCGACGCTGACGCCGGAGGAGGAGCGCGAGCTCGGCTCGGCGACGACGGTCATCACGCGCGAGTGGATCGAGGCGTCCGGGGCGCGCAACGTCGCCGAAGTCCTGCGGCAGGTCCCGGGGCTCGACGTCGCGCGGCAGGGGAGCGACGGCTCGCTCGTGTCCGCCTTCCTCCGCGGGGCGAACTCGCCGCACGTCCTCGTCCTCATGGACGGCGCGCGCCTGAACTCCCCGTACTTCTCGGGCTACGACTTCTCGGTCCTGACGACCGAGAACGTCGAGCGCATCGAGATCGTGCGCGGCCCCTTCTCCGCGCTCTACGGCTCGGACGCGATCGGCGGCGTGATCCACGTCTTCACGCGCCCGGCAACGGCGGGCTTCTCCGGTCGCGCGCAGCTCGAGGGGGGCGGCGACGGGCAGCGCCGCGGCTCCGCGTACGCGAGCGGCGGCGCCGGGTCGTTCGGCGCGGCGGGCAGCTACTCTCACGACGAGAGCGACGGCGCACGGAGGAACTCGGACTGGAAACAGGACGCGGGGTCGCTGCGGCTCGAAAGCACGTGGGGCGACCGCCTGCGGATCGCGGTCGAGGGATCGCTCGTCGACGCCGACGTCGGAGTTCCGGGCCCCGTCGGCCGCGAGAGTCCGCGTGCTCGTCAGACCTCCCGCGAGGAGCGCCTCCAGCTCCCGATCTCCTTCCGCCCGCTCGACGGCCACGACGCGACCCTTCTCTTCGCACGCGTGGCGTCGGAGCGCACGTACGACGATCCGGACGCGGGCTTCGAGTCGCGCTCGAGCCCCACGACGTGGCAGGCGAGGCTCTCCGACTCCTTCCGCTCGGGGAGGCACGAGCTCACGACGTTCGGTTCGTGGGAGCGGTGGCAGGTCGACGACCGCAGCAACTTCGGCGTCGCGCTGGACGACGACCGGTCGACGCTGTGGGGCATGGGACTCCAGGACTCGGTCTCCCTGGGCGGAGGCGCCGTCGTCACCGCCGGGCTGCGTTACGACCACCACTCTGACTTCGGCCGCGCGTGGAGCCCCCGCGGAACGCTCGCCTGGGTGGACCCGAACGCGCGCTGGAAGCTGCGTCTCTCCGGCGGCAGCGCGTTCCGCGCGCCGTCGGTCGGGGAGCTCTTCTATCCCTTCGGCGGAAATCCGGATCTCCGGCCGGAGAGGGTGACGTCGTGGGAAGCGGGGGTGGAGCGCTATCTCGCGGGGGGCCGCGTCGAGGTCTCGGTGTTCTGGAACGAGTTCCGCAACCTGATCGTGTTCGACTTCGCGACGTTTACGAACGAGAACGTGGGCCGCGCCCGGACGCGCGGCGTCGAGGTGGCGTGGAGGCAGCGGCTCACGGATCGGGTCGAGGTCGACGCGGCATACACGTGGCTGGACGCGGAGGATCGCGTCACCGGCGAGGACCTCCTCCGGCGGCCGCGGCACCGGGCGTCCCTGTCCGCCGCGTGGCACGCGACGCCGCAGCTCACGGTCTCGCCGCGGGCGCTTTTCGTCGGCCGGCGGCTGGACGCGGATCCCGTCACGGGCCGGCACGAGGACCTGCCGTCGTACGTGCGGCTCGATCTCTTCGTGCGCTACGACCTCGGGCGCATCGCGCCGTACGCGCGGCTGGAGAACGCGACGGACAAGAGCTACGAGGAGGTGGACGGCTACCCGGCGCCCGGGCGACGGTGGGCGGCGGGGGTGGAGGTGAGGTTTTGAGTCGGCAGGCGGCAGGGGTCAGGCGTGTAATTTGGTATTTTCCGAACCGAAGAACCGATATGCACGCCTGACCCCACGTACCCCACGCACATGCCTCGAATAACCAGGGTCTACACGCGCACCGGCGAC
>DATIBN010000120.1:0-3695 GCA_035457525.1 Thermoanaerobaculia bacterium | reverse complement strand
CGTTCGCGAAGACGAGGTTGGGTCCGCCGTACCAGACGTCCGCCGCCGGGTTGGCCTTCTCGGCGCGGACTCGGTCGTAGACGTCCTGAGATCCCATGTCGAGCCAACGCACGTCCACTTCGGGGTGCTTCGCTTCATAGGTCTTCTCGACGAGCGTCAGGAGGTCGCGCCCGTGAGGGGAGTACAGGACGACCGGCGTGCGCGCGTCGCGCCGGCACGCGGCGAGCGTCAGCGCGAAGAAGAGGAGCGGGCGCCCCAGGCGTGCGTTTCTCACGTTTTTTGCCGCGGCGATGCTAACAGCGTGCACGCATCTTGCTGCCCCGAACGGCCGGAGGTTCGTCATGCCGGAGAAGGAAACGATCGAGCGGGCGCGCCGCGACAAGCGCCAGGGGAAGTCGCCGGGCACGCAGGCGGGTGAGTTCGTTCACGAGGAGATCGAGCACGTGCGGGAGGGAAAGCACGGCGCCGCGTCCACCAAGCAGGCGATCGCGATCGGGCTGTCCAAGGCACGGCGCGCCGGCGTGCGCCTGCCGCCGCCGAAGAAGGCGAAATCGTCGACGCGCAAGTCGGCCGCGAGCGCGACGCGGAACCGGGGACGCAAGCCGTCGGCCCGCCGGGGCCGTGCGGTGCGGAAGGCCTTGAAGCGGCAGCCCCGGGGGACCGCCTCGAGAGCGGCCCTCTCCCGCCAGGCGCGCTCCGCGGCGCGCAAGCGGTCCGCCGCGTCTCGATCCGCGGCTGCGAAGAAGGCGGCGCGCACCCGGGCTCGGTCGAAGAAGCGGAAGTGACTCTCGGGTCGGGAGAAAAGACGCAGGCAGACGGAACCTTCTCGTCGGAAAACTTCCGATCGGGCCGCCCGTATCCGCCTCCGTTGTGAGAAGTTCGACATCTACGAATGGAGGTTTGCCATGGCCAATGTGAAGCCAATTCCGGAGGGTTACCACAGCGTGACGCCGTATCTCTGCGTGAAGGGGGGCGCCGACGCGATCGAGTTCTACAAGAAGGCGTTCGGCGCGACCGAAGTCATGCGCATGGAGGCACCGGGCGGAAAGATCGGCCACGCCGAGCTCCAGATCGGCGACTCGAGGGTGATGCTCGCCGACGAGTTCGCGGAGATGGGCTTTCTCTCCCCGAAGTCGATCGGCGGCACGGCCGTGATGATGCATCTCTACGTCGAGGACGTGGACACGACGTTTCCCCGGGCGATCGCGGCCGGCGCGACCGTGACGAAGCCGGTCAAGGACGAGTTCTACGGAGACCGCGGCGGGCAGGTCGAGGACCCCTTCGGGCACCGGTGGTACGTCTCCACGCACAAGGAGGACCTCACCATGGAGGAGATCGACAAGCGCCGGGAGGCGGCATTCGCGACGTCGTGAGGGGGGCGCTCTCCGGCGCCGGGATCCTGCTTCTCGGCGCCGGGATCGCCTGCGCGCAACCGCGGGCGGCGCCCGGCCGGTTCGAAGTGTCGACCATCGCCGTCGGGAAGGGCCCGGGCGGAGTCGCGCTGGCGGACGTCGACGGCGACGGGAACCTGGACGTCCTGACGGCGAACGGCGAGAGCCGCGACGTCACCCTTTTGCTGGGGGACGGCCGCGGTCGCTTCGCGCCGGCCCCCGGATGGCCGGTCGCTCTGCCGATCGCGCCGGGCATCGTCGCCGCGACCGCCGGGTTCGTCGCGGTCACCGGGCACGACAGCAACGACGTCTTCGTCATCCGGACCGCCCGGCGGCCGCCCGTCGTCTCGTCCTTCCCGGCGATCGCGGGAACGGCTCCCCACAACCACGGGCTCGCGATCGCGGACTTCAACGGGGACGGAACGCCGGACCTCGCCACGTCCAACAACAACGGGAACAGCGTCTCGGTCCTGCTCGGCGACGATCGCGGCGGCTTCCGTCCGGCCCGCGGGTCGCCGTTCGCGGTCGGGCGTGCCCCCTATCCGCTCGCGGTCGCGGATTTCAACGCCGATGGGAAGGCGGACGTGGCCACTCCGGACGTTCAGGGTGGCACGGTCACTCTCCTCCTCGGGGACGGAACGGGATCCTTCACGCCGGCCCGCGGGTCGCCGTTCCGCGTCGATCCCCGCCCGTTCTTCCTCCTGGCAGCAAGGGTGAACGGCGATCGCGCCCCGGACCTCGTCGTCAGCCACGACGACATCGACACGATGACGATCCTCGTCAACGACGGCCGGGGTGGATTCGCGGCGTCGCCAAGGGTGAACGTGGGCGGACGGACGTGGAAGACGGGGGCCGCCGACTTCGACGGCGACGGTCGGACCGATCTCGTCGTCGGCACCGCGCCCGCTTCCGTCTCCTTTCTGTCCGGCGACGGCCGCGGTAACTTCCGACGGTCCGGCGCCGCGGTCGCGGTCGGTCGCGGCCCCTGGAACGTCGCCGCCGGCGATCTGAACCGCGACGGCAAACCGGACGTCGTGACGACGAGCGGCGAGGGCAACAGCGTTTCGGTGCTGCTCGCGCGCTAGTAGGCGCGTCGCGGCCGCCCGCATCGTACAGACGCTCCGGCCTCGCCCCGCGGGAGTATCGTCTGCGTATGCGCTTACCCGGAGTCGCGATAATCCTGAGCCTGACCACGGTCGCGGCAGCGCAGACCCGTGATCTGCCGCGGGAATGTTCCGGCTGGCCCGAGAAGCCGGCGTGGGAATGGACACTGGACGAACGGATCCGCCACCGGCTCGACGCGGATTGCCGCCAGGCTCGCCGGGAGCTCGCCGCCCAGGACCGAAAGGAGCGGGGATATCTCCGGACGTCCGGGGATCCGGCGGATTTCGTTTACGGGACCGATACGCCGGAACTCTTCCTGCCTTCGGAGCTCTACGCGACGCTGATCTCGAACGTGAACGCCGGCGAAAGCCGGTTCTCGGAGGCGATGCGCTCGTATTACGAGAGACGGGCGTCGAGTCTCGATCTGCCCGGCGCATTCTGGAAGCTCGTCGAGGAAGCCGCGGGAGACTATCTGTCGGGTCTCCAAGAGGAACGAAGGCTGGCGGCTGTTCTCAATGGGGCCGGGACGAACGAACGGCTGGCGATCCTCGCGGAAATTGCCGACATCCAGAAGCCGCAGTGCGCCCAGAGGATCGATGCCCTCGAGCGCACGAGACGCGCGTTTCCTCCCGGATCGTTCGATCGATTTCTGTACGTCGCGGTCGCGCCCGGCATCGGGTCTTCCGCGCAGCTCGTGACGACGGGCTCTTTGCGCTGGCGCGAGGAAGGATGCCCGGAGGGCGGCAGGCCCTGACCCTCCTCGAGGCCCTCGCCTGGGCCGTCTTCTTCGGAGCCGGCGTCATTCTCTGGGCGAGCGGCATTCTCCTTTTCGCGAAGTCGCGGTTGTCGCCGACGAAGAAGATCGTGTGGACTTTGCTTCTCGTGGCCGTCGGCGCGGCCATCGGGGCGCTGCTGCCTCTCGATGCCATCCGGAACCGGTTCCTGATACTGCTCGCCGCGCTGCCGCTTCTCGCTTTCGTGGACGTCCGGATCGCCCGCTCGAATCGAAACTTTTCCTTCTGGTTTCGCGCGTGTGCGTTCGAGGTCTGCACGGTGTTCGGCAGCGCGGCGATCACGCGAGCCCTCCTGCGCGCGATATAGGCTTTGGCGCCGGATTCAATCGGAGAGGAACCAATGAAGACAGCGAAACTCTGCCTGCTCTCCCTCCTTCTCCTTCCAGTCCTCCTGCTCCTGCCTCCT
>DATIBN010000119.1:0-5470 GCA_035457525.1 Thermoanaerobaculia bacterium | reverse complement strand
GACGGGGAGCGCCTTTCGGTCCACGTCGGGACGAGCGACACCGGGGCAGGTGCCGCAGCGCCGGCGGTCGTCGTCGCGGAAGCGCCGCCACCGGCACCAACCCGGGACGAGCCGACGGCCCAACCCGCGGCGGAACCGGTTGCGGAGCCCGTCCGAACCGAAACACAGGCCGCGTCCCGCACCGAGACCGTCCCGCCGCCGGCCGCGGAGCCGACGGCGTCGGCAGCGGCCCCCGGGGTCGCACCTCCGACCGCCGCGCCCGCGTCGGCCGCCGCCGAGCCCGCGCCGCGCCCGCTGGAGGCATCGACGCCTCTTCCCCCCGGCATCCGGACGGCGCGCCGGATGACGCCGAAGGAGGCTCCGGAGACCGCCGCGTCGAAGGAGAAGTCGCGCGCTTCCCGGCCCGCCTCCAGCGAAGACGCCCTGTTCGAAGCGGCCGCCGCCGTGCTCGCCCAGCAGGAGGGGGCCGCGCAGGCGACCGAGATGACGTCCTTCCAGTCCCGGACGCTCGCGGAAGGTCAGACGCAGTTCACGGGCGAGCCGATCTCGCTCGACCTGAAAGACGCCGACATCAAGGACGTCTTCCGCACGATCTCCCAGCTGACCGGCTTGAACATCGTCATCGACCCGGAAGTCCGCGGCACCGTCACGGTGCAGCTCGAGAACGTCCCGTGGGACCAGGCGCTCGACCTCATCCTCAAGCAGAACAGCCTCGGGTACGTCCTCGAGAACAACATCATGCGGATCGCGACGACCCAGAAGCTGCAGGCCGAGGAAGGGGACCGCGCCCGGCTCGCCGAGGCCCGCCAGGCCGCCGAGCCGACCCGGACCGTCATCAAGAAGCTCTCCTACGCGCGGGCGTCGGAGATCACGCCGACCCTGAAGAGCATCATGTCGCGGCGCGGCGACATCGTTGTCGACACCCGGACGAACACCCTGATCATCCGGGAGATCCCCACGTTCCTGCCGGCCGTGCTCCAGCTGATCGACAACCTCGACACGGCGATCCCCCAGGTCATGATCGAGTCGCGGATCGTCGAGACGACGAAGACGCTGGGCCGCAGCCTCGGCATCAACTGGGGCTTCAACGGCGTGGCCGACGTCGCCCACGGCAACACGACGAACCTCGTCTTCCCGAACAACGTCGACGGCGGATTCCGGGTCGGGCTCGAGAACGGCCCGGTCATCGGCCAGATCCGCCTGGGCAACATCCTCGACACGTTCAACCTGGACGTCTCCCTGACGGCCGCGGAAAACCAGGGACTTCTCAAGATCATCTCGTCCCCGAAGCTCGCCGCGCTGACGAACACGGCCGCCCTGATCCAGTCGGGCGTGCAGATCCCGGTACAGACCACGGTCAACAACACGACCACCGTCATCTACGTGGACGCGACGCTGCGGCTCGAGGTGACCCCGCAGATCACCGCCGAAGGCACGATCCTCCTCCAGGTCACGGTCCAGAAGCGTGAGCCGGCCGTGGCCCTGAACCTCGCGCTCGGCAACAACGTCCCGCTGACGATTCGCGAATACCGAGGCCAGGTCCTCGTGCGCGACGGCGGCACGACGGTCATCGGCGGGATTTTCCAGATCAACGACCAGGACCAGAACAACATGATCCCGGGCCTCTGGAAGATTCCGATCCTCGGAAACCTCTTCCGTAACAAGACCCGCACCGAGAAGCACGACGAGCTGCTCATCTTCATCACTCCGAGGATCCTGCGATGAAGAAAAAGGACATAGCCATGAAGAAAAGAGCTCTGACCCTGGCCCTCCTTCTCGTGTTCGCGACGGCGCCCGCCTGCACGAACAAGCAGGGGGAAACCGAGGCTCCCGTGTTCATCACGGTCTCTCTCGAGCTCCAGCCCGGCTTCGTCGACCTCGGAATTCCGGCTCCCGTCCAGATCGACACGATCGAGCTCGAAAGCCACCTGAAGAACCCCTCGCAGACGGACCCGCAGGGATTCGCCAACACCCAGATCAACAGTTACCAGGTCCGCTTTCGGCGGACGGATGGCGGGACCCGCGTTCCCCCGACGAAGACCTTCGGAGCCGGGATCCTCGTGCCGTCCGGTGGCACGGCGACGTTGACCAACTTCCCGATCATGGACGCAGCGGACCTTCTCCTCTCCCCGTTCGATCAGCTCCTGCCCTTCAACGGCGGAGTCGATCGGGAAACCGGACGGAATCAGATCTCGATGACGTTCGACATCACGTTCTTCGGCCAGACCGCTTCGGGCCACCGGGTCCAGAGCGAGACCGCGTCGGGAATCCTGGTCTTTACATGCGCCACCTGCTTCTAGCTTCCGGAAGAAGCACAGCAACGGAGGCCTTCATGCGCCGGATCGCCATCAGCCTGACCGTTCTCGCGCTCGTGGCGGGTGCCCTCGGGTGCTCGTCCGATGCGCCGACGCCGCCCAAGAGCGGAGGTCCCGGCGGGCCCGGTCCGACGGGGCCGAGTGCGCTTCAGATCCGGCTTTTTACGAGCAACCCGAATCCGTCCGCGGGGACGTGCACGCTAATCCAGGCAATCGTGACCTTGAACGGCGCGAACGTCCCGGACGGGACCGGCGTCGCCTTCACCACCGATTTCGGTGTGTTCGCGCAGAACGGTCTTCCGCTCATCTCCGTCGTCACGCAGAACGGCGCGGCTCTGACGGCCCTCTGCTCCGAGTTCCCCGGAACGGCCGTCGTGCGCGCCTCGGCCACCGTCGGCACCGAGACCGGCTCGGCGACGATCAGCATCGCGTTCCAGCAGGCGCCCGCCGGAGCGGGGCCGTTCATTTCCTTCTGTGACCCGAGCTTCGGTCCCTCCACGGGAGGAACGCCGCTCGCGCTCCGCGGCGGGCGGTTCTGCCCGACCTCCGGCTGCACGGGCAACGAGGCGGCGGGCACCCGCGTCGTCTTCATCGTCAACGGCGTTTCCCGCGAGGCGACGGTCACGAGCGTCAGCAACGACGCCATCAACGTTCTCACCCCCGGCTTCCCGGAGGTCACATCTCCGTCCACGCCGGTCGAGATCCGCGTCACTCTCAACAACGGCACGGCCACGCCGACGGTGCTGTCGCTGCCGAACTGCTTCGCGTTCGGCACGACGCTGCCGACCACCCCGACGATTACCGCGGTGCTGCCCGCGTCCGGTATGAACGAGGGCAACACCCGCGTGACGATCATCGGATCCGGGTTCGACAGCCAGGGCGGCGTCCAGGTCTTCTTCGGAGGCGTCGAGGCGACCATCGTCTCGGTGTCGTTCAACCAGATCGTCGTGCTCACCCCGGCCGCCTTCGGCTCGGGTCGCGACAACCTGAATCAGATCGTGGACGTCCGCGTCCGCAACATCGCGTCCGGCCTGGAGTCGACGCTCGAAGGCGGCTACCGCTACACCCAGCCGATCCAGCTGATCTCGATCTCTCCGACCGAGGAGCGTCTCGATCAAACGCTCACGCCCGTGACGATCTTCGGCCACGGCTTCCAGGGGCCGGTCGCCGTCACGCTCGCCGGACGACCTGCGGTCATTATTTCGGTTTCCGAGAGCGAGCTCGTGGTGCTGCCGACCCGCCCGTTGAGCGGACAATGCTCCAACGTCTCCGGAAGCGTCGTGGTCACGAACATCAACACCGGTGACAGCGCGTCCGGCCTGTCGTTTACATATCTCGGAGTTCAGCCGACGATTAGCTTCCTGTTGCCGAACTCGGGAGTCCCCGGTACCAGCGTGACGATCACGGGCGCTGACCTTCCGACCCGACCGGAAGATACGCGCGTATTCTTCGGCAACGTCGAGGCTTCCGTTACATCCGCGTCGGAAAACGAGGTCGTCTCCCCGGCGCCGACCCAACCCACGTTGGCCAGCCCGCAATGTCTGCCTGGAAACCCGGTCGGAACTCCTCAGCCGGCAACCGGGGGACTCTTGCAGGTCAGAGTGACGAACGTGCTCACGCAGTGCTCGGCCACGAGCCCGTTCCAATACGAGCTGCCGTGCGTTCCGGCGACCCCAACACCGACCGTCTCGGCTTCCCCGACCACGACCCCCAGTCCCACTCCCACGCCAACTCCGACTCCGGGGATGCCGGCGGATCTCGCAATCACGATCTCGGATTCGCCGGATCCAGTCACATCCGGAGGTCAGCTCACCTATACGATCGAGGTGACCAATAACGGGCCCGGCTCGGCGGGTAACGTCACGATGACCGATCCGCTCCCGGCGGGAACGACTTTCGTCCTGTGCACGACAGGGCAGGGAACCTGCAGCGGCCCGAGCGTTGGCACGAACGGGACGGTCACCGCCAATATTGGCCAGCTCGCTCCGACGGCTGGCGGCAATGTCACGATTACGATCGTCGTCAACGTCACGGGCGCTGCGCCTCCCTCACTGTCCAACACGGTGACCGTGACTTCCGGCCCTCCATCCTCGACACCCGATCCCAACGGAGCGGACAATTTCGACACGGAGATCACGACGGTCAACCCGTGACTCCACTTTCGGCCGCGATCTCCGCCGCCCCCTTCGGGGGGCGGCTTCGTTTCCGGATGGTCGGACTTGGCTGATCTCGAAGCGCACATCCGGGACCTTCAGAAGCGGGTCGAGCGCGAGCCCGGGTCGCGCTACTTCGTCCCCCTGGCCGACGAGCTCCGGAAGGCCGGACGCCTCCCCGACGCGATCGCGGCGCTCGAGTCGGGCCTCGTCGTCCACCCCGGTTACGTCGCCGCCCGCATCGCGCTCGGCCGCGCGTACCTCGAGGCGGGCCGGATCGAGAGCTCCATGGAGGCCTTCGCGCGGGCGCTCGCCGACGACCCCTCGAACCTGGTCGCGGCCAAGGCGCTCGGCGATCTCCACCTTTCGCGCGGCGAGCCGCTGGAAGCGCTGAAGAGGTACCGCCTCTACCGGGCGATCTCCGGGGATCGCCGGCTGGACGTCGTGATCGACGGGCTGGAGGGCGAGGCTGCCCGGGCGCAGAGGGCCGCCGAAGCCGCGCCGGCCCCACCGCCGCCCCGGCCGCCCGCGGCGACTCCGGACCCTGTCGAGCCGATCGTCGCACCGCCCGAGCTCGCGCAGCCGTTTCCTGCCGCGCCCCCCGCGGCCTCGCGAAACCGGCACACCGATCCGTTCGACATCTCCGGGATCTCCTACAAGCGGCCGACCGGTCCGGCGCCGCTCGACGCAGGGGAGCCCGAGGTCCCGTCCCGCGATCTCTCGCTCGACGCATTCGCGGAGTCGAAACCCCGGCGGGACGACGACGAGATCGTGACCCGGAAGATCCGTCTGCCCGCCGCGATGTGGCCGTTCGAACCGGAGCCGCCGGCGCTCGCCCGGGCGGACGTGGCCGCCGAGCCGGAAGCCGCGGAGGAGCCCGCCCTCGAGCCGGAAGCCGCGCCGGAGCCCGCCCCCCGCCCTCCGAAGGAGGAGCCCTCCGGAAAGACACTCGCGGACCTCTATTTCGAACAGGGGCACTACTCCGAGGCGCTCGACCTCTAT
>DATIBN010000118.1:0-12719 GCA_035457525.1 Thermoanaerobaculia bacterium | reverse complement strand
TACCCGGCGGACCGGGCGGCGCAGCGCGTGCGGTTCTTCGACCAGTACCGCAGCTACGTCATCAACTACAACCTGGGCAAGGACCTCGTTCGGCAGTACGTCGAATCGAATGGCGGGACGCCGGATGACCCTCGAAAACGCTGGGAGGTCTTCGCGCGACTGCTCTCCTCGCCGAGGCTCCCGTCCGGCCTCAAGTGAGCGGGGACCTTTCGATCCCCGCTCGAGAGGCCGTCGCTCAGCCTTCGACCGAGCGCTTCGCCGCGATCGTCGGCTGGCCCGTGATTTCCCTCACGGCCTTCAGCTTCCAGCCGTCGCCCGTGCGCTTCCACGTCTCGCGCAGCGCCGAGCCCTGGCCCTGGAGACCCGGGGTCACGACCGCGACGTAGGACGCCTCTTCCTGAGTCAGCTCCGTGATCCGGGAGGGCGAGACCACCTCGGCCTTCTCCTGGAGAAGGGCCTCGTAGCCGGCGCGGTCGAGCTTCGAGCCGTCGGCGAGCGTCACGGTGAGGTCGGCGGCGTGCTGTTTCGAGAGCGTCGCGACGTCCTTGCTCGCGATGGCCTGATCGCGAGTCTTGTGAACGGCCGTCAACTCATTCAGAGCCGTGTTCGCGTCGGTGCCGAGCGTCGCGACGGACGAACACGCGACGAGGCCCGCGCACGCAATCGCGGCGAGACCGGTCAGAATTCGATTTCGCATTTCGATGCCTCCTTTGTAAACCGTCAGCACGTGAGACGGGCGCCACGCGAATTGGTTTTGAAGAACGCGAGAAACGAGCGTCTGCACCGTGGCCCCCCGTCATCAGTGAGACGCGCGAGTCCGTCCACCGCGTCGGGGTGCGTTCCAACGTCGCGGTCGGACGCGAAAAAAAGTCTCACTTCAGCGAACGGATTGGTGATGGAATTCCGGAAACCCTCGATGGATCGGCCGAGCCGACGAAAGCTCCTCCTGGTCGCAGCGGCGATCGCGCTCGCCGCCTGTCGGATCGGGGAGCGCGCGCAGCCGGAGGAGTCAGCCGAGCCGGCGCAGGCCAGTGCTCCGGCGGATCCGGCGCCCACGCCCGAGCCGGTCGCGCTCCAGGAATCGTCGGCGACCATCGAAGTGGCCATCCCCCAGCCGGACGTCGCGCCCACGGCCGAGCCCGCCTTCCTGACGGAGCCGCCGCGCCCGACGGACAGCCCCGAGCGGTGCCTCACGCTGGAGGCGAGTCCCAGCAGCGTCTCGGCCTACGGCGTGAGCGGGCCGGCGGCGCAGCTCATCGTTCGCGCGCGGAATGCCTGCTCGACCGGCTTTCCCGGACCCCGGGTGTACTTCCGAGCCGTCGCGATCTCGATGGAGGGTACCGAGCTCGCCTCGGCCACCGGCCGGTTCAGCGGAGAGATCCGTCCGTTCTCGACGGCCGAGACCCTCGTCGCCATCGAGACCGATCTGACGAGAGTGCGCTCCTGGCGGGTCGAGCTCCGCTAGGGGGTCAGGTCTCCACTTGCCACATTGAGGGTCAGGTCTCCACTTGCCACATCGAGGGTCAGGTCTCCACTTGCCACACGGGAGCCAGTTCGAGGACTTGCGTCAGTCCCTCGGAATCCGTGACAGGTCCACGTTGCCGCCGGAGATGAGGGCCACGACCTTCTGCCCCGGCTTCACCCGGACCTTCCCCGCCAGAAGCGCCGCCGTTGCCGCGGCGCCCGCTCCCTCGACGTAGAGCTTCGCGCGCGTCATCAGGAGCTTCATCGCCTCGACGATCTCCTCTTCGGAAACTCCGACGACGTCGTCGACGGCTTCCTTCGCGATCCCGACGGCGAGGGCCCCGACGAATGGCGGCGTCATCCCGTCGGCGATCGTGCCCCACGGCCGCGTGACCGTGACCGGTTTTCCGGCGGCCAGCGCGGGCGCGAGGCCCGGCCCTTCGGCGAGCTCGACGCCAACGACCCGAACCGACGGGCGCGTCTGCTTCACCGCCGACGCGATGCCCGACAGGATTCCGCCGCCGCCGACCGGCACCAGGATCACCTCGACGTCCGGCAGGTCTTCGAGGATCTCGAGACCCGTCGTCCCCGCGCCGGCCACGGTCTCCGGGTCGTCGAACGGGTGCACGAAAGAAAGGCCGCGGGCATCGCGGACCTCCGCCAGCTTGTCGAAGAGGGTCGCGCGATCCTCGTGGAGGACGATCTCCGCGCCGTATTCTCGAGTCGCCTCGATCTTCGAGGCAGGGGCCGCCATGGGCATCACGACCGTGCAGGCGGCGCCGGCGATTCGCCCGGCCCAGGCGACCGCCTGCGCGTGGTTTCCGGCGGACACCGTGACGAGCCCGCGCGCTCTCTCCTCGGAGGAGAGCAACATCACCTTGTTCAGCGCGCCGCGCGGCTTGAAGGACCCGGTCTTCTGGAGGTTCTCGCACTTCACGTAGAGCGCGACGCCGGCCCGCGCGCCGAGCCCGCTCGCCGAGAGAAGCGGTGTGCGGTGGATGCGGCCGGCGAGCCTCTCCGCCGCCGCTCGAATCGCGGAGAGCGGGATCACCGGCTGCCTCTCCACTCCCCGCTCTCGGGGAGAGGGTCAGGGTGAGGGGCGCGCGTCGAGAGGAAGATCTCGCGGATCACCAGCACGCCCGCGACGAAGAGCAACGGTGCCGTCGCGACGCCCGGCACGTATCCGCGGAACCAGATCGCGCCGGCGGTGTGGCCGATTCCGTTTAAGACCTCGACGACTCCCGCAACTGCGGCGAGCGCGAGCGCCGGAGCCTTGCGAGCCCGCACGAAGGGCACCGAGCCGAGAAGAACCGTGATGAAGAGCATGTTCAGGAGCGCAAAGGTCTGCGCGCTCATCCGCATCTGCGGAAACCCGGGGGCGACCTCGCGGAGCCGTCCGGTCGCGACCCAGAAGAAGTCGTAGAGCCGGGCGCGCATCTCCTCCATCGAGTGCGCCGCCTGCGCGAGCCCGAGCAGCCAGAACCGCAACGTGAGCCGGTCGAGGCCGAGGGCGCTCATCGTGATCGCAGCACGTGCTTCATGCGGACGCACTCCAGGTTCACGTCGTCGGCCACGCGGTGCCGTGCCGGCCCGAGGCGCCGGTACCCCATCCGTTCGTAGAACGGCTCGGCGTTCAGCGTCGCGTTCAGGTGCACGACGGCGTGGCCGCGCCGCCGGGCCTCGGCCTCCATCCTCTGGAGCAGCGCCGCGCCCACGCCTCCGCCCACCGCATCCGGCGCGACGTAGCACGCCTCGATCTCCCCGCGGCGCGGATCGAGCTGCCCGAACCCGATGACTTCGCCGCGCCGCTCGGCGACGAAGAGCTCGCGGGACGCGAACGCGCTGCGGTACGCCTCGGGCGGACGAAAAGCGATCCACGCCGCGATCTCGCGTTCGCCGTAGCGCTCCCGGCAGAGAACGCGGATCGATTCTCCGTGGACGCGGACGATCGCGTCGACGTCGGACTCGTGCGCCGGCCGGACGACCGTCCCCTCCGGAGGCGCCGGCTCCCCGTCAGGGAACGAGCGGCTTTCCATCGGCATCCCGGACCGAGAGTGCATCGACCGGGCAGACGTCGCACGCCTCCACGATCCGGTCGGGGGGCGCGTCTGCCGGCGGCACGACGAACGTGACGATCCTCTCGTCGTCGAGTACGAAGATTTCCGGGGCGACCTTCGCGCAGTTCGCGGTCCCGATGCAGGTCGTCCGGTCGATCCGCACCGTCAGTACGCCGATTCTCCGTTCGACGAAATCCGCCACGGTCGAACGCGATCTTACCGGCAGCCTGATAACGTACCTCGCATGCACCCGATCAACATGAAGCGCGTCGTGCTGGGCGGCGTCGTGGCGGCCGTCGTCGTGAACGCGGCCGAGGGACTCTTCGCCCTCCTCATGAAGTCGGAGTGGGAGGCGGCGATCCGGAGACTGGGGCTCCGTCTCGAGGCCGGGCCAGCCGCTTACCTCCCCTTCGCCTGGAGCATCGTGATCGGCATCCTGACGATCTGGCTCTACGCCGCGATCCGGCCGCGATACGGCCCCGGCGTGAAAACCGCGGTCCGTGCGGCGGTTGCGGTCTGGGCGTTCGGCAGCGCAACGTTCGCGCTCGCCATGGGCAGCCTGGGCCTCTTCCCGGCCCGCCTCATGACCTACGTCGCCCTGTGGTCCCTTGCCGAGGTGATCGTCGCCGTAGTGATCGGAGCGGCGCTCTACCGGGAAGAGTCGCGGCCGGAGATATCCTAGGCGGCCGGAAAACGGAGGAACAGATGCACAAGAAATCGAAGCACGCGATCGCAGCACTTTCCCTGTTCGTCGCCGGAGCGTGGGCGATCGCGCAGCAGCCCCCGCCGGGACAACCGGCGCCGGCGGCACAGCCGACGCCCGTGAGGCTTCCCCAGGTGAGCCAGGGCGCCTCGGTCAAGCAGACGATCGGCTTGAACGACGTCTCGATCACCTACAGCCGGCCGGGCGTGAAGGGGCGAAAGATCTGGGGCGGGCTCGTCCCGTACGGGAGCGTCTGGCGGACCGGAGCCAACGCGGCAACGACGATCCAGTTCTCCGAAGACGTTCTCGTCGAGGGTCAGCCGCTGTCGGCGGGCACGTACTCGATCCACACCATCCCCGGAGAGAAGGAGTGGACGATCATCTTCAACAAGGAAGCGAACCAGTGGGGTTCCTACAGCTATGACGCGGCGAAGGACGCGGTCCGCGTGAAGGTGACTCCCGTGGCCGGCCCCGCCCAGGAGTGGATGCAGTTCCGCTTCGACGACCCGACGATCAACACCGCGCGCGTCGTGCTGGCGTGGGAGAACCTCCAGGTCCCGTTCACGATCAAGAACGCGACCGACACGAACACGAAGGTCGTCGGGATGCTCCGCGAGAGCATCGCGAAGGCGAAACCCGACGAGTGGCAGCCCTATTACCGGGGCGGAAACTTCCTCGTGCAGAACAAGCTCTACATGGACGACGCCGCCGCGTGGCTGGACAAGGCGATCGCGATCAGCCCGACGCCTCAGACCCACTACGCAAAGGCGCGGTACTACGACGCGCTGGGGAAGACGAAGGAAGCGATCGCCGAGCTCGACAAGGCGCTCGCCGCGGCGAAGCCCGACTCGAACGCGGCGCTGCTCGAGGAAATCCGGAACGTGCGGAAGACCTGGAGCGAAAAGAAGACCTAGAGCCGGGTTTCCTTCAGCTGCTTCAGCTTCGCCTCGGCTCGCGCGTGCAGGTCGGGCGGGGCGCCGTAATAGACCGAGGCCGTGCGGCCGGCGCCGTCGAACAGCAGGAGTGTCGGCACGGCCGTGACGTCGCCGAACGCGCGCGCGATCTCGGGTGAGCCCATGGCCCACCGGATCGGCAGCTTTCCCGCGGCCGCCACTTTGCGCACGGCGGCCTCGTCGGACTCGACTGCGATCGCGACCACGGTGAGGCGGTCGCCGTAACGCTTCTGGAGATCCCCGAGCCATCCGAGAGTGCCGCGGCACGGCGGGCACCACGTCGCCCAGAACTCGACGAGCACCGCGCACCCCTCGAGGTCGCGCCGCGAGATCGTCCGGCCGTCGAGATCGACGAGCGCGACGTCCGGGAAGGCGGCGATCTCGCCTCCCGTCGGCGCCGGTGCGGCCGCGCGCGCCGCGTCCTTTCGCCCTTCCAGAATGAGGCGGATGCTGCGCGACAGGTCGGCGCGGAACCGGTCGTGCGCGGCCGCGCTCTTGAGCGGCGTGTATCGCCCGTCGCCCGCTCCCTCCCCCTTTCCGTAGAAACCGAAGTCTTTCGGCGTCGCGACGAGAACGTCGTTCACGAAGATCGCGGGATACCGGGTCACGCCGAAACGTCTCGCGAGCTCCGAGTTTCCGTAGTTCTCGGAGACGAAGCGTGCCTCACCGCCGAACTCCCGGACCACGCTCTGGGCCAGCAAACTTGCCGGATCGGAGATGTTTCAGGTGTACGGCCAGCGCACCAGCGTCACCGTGACGCGCGGCGATTTTCGCGGCGCCGGTTCGGCGCGGCGCGGCTGAACGGCCGCGAAATAGCGCGGCAGCACGTCCGACACGATCGCCGCCGCAACGGGTGATGCAGCGGGGGCGACGCCCGCGGCTTCGGCCCGGGCGCTCTCGAGAAACAGGCGGGCGATCGAGTGGTCCGGCCCGCCCGACAACCGCGCCTCGAGCTCGCGGAGTCGCGCGGCGAGCGTGGTTGCGTCGAGTTCGGGCGCGCTCGCGCGGATCAGCGCCGTCCTCTGTGCGGCCAGGAGATATCGGAGCACCGCCCCGTGGCGCAGGCCCGCGGCGTCGAGCTCCCGCGCCTCCTTCAGCAGCGAACTCGCGGCGATGAAATCGGCGTGCTTCTCGATGGCGGCCGGCGGGCGATAGGCGCCGAGGAGCTCCCCTTCGAGCGCGTCGAGCTCGGCGCCCAGGGGACGGAGCGCCGGCGGCCGAATCGACGAAAGCGCCGAGAGACGGCGGCACAGCTCGGCGGTCTCGCGCTGCGCCCTCGCCGCCCCCAGGTAGTAGAAGCCGGCGTCGGGCATCGTGTTGCGGCCGTACTCGAGGCTCGCGTCGTAATAGACGCGGACCTGTGGCAGCGCGGCTTCCGCGATCGCACGGACGGCCGCCGGCTGGACGCCGGCAAACTCGGCGGCGGACGTCTTCGCGAGTTGGGCTCGCAGAACCCGTCCGCTCCGCGCCCACTCCCCCTCCAGCTTCGACAGCTCCCTGCGGTCCGCGGGCGAAAGGGTCTCGAGGTATCGGAAGGCGGCGGGGTTGACGCGCGCGGCCGCGAGACGCTGGAGCGCGAGGAGCCTCCGGCCGTCGCGAAGCGCCTCCTCCGCCTTCGCGAGTGCGGGTCCGGAAGACGACTTCACCTGCGCCCACATCTCGTCGTTCGAGGAGTTGTCGCGGACGTACGCGGACCACCGCGCGATCTCCGCGGCGAGCGGGTCTTCTCCCACGCGCGGTCCGGTCACTGCGCCGAGTGCAGTCAGCGCGAGAAGCAGGAGGGTAAGGCGAACGCGTCGGGCGCGGTCCATCGGCTCCGAAGCATCGCACGCGGCGGGTTGTTTCGCGATGAAACGATTCGGCGAAGTGGCGCGTTTCCGGGACGACCGCGGCGTTTCAGCGGACCGGTGGGAGGCGGCTCGCGAACCGGATGCCGAACCCGTCCGGATCCGCGATCGTGAAGTCGCGGAGCCCGTAATAGCGGTCCCCGATCGGGACGACCACGGGGGCGCCGATGTCGTTGGCGAGCTTCCAGCAGCGGTCCACGTCCGGCACCATCACCCGGACGTTTGCCGTGGGAAAAGAGGGCGGGGCGACACCCTCGACGTGGACGTCTCGGAAGGCAGTCGCTTCGGCGAGAAACAACCGATGGTCCTCCCAGGTGAGCTCGACGAAATCGCCCGCGTCGCGCAGGAGTTCGAACCCGAGCCTCCGGTAGAACTCGACGCTGCGGCGGACGTCGCGGACCAGGATTTCCGTGACGAGCTGCTCGGTGGGTTCGACGTATCGATTCAGGGACGCGCCCCGACCGGCTCGCGCCGGCCGTCGAGCCACCGGACCAGCGCCGCAAACGCGACGTAGGAGACGAGCGCCGTCACGGCGGCGGCGGCCGGTGATGCGGGCGGCGGGCCGAAGAAGATCCACGCCTGGATCGCGAGCATGATGATGCCGAAGGTCGCTGGCCCGAATCGTCCGACCGCGTCCACGGACGTCGTCTTCCGCAGGTAGAGCGCCATCCCTCCGAACAGGAGGGCGGCCTCGAGGGCGAACGCGATCACGGGAAAATTCCAGAGACCGAGCCCCATCTTCATCGTGTCGTCGTACAGGGGGAGATCGGGGCGGTGAACGACGAAGTCGAAGACCCAGTGCGAGAAGACGGCGACGCCGACCCAGATCGCCGCCGTTCCCGTGCGGAACCGCGGCCGGGACCGGCACGCCGCGGTCGCCGCCATCGCCCAAACGATCGCCGCGACGAGGCTGTGGGTGTAGGGCATGTAGTAGAGATCGAAAGGGTTCGACGCCGTGATGCCCGGGACGATTCGCGCCTTCTCGATCCCGACGAGCACGAGCAGCGCCCAGACGACGTCGATCAGCTGGACGGCGATGAAGAGAAGCCAGAGCGGAATCGCGGGCCGTGCCGCCCGGATCGCGTAGCTCGCTCCGTAGTGCCCGACGAACATCGACGGCTACGTCGATCGACGCCTCACAGCATCATGCTCTTGCCGTGGAGGCCGCTCGCCCCGGACGGGTGCGGCGGCGCCGCCTCGACGATCTGCGCGCCCCCCCTGCCGTCGATGCAGCGCACGGTGAAGGTGTGGTTCCCTGACTGGAAAGGCCAGTCGTAGCGCCACACCACCCAGGTCGTGTCCGAGAGCGGAGAGCGCAGGCGGGCCTCCCTCCAGGGTCCGTCGTCGGTGCGGACCTCCACGCGCGAGATGCCGCGCGCCCCGGCGTGCGCGATGCCGCCGATCGGGATCTTCGTGCCCGCATCGGCCTGCGCGATCATCATGTCGACGGCGATCGTGTCGATGACCGACGTGGCTTTCATCCGCGCCGTCCGGTCCCACCCCCGCTTGACCCAGTACCCCGGCTCCCAGCGATCCGTCGCCTCCAGCGAGAGCAGCCACTTGGGCTGTTTCATCCCGTAGAGGTCGGGGATGTAGATCCGGAGGGGGAAGCCGTGTTTGGTTTCGAGGGGGACACCGTCCCAGTCGTAGGCGAGCATGACGCGCGGGTCGTCGCGGATCGTCTCGATGGGGACGAACTCGAAGAACCGGTCCGCGGACGAGAGCTTGAGATGTGTGGCCTCGGGCTTCAACTTCAGGTCGGGCAGAAGCCGCTGGAGGCTGACGCCCGTCCACCGCGTGGTCCCGATCAGCGTGCCGCCGATCGGGTTGGAGATGCAGGCGAGGGTCACGAACTGGTGCATCGGCTCGTAGGCGCGGATCTGATCGAGCGTCAGCTCGAGCGGCCTCTCGACGAGGCCTCCGACTTTGAGCCGCCACTTCGTGGCGTCGATGACCGGGGGGCTGGTCGTGATGTCGATGCGGTAGTGGTCCTCGAGCGGCGTGTACTCGGGACGCGTTCCCGAGGCGGGCTCGAGGTCGGCATCGGCGTTGGGGAGCGGGTGATCCGCGGACCATCGGTTTCCGGAAGCGACGTTGGGCCGGCGCCGCCCCCCGGCGAGGGCGCCCACCGCTGCGCCGACCACCGTGATCGTGGCGGTCGCGGCGCCGAGGCGGACGAGGAAGCTGCGCCGGTCCAGCCGCTCGACCCGCGCGTCGTACTCGGGGTGAGGTGTCTCGCCTCGCAATGCGATGCGGTGTCGCGTGAGCCGTCGGTTCGCGAGGCCGAGAGCGGTGCCCCAGGCGAGGAACCCGCCGATCACCCATCCTTCTGCCGAAAGCGACGAAGATTCGGCTCCCCCGAGGCTCCGCCCGAGCGCGACCGCCCCGGCCGCCGCCGCCGCTCCGAGGACGATGCCCGGAATCACCGAAACCCCGGAGCGCAGCACTCGGAGGATCCCGAACAGCACGGCTCCGGCGACGGCTCCCAGGACGAGGAAGATGAGTATCGCCATGCTCTGCTCGGCGAGCTTGGCGGCGGAGGAAACCTCGGCAATCCCGAGAGCCCGGATCACGTTCACCATCGAGTCGATTCCGAACGTGATCACGCTCCCCGGCAGAAGTCGGGTGATCCGGTCGAAGGTCTGGAACGGAACGAACGGAAGGCCGGCCAGTTTCCAACCGGCGTAAAAGACTCCGGCGAGTGGCGCCGTCAGGAGCAGCCCAACGAGGGCTCCGATCCAGAAGCCGGGTTTTCTCACGTGAAAGCTCCTGCGATTCTACGCGCCACGCCGCCCTAGAGGTCGTCGACCGTGAGCTTCGAGGTCGCGCCCTTCCAGGCCGCTTCGAACTGATTCTGCACGAGCGCGGCCTCCACGTCACGCTTCTGTGCGACGAGGCTCTGCCAGAGGCCGAAGAGCAGCCGGCCGTCGCGCGGCCGCGTGGCGAGCGACTCCCGGAAGACCGCTTCCGCCTCCTTCGCCTGGCCGTTGCGAAGGAGCGCTCCGCCGAGCGACTGCTTCACCGGATAGAACCAGGCCGGAGGCTCGTCGTACTGGATCGCTCCTTCGGCTTCGACGGCGCGCCGCCACCGCCGG
The DNA here is from genome assembly GCA_035457525.1 of Thermoanaerobaculia bacterium. Lineage (GTDB taxonomy): Bacteria > Acidobacteriota > Thermoanaerobaculia > UBA5066 > Gp7-AA6 > Gp7-AA6. The sequence continues at coordinate 2,600 of DATIBN010000118.1, read as the reverse complement.
ATCGACTCTGCCTTCTCGCCGCGCGCTCTCGCGAGCTCCGCTTCGAGGCTCGCCGAGGCCAGGGCGAGCACGTCCGAGGCCTTGTTGTTGATGAGATAGAGAGACTCCGGCGGCACCGCCTGGCGGGTCTTCTCGAACAGCTTCTGCGCGGCGGCGGCCTCGCGCGCCTTGCCCTGCCCCGCGAGAGCCATCGCGCGCGCGTACTCCCGGAACGCGCCGAGGACTTTCCGTTCGGGTCGCGGAGCGGGAGCAGCGAGGATCTCGTCCCAGCGCCGGAAGCGGAGGTCGATCATCAGCGGATACAGGTGAAACGCCTCGCCCATCTGCATGCCCGGCTGCAGGTCTGCGTCGCCGATCTGCTGCACCATCTCCCGCGCCGCCTGCTTTGCCTCGTCGTACTTCCCCTGCTGGGCGCGAGCGTAGGAGACGAAGTGAATGTTGTGCGTCCAGTACATCATCGGATACATGCCGGTCGCCCCGGTCCGTTCGACGAAGGACTTGTCGGCCGCGGCCGCCTTCACGTTCGTTTCGGCCGCCAGCCCGTAATCGCCGGTTTGCAGATAGATGTGACCGGGCATGTGGACGAGGTGTCCGGCGGCCGGCACGAGCGTCTGGAGCCGGATCGCGCTCGGGATGGCGCGCTCGAGGTTGGGGGACGCCTCGACCGCGTGAATGTAGAAGTGGTTCGCGGCGGGATGGTCCGGGTCGCGCTTCAAGACCGACTCGAGAACGGCGACGAGCTCCAGCGTGCCGGGCGCGGGCTTGCCGTCCAGCGTCCAGAGCTGCCACGGCCGCAGCATCATCAGGCTCTCGGCGAAGAGAACGGCCGCGTCGAGGTCGTCCGGATACTTCGCGACCAGCTCGCGCATCGCGTTGCTGTAGTCGAGGTGCATCTTCTTCCAGTCGGCCTTCGGATCCGGCGTGGCGTAGCGCTTCGCGATCGCGCGGACGTAGTCCTGTTCGGTCGTGCTCCCGTTCGGAGAGAGCGCGAGCGCCTTTTGAACCGCGTCGTAGGTCGCTCTCGCCCGGTTCTCGTCCACCGCGGTGTCGTTGTAGTTGGGCCCGATCGAGAGCGCGAGGCCCCACCAGGGCATGGGCGAGTCGGGGTCGAGCTCCGCGGCGCGGCGGAAGTAGCGCGCCGCCTCGTCGTGGTTGAAGCCGTACAGCAGGATCAACCCCTGGTCGAAGAACTGCTGCGCCTCGGGGCTCTTCGTCGCGATCGCATGATGGTGGTTTCCGAGATCGTTCAAGATCTCGGGCGGCGCGAGAGCCTTTCCGTGGTCGTGCTGCGCCGTCAGGGTGACGGCGGCGAGAAAGAACAGACTGCCGGCGGCTCCGAGGATCCTCATGCCCGACTTCCCTCCATTTCAGACGAGTTTCAACGTGCCCTTGAGCGTTCGCAGGGTCGCCACCAGGCGGGCGCGTTCCCGCGACTTCACGTCCGCTTCGATGCCGAGCCGGGCCAGCGCGTTTCTCACCCCCTGCGGGTCGGGGTGATCGATCTCGAACGCCCGAAGCTCGCAGCCCGCGGGTGAGTCGAGCGACGGGTGTTGCGAGTCCGCCGCCCACTCGATGAAAAAGGGGATCGGATCGACGCCGTCCGCGGCGAGATCGGTCTTGACCGCGAGAGTCTTCCAGCGAAGGACCTTTCCGTCGGGCCGCGTGCGGGAACCCGCCTGGGGGCCGAAGATCTCGAACCCGCCTTCCCGCGCTCGGGCCGCCACGGCTTCGATGTCGCTCGCCGAAGCCGCCCACGTGACGAGGTGCGGAGCGGAGAGCTTGCGCAGGTCGATCCGGAACTTGAACTCCGTCTGCGCCGGGTCCGGAGCGATGATCTCGAGGTATCGCCGGCCTCCGAGCGACAGGAGCGCGTTTCTCGTCCCCACCCCGGGATGACTTCCCCCCATCGCCGGCTTGACGCCGGTCATCTGGCGGACACGGGTGAGTCCGTGATCGAGATCGCCGATACCGAGCAGGAGATGGTCGACGGCGGAAACGGCGGGCGTCAACCGGTCGGCGGCGCGCGAGCCGCTCGCGACGAGATACGAGCCTCCCGCAGCGGCGAAGAGCCTGAGCCACTCCCGGCGGTTCGAACCCATGGTGAAGCCTCCTCGCCCTTGCGACCGCCCGAAGGATACGTCGGGCGGCTTCCGATGGGGAGGGGCTCCGGTCCGGAGGCCTCGCCGAACCCGGTCGCTACTTTTTCTTCTTCGACGACGAGCGTTTGCGGGGGACCTTGCCGCCCTCCCGGCGCGCCTCCGAGAGCCCGATCGCGATCGCCTGCTTCCGGCTCGTCACTTTCTTGCCGGAACGGCCGCTCTTCAGCGTTCCTCTCTTGCGCTCGTGCATCGCCTTTTCGACTTTCTGGGAAGCCTTCTTGCCGTATCTCGCCATGTTCCCTCCTCGATTCGATGATTCGTCATGTGGCCTTCTCGAGCTCCCGATTCCCCTCGATGAACTTGAGGCCGAAGCGGAAGAGGTCGATCCGCCATCGACCCCCGGTTCGCGCGAGGTGCACGTCGTAGCTCCCCACGAACACGCGCGTCCGGGACGGGTTGGAAATCCTCTCGCGGTGGTGGTACGCGACCCCGTAACAGAAC
>DATIBN010000117.1:0-26298 GCA_035457525.1 Thermoanaerobaculia bacterium | reverse complement strand
GACCTCTCCCAGGATCTCGTACGCCTCCGCCGGCGCTCTCGGCGCGCGCTGCTCGGCGAGATCGAGATAGAAGCGCGCGAAGGGAAAATCCGACCGGCGCACGTAGGCGAGCGTGAGCAGCGCGAGAACGAGACCGTTCTCCGGGTCGTAGCCGTACGCCTCTTCGAGGAGCTCGACCGCGCGACCGGTGTCTCCCTTCTCGAGATAGTCACGGCCGATCCGACCGAGCTCTGCGGCAACCGGCCGAGCTTCCGCGGTACCGGGATGGACGTCCGCGGCGCGCCGGCGGAGCGCCTGCAGGTCCGAGTGGAGCGGGTCGGCCGGTGCGGTCTGCGGCACGGCCGGCGACGCCGCGGCGGCCGCCGCGACGAAAAGAGAGACCGCCGCGAGCACGGGAGGAGGAAGGGCTAGGGAACCCGGAAGGGCGCCGACGCGTGGCTGCCGCGGCCGGTCGCGCCGTCCTGGAGAATCACTCGCAGCGAATAGAGGCCGGGGGACAGCTTCGCCGGCGTGAACGACACGAGAAGAAGCTGGCGCCCGTCCGCCTCGATCGGGCCCTTTCCGACGAGCGAGATCATTCCGTCGCCCATCGGCCGCCCGTCCTCGGCGAGAACCTGCGCACCCATCTTCAGGATCGGCTCCCGGTTCTCCTCCGCGAAGTGGTAGGTCACGATCGACACGCGGGACGGCGTCCCCGGCGAGACCGACGGCGCCGCCGCAGGCACGAGGTCTTCCACTCCCGCACCGAGCAGCGGGTCTTCCGAGGACGATCCGGACGATCCGGTCCGCCGGACCATCATTCCGCCGTTGGAGGGCTCGAGGAAGATCGGCGGGACGAGGTATGGCTGTCCGGCGGTGAACGCCGGCACGTGGAGCGGCTGGACCGCGAGTCCGGCCCGCCCGGTCTCCGCGTTGCGCACCAGCACCCGGAGGCGATAGTCGCCGGGAGGCAGCCGGAGCTCTCCCGCGTACCGCAGGAGCCCCTTCTCGAGCTTGTCGCGGTTGCGCGCGAGGTCGATGCCGATCGCCTGGGCGAAGAAGTCGCGCAGCTGGCCGTTCGAGTCGCTGACGTAGACGTAGACCTCCGCGTCGGCCCGCGCCGGGCCGTTGCCCGCGAGCAGGCGGTCGCCGGGGATCTCGACGAGCACGGGCACCGAGGCGTGGACCTCGCTCCCCTCCTGGCGGGGGAAAGGGACGGCCAGGATGCGCGGGGGGATGTCGGAAATCGGGATCTCGTTCGCGATGATGTCCGCGGCCGAGAGGCTGCGTTCCAGAGGCGAGAGGACCCGGAACGGCCGCTTCTCGTAGTAGCCCGCCCGCGCGGACACGCGGGCGCCCGGAGCGCGGACCTTGACCTTCAGGTCGTGGAACCGGTCGTCGCCCTTGGCCGACTTCTGCGGGCGAAACGCGAGGACGTACACGAGATTCGTTCGCGTCACCAGCCGCTCGAGCTGCGCCCGGAAGTCGTTGTCGTTGCGCAGGACCTCGCCCCCCGTGCTGTTTGCGATCTCGAAGAGCGCGTTTTCGCCGCGGACCGGGGAGCTCTGAGAGCTGGGGTCGATGTCGGTTGCGAGCCCCGCGATGTCCACCGCGTGGATCACGCAGTCGGAGCGGCGGAAGAGGTCGGTCATGAAGTTCACCTGCTGCCGGAGGTGCGTGTTGCCGAAGCGTTTCTCCTGGTCGACCTTCCACTGCTCCCCGCTGACGATCCAGTCCCGCTCCTGATCGGTGTCGGTCGCCCCCACGAGCAGCCGGCTCTCGAAGCCTTCCGACAGGTAAATCACGTCCTTGCGACCCTGGACCGTGTCGAGCGTCCGCGCGAGAGAGGAGAACGACTGCGTCAACTGCGCCACGCGGCCGCGGGCGTATTCGTCGACGCGGGCCTTCGAGATCTGGGCGAGCGTCTGAAGGGTGTCGATGATTCCCGCCGCCTTGCCTTCTTTTTCCGGAATCCCCTGGCCGCGGGCGCCCGCGCCGATGAGGCTGATGTCGAACGCGAACGCGAGGGGATCCTTCGACAGGTCCTCCGTGATCGTGATCCCCAGCGTGTCGATGGCGCGCGCGAGCTGCACGCGGTCGGAGGAGAACGTGACGAGCAGCCGCACGCCGTTCTCCACCGAAAACGTCGCCACGGCCGCGAAGTCGCGGTCGGCCATGCCGTTCAGCACGAACTGTTTCGCGGCGCGCTGGGCCGCGAGAATCGCGCTCGGCCTCGCGAAGGTCAGGTCGAAGAGAACCAGGAAGTGCCGCCGCGCCGCGGGGTGAAGCGACTCGGCGCCGCCCGGAAGCTCCTTTCCTTTCTGCGCCAGGTCGATCGCGTCGAAGCCGACGATTTCCTGCTTCCGTCCGTCGTCGAAGAGCTCGAAGTCCTTCGCGGTCAGCCCGCGGATCGGCTGGCCTTCCCGGTCGACCACGCGCACCGGAACCTCGACGAGAACGACCTCGGCGCGTTCGCGCACGGGCGCCTTCGGTTCCTCCGCCTGGGGAAGGACGGGCGCGGGGAGAGCGGCGATCAGAAGCGCGAAAAGGAGAGCGGGAATCCGTGGCTTCCGCATCATGGGATCACCTTCGGGAAGGCTACCTCAGAGCGCCCGTCCGAGTCATGAACGGCCGGGGGGAAGAGCGCGCAGGAGGCGGCGCGCCTCGGCGATCTGGGCCGAGTAGCGCCCCGCCGGAGCGGTCGCGATGAACCGCTCGAGGCCGCGCCGCGCGCCGGCCGCGTCCCCCGTTCGCCCGGCGAGGACGGCCCGGTTGAAAAGCGTGTCGAACTGGCCCGGATCGAGGTCGAGGGCGCGGTCCCAGGACTCGAGCGCCGACCGATCGTCCCCCAGCCGCGCCTGCGCGAGCCCCAGCGCGGCGAGCGTGCCGGCCGCCTTCGGCTCGGCCTCCAGCGATTTCGTGAACCAGTCGCGGGCGGAGGCGGGATCGTTTTCGCGCAGCGAGAGCATCCCGAGGTGCAGGAGCACGTCCGCCCGACCGGGTTCGAGCTCCAGAGCGCGCCGGAACGCCGCCCTCGCCTCTTCGAGGCGGCCTGCGTCGGCGAGCACGGCGCCGTAGACGTCGAGAGTCGCGGGATCGCCGCTCTTTCCGGAGTCGGTGAGAAGAGCGAGCGCCTGCGGCACCTGCCCCCGCCGGTGCAGCAGTCGCGCGAGCTCACGGCGCACCGGCTCGGCGTCCACCCCCCGCTGCACGAGGTCCGAGAGCGTCTTCTCCGCCGCACGGGAATCGCCCGCCCGGGACGAGAGCGCGGCGAGCTCTCCGACCGTCTGCTCGACGTCCTCGGCGCTTCCGGTCAAATCGGTCTTCGCGAGCGCCGTCGCCAGCGCCGCGGCGGCCTCCGCCGGACGGCCCTGCCGATCGAGGGACGTCGCGAGCATCCGCCAGACCGAGAGAATCTGCGGGCTCTCCGAGAGGATCGTGCGCGCCAGCGCGACCGCTTCGGCGTCGCGCCGCGCGTAGAAGAGGTCGAAGAGCTGTTTGTAGCGTCGAAGCTCGCCGATGCGATCTTTCGGGTCGGGAAGGCTTCCCCGTTGCGCGGATCCCGGATCGACCCGGATGTACCCGAGGGAGCCGAGCCTCTCGAGCTCCTCCGACGAGGGCTTCTCCGGCGCGACCTCGGTCTTCCGCAGTGCCAGGAGCTCCGCGCGCATCGCCCTCAGCGCCGGCGGACGCGAGGGCGCGAGGTCGCGCTTTTCCGTCGGATCCGTCGAGAGGTCGTAGAGCTCCGGCCGCGGCGCCTCGATGTAGGAGAAGCGTTCGTCGGTCAACGCCGCGAGGTCGCTCCAGCCGAGCTGCAGCCGCGGGTACAGAGTCTCCGAGTAGATCCGCCGCGTCCCGCGGCCGGGACCCTCCGCGAGTCGCGAGAGCGAGACGGCCTTCTCTCCCTCCCGCGCCGGGACGCCCGCCGCTTCGGCGATCGTCGGGAAGACGTCGGTCAGACCGACGGGGACGCGCACCCGTCGCGACTGTCCGCTCGATCCGGGAAGTTTGACGAACAGCGGGACGCGAATCGTCTCGCGGTACAGAAAGACCCCGTGCTCGTCTTCCCCGTGATCTCCGAGCCCCTCGCCGTGGTCCGACACGAGGACGATTAGGGCCCGGTCGTAGAGGCCGCGCCTCTTCAGATACTCCAGGAATCCGCCGACGGCGGTGTCCGCCGCGGCGACCTCGCCGTCGTACGGCCGGGCGGAGTACTGCGTCCGGAAGGGCTCGGGCGGCGCGTAGGGCGTGTGCGGCTCGTAGAGGTGAAAGAAGAGGAACAGAGGCGCTCCCGCGCGCGACTCGGCGAATCGTTCGAGGCTCTTCGCACTCTCCGCTCCGCCCCGTTCGTCCGGAGACCCCGCACCGAAGTCGTCGTCGTACAGGTCGAACCCGGCGGCGAGGCCCCGGTCCTTCCGGAGCGCGAAGGACGAAACCGCGGCGCCCGTGGCGTACCCCCGCTTCTTCAGCGCGGTCGCGATCGTCTCGTGTTCCGGCGAGAGCCGGAAGCCGACGTTGTCGCGCACTCCGTGCCGCGTCGGGAGGAGACCCGTCAGGAGGGTCGCGTGAGACGGGAGGGTGAGCGGAGTCTGGGCGTAGGCGTTCTCGAACACGATCGAGTCGCGCGCCAGGGCATCGAGCGCGGGTGTCGAGACGCCCCGATACCCGTACGCCGGCAGCCGGTCGGCGCGCAGGGTGTCGATCGAGATCAGGACGACCGGGACGTCCGAGCGAGACGCCGGCCGGCGCGCGCATCCGACGATGACGCCGAGGACGATCGCCGCCGCGACGGCCGCGGATCGCTTCAAGACCCCGCTCCCTCGAGGACCTTGAGCAGACCGCGCGCGCGCTCGATGTCGGCGCGGTACGCCGCGGGCGGCGCCGTCGCGACGAATCGCTGGAGAGCCGCCTGCGCTTCGCGCCGCATCCCCCGCCGGCCGGCGGTGAGTCCGAGGTTGAAGAGCGCGTCGTAGAGCGCCGGATCGAGAGCGACGGCGCGGTTCCAGGCGTCCATCGCACCCCGATCGTCTCCCAGCCGAGCGAGCGCCACTCCGAGGCCGTTCCAGGCGCGGGGCAGCTCGTCGTCCATCGCGAGCGCCTTCGTGAAGAGGTCGCGGGCCCCCGCGGCGTCGTCCGCGCGCAGCTTCACGATGCCCAGGTTCTGGACGGCCTGGCCGAAGTCGGGATCGAGCTCCAGCGCGCGGGAGAACGACTTCTCCGCCTCGGCTGCGCGACCCGAGTCCGACAGCGCGATCCCCAGCGCGTTGACCGTTTCGGGATCCGCGCTCGCCGCGAGAGGCTGCAGGACGACGAGCGCCTGATCCGGCCGTCCGCTCTCGCAGAGCGCCAGCGCGAAGAAGACCTTCAGCTCCTCGCTCGCCGCGCCGCGCGCGATCGCCTCGCGGTACACCGAGAGCGCCTCGTCGCTCCGGCCGGCGCGCCGCAGCAGGAAGCCCAGGTTCTCGTAGCCCGCCTCCATCCCCGGTCGTTCCTGCACGACCGAGCGCGCGACGCGGATCGACTCCGCCAGCTTGCCGCGCTGATAGAGATCCACCGAGTCGTGAAGCCGCTTGTCGATCGAGATCAGGTTCTTCGGATCGTCCGCCGCCGTGTATCGCTCCTTGACCGCACTGCTGCCGGAGAGGTACCCGAGACTGCGGAGCCGCGCCACCTCCTCGGACGACGCGTCGGGCCGGGCCGCGCGGCCGAGCGCGGACTCGGCGGGAATGGACCGGGCGAGCCGGCGGAGGAGATCGGTTCGTTCCGCGGCGAGGTTGCGGCTCTCGCCCGGGTCGGTCGCGAGGTCGTAGAGCTCCGGGACCGGCAGGTCCACGTACTTCGCGCCGTCCGCGATCCGCCCGCGAAGAGGCGCCCAGCCCCGGTTCAACGCGGTGGAGAAGGCCTCGAAGTACGTTTCCCTCGCGGTCTTCGAAGGCGCCAGGAGCGACGCGCCCGTGAGAGCGGCCGGCTTCGCGATTCCCGCAGCCTCGAGCACCGTCGGCGCGATGTCGACGTGTCGCGCGAACTCCCGGCTCGAGCCGGGAGCGACCTTTCCGGCGAAGGAGACGACGAGCGGGACGTGCAGCGTCGCCTCGTATGCGAAGAGACCGTGCGTCTCTTCTCCGTGGTCGCCGAGCGCCTCGCCGTGGTCGGAGGTGACGACGACGAGAGCGGGAGGCGCTTTCTCCGAGGCGATCGGATCGAGGAGAGGCGCCAGCGCCGCGTCCGTCGCGGCGACCTCGCCCAGGTACTCGTTCCCGCGGTAGCGCTCGGCGAAGGGCGCGGGGGGGCGGTACGGCGCGTGGGGATCGTAGAGGTGGATCCAGAGGAACCGCGGCGAGGAGCGCTTTTCGTTCCACCACGAGATCGCGGCGGCGACGACCTCCGTCGCCGGCCGCTCGGGCATCTCGAAGTCGAGCGGTGTCTTCCCGCGGGGGTAACGGTCGTCGTAGACGTCGAAGCCCCGCGCGAGCCCGAACCGCGAATCGAGGGGGAACGCGCCCACGAACGCGGCCGTGGCATAGCCCTTCTCTTTGAGGAGCGTGGCGAGGGTCGGAATGGACGGGTCGAGCCGGAATCCCGTGTTGTCGCGGATCCCGTGCTGGTACGGAAGCAGCCCCGTGAGGATGTTGGCGTGCGACGGCAGGGTGACGACGTTGTGCGCGTGCGCGTTGGTGAATACCAGGCCGCGCGCCGCGAGCCGGTCGAGCGCGGGCGTCTCGACGCGGCGGTTCCCGGCGAAGCCGAGAGAGTCGGCGCGCAGCGTATCGATCGTGACGAGGAGGACGTCGGGCCGGGAAGAGGACGGCCGGGAGACTTCGCCGCTCCCGCCGGCCGGCCGCGCGCGACAAGCCGTCGCGACCACCACGGCGAGAAGGGCTACCACGCCGATCCGCTTCATCCTTGTCGGGTTCTCCTTCGCCCCAAAGAAAAAGGCCGCCGGGAAGCGTATTCCCGGCGGCCGAGGACGAGAAGAAAAAGCTCTAGAAGGTCAGCCGGAGGCCGAACCTCCAGACGCGAGGGCTCTGGATTTCCTTGATCTCGTTCGTGTTGCCGACCCGCTGACCCGAGATGTCCAGGCGGTTGAACCGCTGGAGAACCGTGTCCTCGTTCGTCACGTTGAACACGTCCGCGGAGACCGTGACGTTCGCGGACTGGGTGATCGGAACGACCTTCTCCAGCCGGAGGTCGAGGTCGTACACGTTGTCGTAGCGCTGGTCTTCGAGATCGGAGACCGCCACGTCCCGGGTTTCGGAGTTTCCGACCCCGGCAACCCGCCGGTACCAGTTGATCGGGTAACCCTGGCGCCCGAAGAAGGCGCCCGCGATGTTGAAGCCGAGCGGCAGCTGATACATGGCGTTCAGATAGAACTGCCACTTGGACGAGAGGAAGACGCTGCCCTTGTCGCCGCTGCCCGTCGAGCGGAAGCCCACGACGACGTCATCGGCGCAGGTCTGGGCGGTGTAGCCGGTCTGGGGATTGCCGGCGTCTCCCGTCTGCCCGGGAACGATGTTCGTCGGGTCGATGCACCCGCCGGTATCGACGTGCTGCTTGTTCCAGTTGTAAGTGAAGCTACCGCGCGCCAGCCAGCGGTTGGCCAGCCGCTTCGTGAGCACGAGGTCCACGCCGTGATACGTCTGATCGTAGTCTTCGCGGTTCGTGAACGTGAAGCCGGGAGGCCTCGCGACACCCGTGATCCCGTACACGGGCTCGTTGTACGCGGTGCCATCCGGCAGCGTCCCGCAGATGAACCCCGGCTGGCACCCGGTCTTGATCACGTTGGTGCCCAGCGCGTAGTCGTCCCGGGTCAATCCCGTGCGGTAGCGGAAGATCTGATCGGTGAACTTGCGGTAGGTGTACGCCACCCCGACCGCGAACGCCGGGAAGAGCTCGTGGTCGATGCCGACCAGGAGCTCGTCGGTCAGCGGAGCGTGGAAATCGGAGTCGAAGTTATCGACCGCTTCGACCGCCCCCGGGTCGTCCGGGTCATAGCCGCGGGAGAACTGGAAGTCCCCGAGGTCGACTTCCCCGACCTCGACCAGGTTGTTGTGGTTCGCGTCGTTCCAGCCGTAGTACGCGTAGGAGACGCCCCCGATCGGGTTGATGTTGTCGATGGTCCCCGTGCCGAGCGCATCGGCGTACCTCGCGTAGCTCGCCTTGAGTACGGTGGTCCGGGCCGAACCCAGCGCGTACGTCAGGCCGAGGCGGGGCTGCCAGTCTTCCCAGGTGAAGGGCTCACCCGAGCCGGGATAGTCGATCGCCGGGAGGACCTCCGGGAACGAGGGATTGCCCGGGACGATGGTGGCGGCGTTCTCGCCGGTCTGCTTGTCCCACCGGATGCCCGCGTTGATCGAGAGCCGGTCGAACGAGAACGTGTCCTGGAGATATGCGCTCCAGTACTTGTTGTCGACGACCAGGTTCGACTGCCGCGTGATGACCGCGCAGGGGACGTCGCAGTCGAAGAGATCACCGTACGTCCCGCCGGCCAGGTTGCCCTCGGCGTTGCCCGGCCAGATGGAGTGCGACCGGGCGCCGGCCGTCAGGTAGCCGAACCCGGCTTTGAGCTCGTGGCCGAGGTTGCCGGTGTTGAAGAAGAACGAGACGTCGCCCTTGACCTGGCGGGTCGGGCGGGGCGCCGCGTAGATCTGATACGAGTTGTGCCACACGCCGCCCGCGTCGAGGAAAGCCTGACGATTTCCGCCCTCGGGGTCGAGCGTGAAGTTGCCGTTGACCCCGTTGTACTGGACGGAGGCGAAGAGGCTCGACGAGAAGACCTGCGAGTCCTCGACCTTCCATGTGTTCTGCGGAAGAGTCTGGTCCCAGGTCGTCTCCTGCGGTCGGGTGGGGCCGGCGCTGCGGCCGAACTTCAGCTTGTCGCTGTGCATCCACCAGCCGTTGGCGGCGTTGGACGGAACGATCTGCCAGTTCAGCTTGGCATTGAGATTCTCGAGCGTGGTCTTGTCGGACGCGCCGAGCGCCGTGACCAGGTTGATCTGATCGCGGCCGTAGGCGCCCCACAGCCAGATGTGGTCTCTCCAGACCGGCCCGCCGACTTCGGCGCCGTAATCCTGGAGGCTCTGGATGTGGTTGCCGGAGGTGACCGGGGTCGCCTGCTCGGCAGCCTCGTCCGGAATGTTGCTCGACTGGAACCGCTCGTCGACGCCGTAGACGCGGGCGCTACCGTGAACGTCGTTGGTCCCGCGCTTCGTGATCATGTTCAGGTGCGCGCCGGCGCCGGAAATCGACGCGTCGCCGCCGCCGGTGATGACCTGCATCTCCTGGAACATGTCGAAGTCGTAGTACGCCGCGGAGGATCCGAGCGCCGACATGTCGGTCAGGTTGACGCCGTCGACTGTGAACGTCCCGCCGCCCGACCCGTGCGACAGGAAGTTCGACTGCTGGCCGCTCTCGCTGCCGGCGACGTTGATGCGGTCGATCGCGACTCCCGGCGCGCTCTGGAGGATGACCCATGGGTCGCGCGCCGTCGGGATCGATTTCAGCTCCTGCTGAGAGATGACCGCCGTATTCTGAACCCTCTTGGTCTCCAGCAGCGGCGCCTCGCTCGAGACCGTGACCGCGGCTTCCACCCGGGTGAGACCCATCGGGATCGTCAACTCGGTGTTGCGCCCGAGGCTGACCACGACGTTCTCCCGGTTCACGGTCTGGAACCCGGCGAGGGTCAGCGTGAGCGTGTACGTCCCGGGGTCGAGGTTCGCGGCCCGGAACTCACCCCGCGCGTCCGAGTAGACGGTCTGCGGAGCGCCGGGGCCTCGCAGCGTCACCTGGACGCCGGGCAGCACCCCGCCCTGTTCGTCCGTAACGCGCCCCTGGATTCCACCCGTGTTCGAGCCGAACTGGGCCAGAACAGGGGTGGCGACGAGGGCGATCGCCAGGAGCGCGAGGGCCCATCGAAACACCGGAACCCTTCGTGGCATAGAGCCTCCTTTCACGAAGACGAATCTTTCCGCTGCTGAGATTGAGGACACAGACGTTCTCGATTTCGGCCCGAAGCAATTCGAGCGCCACGGGACGAAGCACCCGTTCGAGAAGATCAATGGCCTCTAATTCATTTGAATCAGTGTATTACGGGGACGGGCATTCGGAGCGCAACCAGGACGAAATCTCTGTTTTTGGATTCGGATTCAAGAATTCGTATGGCGGGAAGGAAAAAGGCCGCCGGGAATGACGCTTCCCGGCGGCCCCGGACGAGGAGAAGAGAGCTCTAGAACGCCAGCCGGAGACCGAACCTCCAGACCCGCGGGCTCTGGATTTCCTTGATGTCGTTCGTGTTTCCGACCGCCAGACCCGACCGGTTCAACCGGTTGAACCGCTGCAGGATGGTGTCCTCGTTCGTCACGTTGAACACGTCCGCAGAGATCGTGAGGTTCGCCGAGGCCGTGATCGCAACGACCTTCTCGAGCCGCATGTCGAGCTCGTAGACGTTGTCGTACCTCTGGTCCTCGAGGTCCGACACCGCCAGGTCGCGCTGCTCACCGTCCGAGCCGAACACCCGCCGCCACCAGTTGATCGGGTAACCCTGCCGGCCGTAGAAGCTGCCGGCCACGTTGAAGCCGAGCGGGAGCTGATACATGGCATTCATCGAGAACTGCCACTTCGAGGAGAGAAAGACGCTGTTCTTGTCGCCGCTGCCCGTCGAGCGGACGCCCACGACGACGTCGTCGGCGCACGTCTGGGCCGAGTAGCCCGTCTGGGGATTGCCCACGTCGGCCGACTGCCCCGGAACGATGTTCGTCGGATCGACGCAGCCGCCCGAACCGACGTGCTGCTTGTTCCAGTTGTAGGTGAAGCTGCCGCGCGCCATCCAGCGGTTGGCGAGTCGCTTCGTCAGGATGAGATCCACGCCGTGGTACGTCTGGTCGTAGTCACTGCGGTTGGAGTAGACGTACCCGGGAGGCAACTCGACGACCGAGCTGTATGCCGGCACGCTGTAAGCCGTGCCGTCCGGAAGCGTTCCCGTGAAGATCTGGTCCAGGACGTAATCGTCGCGGGTCAGCCCCGTGCGGGAACGGAAGATCTGATCCTCGAACTTGCGATACGTGTAGGCGACCCCGAGCGCGAAGGCCGGGAACAGTTCGTGATCGACTCCGAAAAGCAGCTCGTCCGTCAGCGGTGCGTTGATGTCCGGATCGAATGTGTCGACCGAGACGGCCGCCCCCGGGTTGGCCGGGTCGAACCCACGATTGTTCAGTAAGACACTCGTGTCGACTTCGCCGACCTCGACCAAGTTGTTGTGGTTCGCGTCGTTCCAGCCGTAGTACGCGTACGAAACGCCGGCGATCGGGTTGATGTTGTCGATCAGGCCCGTCCCGAGCGCCTCGGCATACCGGGCGTAGCTCGCCTTCAAGACCGTGGTTCGATTCGCTCCCAGGGCGTACGTCAGCCCCAGGCGCGGTTGAAAGTCTTCCCAGGTGAACGGCTCGCCGGATCCCGGGTAGTCGATCGCCGGGAGAAGGTCCGGGAACGAAGGATTGCCCGGAACGACCGTGGCCTGGTTCTCACCCGTCTGCTTGTCCCACCGGACCCCGACGTTGATCGAGAGCCGGTCGAGCGAGAACGTGTCCTGGAGGTATGCGCTCCAGTACTTGTTGTCGACGACGAGGTTCGATTGCCGCGTCACGACGGCGCAGGGAAGGGTGTCTCCGGCCGCGTCCGTGCAGTCGAAGAGCGAGCCGTACGTCCCGCCCGCCAGATCCCCGACCGCGTTGCCGGGCCAGATCGAGTGCGACCGGGCGCCGGAGGAAAGGTAGCCGAACCCGGCCTTGAGCTCGTGTCCGAGCGCGCCGGTGTTGAAGAAGTAGGAAACGTCGGCTTTGGCCTGTCTCTGCGGACGCGGCGCCGCGTAGATCTGATACGAGTTGTGCCACACGCCGCCCTCGTCGATGAAGGCCTGGCGGTTCCCGCCTTCCGGGTCCAGCGTGAAGTTGCCGTTGATTCCGTTGTACTGAGCCGTGGCGAAGAGGCTCGACGAGAAGACGTGCGAGTCCTCGACCTTCCACGTGTTCTGCGGCAGCGTCTGATCCCACGTCGTCTCCTGCGGACGGGTGGGGCCGGCGCTCCGGCCGAACTTCAGCTTGTCGCTGTGCATCCACCAGCCGTTGGCCGCGTTGGACGGAACGATCTGCCAGTTCAGCTTCGCATTGAGGTTCTCGAGCGTCGTCTTGTCGGATGCGCCGCCCGCCGTGACCAGGTTGATCTGATCGCGACCGTAGGCGCCCCACAGCCAGAGGTGATCTCTCCAGATCGGACCACCGGCTTCGGCGCCGTAGTCCTGCAGGCTCTGGATGTGGTTTCCCGAAGCGAGCGGGGCTGCCTGCTCGCGCGCTTCGTCCGGGAGGTTGTCCGACTGGAACCTTTCATCTACGCCGAATACCCGCGCGCTCCCGTGGAGGTCGTTGGTGCCGCGCTTGGTGATCATGTTCAGGTGCGCGCCCGATCCGGAGATCGACGCATCACCGCCGCCGGTGATGACCTGCATCTCCTGGAACATGTCGAAGTCGTAGTACGCCGCGGACGAGCCGAGCGCCGACATGTCGGTCACGTTGACGCCATCCACCGTGAACGTCCCCGCGGCCGAGCCGTGTGACGAGAAGTTGGACTGCTGGCCGCTCTCGCTGCCAGCCACGTTCATCCGGTCGATCTGGACGCCCGGCGCGCTCTGGAGGATGACCCAGGGGTCGCGCGCCGTCGGGATCGACTTCAGCTCCTGCTGGGAGACGATCGCCGCCGTCTGGACCTTCTTGGTCTCCAGGATCGGCGCCTCGCTCGAAACCGTAACCGCCGCTTCGACCCGGGTGAGACCCATCGGGATCGTCAGCTCGGTGTTGCGCCCGAGGCTGACGGTGACGTTCTCCCGGTTCACGGTCTGGAACCCGGCGAGGGTCAGCGTGAGCGTGTACGTCCCGGGGTCGAGGTTCGCGGCCCGGAACTCGCCGCGCGCGTCCGTGTAGACCGTCTGCGGAGCGCCGGGGCCCCGGAGCGTCACCTGGACGCCGGGCAGGACTCCGCCCTGTTCGTCCGTTACGCGCCCCTGGATTCCGCCCGTGCTCTGCCCGTACTGGGCCAGAACCGGTGCGGCCGCGAGAGCGATCGCCAGGAGCGCGATCGTCCATCGGAAGATTCGGATTCGATTCGGCATGCGACCTCCTTTCAATGTTGGAGAAGAGTGCGCAGTCGCCGTGCGCACGCCGCACCGAAGAGCAAGTTGAGCGCCCGAAAACTCCGACGGAAGGACCAACGCGACGAACGGGATGACGAAAGATCGGGGGGGCGGATGAATCCCCATTTGCGGGCGCGCGACCGCACCGGCGGCGGACGCGCTACGAACGTCTTTTTGGATTTTTCTCCAAAATAACCGTCGCGTTCACTCGGAATCGAGACTCTTCGCGCCGCGACCAGAGCCGGAATCGAGACTCCTCGCGCCGCGAGTTGGGACTCGACTCGAGCTCTACCCGCGTGAGGGAAAGCGATCGGCTTTGCGCCGGGACCAGCGGCGGCCGCAGGCGGGGTCGTCGATGATCCGGCAGACACGAAGCGCCGCGTCGTAACTCTTCGGCGTCGGCACCTTCTGCGTCATGTCCGAGAGCAGGGCGTCGAGCTCGGCGGCGCGTCCCTGGCTCGCGTAGAGGAGAGCGAGGCGAGCCCACGCGTCCAAATTCTCGGGGTAGCTCGTCACCTCGGCTCGGAAGCTCGCTTCCGCTTCCTTGTCTCTTCCGAGGCGCGCGAGGACGTCCCCGCGCAGCGATCCCAGGCCGAAAGGCGAAGGGCGGCCGGCCGCGCGATCGAGCTCCTGCGTGGAATCGAGGAGCGCGAGCGCGGCCGCCAGGTTTCCGCGGGCGAGCTCGACGCGGGCGAGGACGAGCCGCGGGCCGCGCGCCGACGGCGTCTTCGCGAGAATCGCCTCGGCTTCCTTGCGGGCGGCCTCGAAGTCGCCGGAGGAGATCGCGATCGCCGCGATCTCTTCCCGGAACCCCGGAGCCCCGGCCTCCCCGGCCGCGAGCGCGAGCGCGCGCGCCCGGGCGAAGTCGCGATTCTCCCGGTGAAGATCGGCGAGCCCGAGCATGATCTGCGGTGTCCCGGGCGCCAGCCGGTCCGCGCGCTCGAGTGCGGCGACGGCTTCGGGGATCCGCCCGGAGCGGCGCAGGAGTCGCGCGAGAGTCTCCCAGACGTCGAGCATCCGCGGGTTCTCCTCGGCGAGCTTCGCGAGCAGGGCGATCCCCTCGGCGTCGCGGAACTCGGAAGCGAGCCGCGAGGCATTCTTCAACTGATCGATCACGCCGATCCGGTCCTTCGGGTCGGGGAGGTTCTCGTCCGCCGAAGTGGGCGCCGCAGCTCCGATGTAGCCGAGCGACGCGAGCTTCTTGACCGTCTCGGGGTCGGATGTTCCGGGTGACTGCAGCGGCCGGCTCATGCCGGCGAGCTCCGCGCGAAGCGCTCGGAACGCGGGGGGCAGCCCGGACGCGAGGTCGTTCTTCTCGGCCGGGTCCGCGCGCCAGTCGTAGAGCTCGGGCTGCGGCGCGTGGATGTAGTGATGCCGATCGTCGGTGAGCGAAGCGAGATCGCTCCATCCGAAGTGATAGCGCGGGTAGACCGTCTCGCTGTAGACGCGGCGGACGGTCCCCTTGCCCGCAGCGAAGTCGAGAAGCGATCTGCCGGAGAGGCCCTCCGGGACTCTCTCCCCGACCGCCGCGAGCACCGTGGGAAACACGTCGGCGACCTGGACCGGCTCCGCGACCCGCTTTCCGGCCATCCGCGAGCCGGGCAGCTTCACGAAGAGCGGGACGTGGAGCCCCTCGCGGTAGAGGAAGATCCCGTGCTCGTCCTCGCCGTGGTCCCCGAGCCCTTCCCCGTGATCCGAGACGAAGACGACGACCGACCGGTCGTAGAGCTTGCGGTCGCGCAGGCCCTGGAGGAACTTCCCGACGATCGCGTCGGCGGCGGCGACCTCGCCGTCGTAGGGGATCGCGGAGTATTTCGAGCGCAGGGGCTCCGGCGCTTCGTAGGGAGTGTGCGGCTCGTACAGATGGAGGAAGCCGAAGAGCTTCGCATCCTCCGGCTGACCTCCGATCCAGCCGTCGAGCAGGCGCGTGGTCTCGTCTCCGCTCCGCTGGACCTGACCGATCGCCTGGGAGGCCTCGCTCGCCTCGATCGCGTCCTCGTAAAAGTCGAAGCCGGCGGCGATCCCGGAGCCGTGGTCGAGGACGACGGCGGACACGGCGGCGCCCGTCGCGTAACCGGAGGCCTTCAGAAGAGTCGCGAGCGTCGGATGATCCGCGGTCAACCGGTAACCGAGGTTGTCGCGGACGCCGTGTTGGAACGGAAGAAGGCCCGTGAAGAGCGAGGCGTGGGAGGGCAGCGTCAGCGGGACGTTCGAGATCGCGTTGTCGAACACGATCGAATCACGCGCCAGCGCGTCGAGCGCGGGCGTCGCGACACCGCGGTAGCCGTACGCGGGAAGCCGGTCCGCGCGCAGCGTGTCGACGCACACGATGAAAACGGGCGCTCCGCGCGAAACCGGAGAGCCCCGAGAGCACGCGGCGAGGACGAGCAGGGACGCGAGAGGGAGAGCGAGTCGCTTGAGACTCATTCCCTCTCCCCGCTCGCGGGGAGAGGGTCAGGGCGAGGGGCGGGTTCCTCGACCCGCACGTATCGGCCGGGGCGCGCGTCGCGGACCTCCTGCACCGCGCCGGAAGGCCAGCGGATCTCCACGCGTCGGATCGACGTCGCATCGCCGAGGCCGAAGTGGATACGGGGATCGCTCGACGAAAGGTAGCTCTCCCCCGCACGCGCTTCGCGGACCTGTTTCCCTTTTTCCGTCTCGACCGTGACCCGTGCGCCGACGCCGGAACGGTTCGACTTGCGGCCGACGAGCAGGAAGCCGACCCAGTTGCCGTGCTTCCCGTCGTTGCGCAGGAGCTGGAGCGGGCCTCCGGAGTTCGACACGGCGACGTCGATGTCCCCGTCGTTGTCGTAGTCGGCGACGGCCGACCCGCGGCCGACGAGCTCGCGCCGAAAGGGGTCTCCGCATCCGCGCTCGACGAACTTCCCTTTCCCATCGTTCCACATGAGGAAGGGGCGCTCGGCGTAGGTCACTCCTTGCATCTTCGGGACCTCGAGCACGTGGCCGTTCGCGATGAACGCGTCGAGCCGGCCGGCGTTCGCGGCGTCCAGCAGGTTGAGACCGAAACCCGAGAAGTTGAACGCCGGCGGCCCGAACCCCGAGACGGCCGAAGCGTCCTCGAAGATCCCCTCGCCGACGTTTCGGAAATAGCTGTTCGGCTCGGCCTCGAAGTTCGCGACGACGAGATCCGGGTGGCCGTCTCCGTCGAGGTCGCCGGCGTTCGTGCCCATCCCCCCGAACGCGCGCCCGGCGGAGTTGACGCCGGCGCCCGAAAGAATCGAGACGTCCTCGAACCGCATCCCCCCGAGGTTGCGGAAGAGGAAGTTCATCGTGGTGTCGTTGGCGACGTAGGCGTCGGGCTTTCCGTCCGAGTCGACATCGGAGACGATGACCCCGAGACCTTTTCCGAGCGCGGTCGAGATCCCGGACGAAGCGGTCACGTCCTCGAACGTGCCGTCGCGTTTGTTACGGTAGAGGAGGTTCGAGATCGCGGGATAGAGCGTCGGGTGGCAGTAATCGCGGCGGCCCGACGCACGGTCGCCGCAGAAGTAGTTCTTCTCCACGGAGTAGTCGAGGTAACGCACGACGAAGAGGTCGAGGTACCCGTCCCCGTCGAAATCCGCGAACGCCGCGCTCGTCGCCCACCCCTTGCCCGCCAGCCGCGCCCTGTCGGTGACGTCCGTGAACGTCCCGTCCCCGTTGTTTCGAAAGAGGGTGTTCCGCTGGAAGTTCGTTACGAAGACGTCGGTGAACCCGTCGTTGTCGTAGTCGGCGGCGATCGCTCCCATCCCGTACCCGCTCTCCGAGATCTTCGCCTTCGCCGTCACGTCGGTGAAGGTTCCGTTCCCGTTGTTGCGATAGAGCCGGTCCTGGGCGCCCGTTTCCCCTTTTCGGTCCTGGGCAGGGGTCAGGTCTCCACTCCTCTTCGGCTTCCCGTGAAGACCTGACCCCTCGAATTTCCCCGATTGCACGACGTAGAGGTCCATCCAGCCGTCGTTGTCGTAGTCGAGCCACGCGACCCCGGACCCCATCGTCTCGGGCAGCTGATGGTTGGGGGTGGCTCCTCTTTCGTGGGTGAAACGCAGGCCCGCCTCGAGGGCGACGTCGGTGAACACCACCGGGCAGCCCGCGTCCTTCGATTCCGCGGCGGAAACCGGGATCGCGAGACCACAGAGAAGGACCGCCGCCGCCGCTCTCACTTCTTCGCGCTCCGCTCGCGTGCCCGCTCGAGCTCGTAACGCAGCGCCCGGTTCTCCGGGTCGAGCAGCACGGCCCGCTCGAGCGCTCGGAGCGCCTCGGCGTGGCGCCCGAGACCCGCGAGGGCCTGCGCGGCGCCGCGGAGGCCTTCCGCGTCGTCGGGGTGCCGGGTGAACTGGGCGAGGGCCTCAGTGAAGCGGTTCTTCTTCAGCTCGGTCCAGCCGAGATTGAGCTCGGCCTGGCGCGAGCCGGAGCGAAAGCGCGCCTGTTGGTCCTGGGCGAAGGCACGCTGATACAGCGCGACGTGCTTCGTGGCCTCCTCCCGTTTACCCGTGCGGGCGAGCAGCGTCCCGAGGAGATAGTGTGCGAGCGGAGTGTTCGGCTCCCGATCGAGCGCCCGGCGGTAGGTCGCCTCGGCGCGCCGAAGGTCCCCGCTCGCCTCCAGCGCGCGGCCGAAGTCCAGGAGAATGTCCACGGCGTCCGGCTGGATCTCCGACGCGCGTGAGAGCTCGACGACCGCTTCCGACGGCTTGCCCTGGAAGATGAGGAGCCGCCCCAGACGGTGGCGCGCCGCCGCCTTGGCGGGGTCCTTCGCCACCGCCTCGCCGAGGCGCTGGGCTGCCTCGTCGAGCCGCCCCGTTTCCCACAGGACGCTGCCGAGGTAATACAGCACATCGGCGCCGTCGAACCCGTCCCGCCGCGCGGCGTCGAGCTGCTCCGCGGCCTGGACGTAGCGCCCCTGCTCGGCGAGATTCACGCCGTAGTGGGCTTTCAACTTCGGGTTGTCGGGGACGAGCCGCAGGAGCCGCTCCATCTGCGCGTTGCCCCGCTCGCGCTCTCCGATGTGCCAGAGATATTCGGCGAGCTCGACGCGGAGCGGGAAGTCCCCGGGCGCTGCGGCGATGGCCTGCTCGAACGTCTCCGCCGCCCGCGGGTCTCCGGCTGCCGCGTACTGCGCGGCGAGCGCCTTCAGCCTCGCGGCGTCGGTTGCGCCGGCCGCGGGACCCGACAGGAGCAGGAGAAGGGGGATCGCGAGCGGCGCCGTCACTGCGGCTCCACGACCCGGAGTGTTCCGTTCACGGCCACGCCGCGATCGATCGTGCTCTTCCGGCCGGACGGCCACTGGACCTCCACGCGATCCACGGCCCCCGCGTCGCCCAGCCCGAAGTAGAGAGGGATCGCGCTCTGCGAGAGATAGCCCGATTTCCCGTCGTTGTACTTCGTCAGGACGCGCGAGCCCGCTCGCACTTTCACCGTCGCGCCGAGGCCGTCGCGGTTGGAGGCGCCGCCGACCAGCCGCACCTGCAGAAAGCGGACACGCTTCTTCTGCGCGAGGTCGTTGACGAGGACCTGCGGCGGGGCATTGAACTCGTTGGTCACGATGTCGAGGTCGCCGTCGCCGTCGATGTCCAGCATCACGGACGAGCGCGACGAGAGCGTTCCCGCGACCGTGATCGGCCCCTTCTGGCCGAGACACGCCTTGCGGCCCGCCCCTTCCGTCGTGCAGTCGACGTCGAACGTCGGGATGGCCGTCTTCCCTCCGCGCCGCGGCTCGATTCCGAGGAGGATGTCCGCATCGACGAACTTCCGGCCGCGGTCGTTGACGAGAAGAGAGTTCGGTCCATATCGAAACGGGAAGCCCATTCCCGACGCGATGAACACGTCGTCCCACCCGTCGGCGTTCACGTCGCCGACGCTCGGGCCCCACGGCCAGTAGTTTTCGACGCCGATCGTGTCCGAGACCTCTTCGAACCGGCCATCCCCGGCGTTGCGGTAAAAGGCGTTCCCGAAGACGTTGTTCGCGCCCCCCTGCAGGAATCCGTCGGTCCACTGCATCCGTGATTTCAACTTCTCGCGCTCGGGGTCGATCTCCTCGCTCATGTCCGAGTGCATGTCGGTCAGGAGCAGGTCGAACCGGCCGTCGTTGTCGAAGTCGAAGAACTTCACTCCCATCGTGCCCCACGGCGTCTTGGCGAAGTGCTCGGCGGTCCGGTCGGTGAACCGTTTGCCGCGCTCGTTGACGAGGTAGTGGTCGTCCCCCTGCATGTTCAGGACGTAGAGCTCCGGGAAGCCGTCCCCGTCGAGGTCCGTGAACGTCGCGTCGCCGCTCCACCCGGTCTCGAACGGACCGACCTCCCCGGTGACGTCCGCAAAGCGCAGGCGGCCGAGGTTCCGGTAGAGGCGGCTCCGCTCCGTCCGGTCCGGCTTCAGGTGTCCGGAGAAGGCGTCGGCGTATCCGACGATGTAACCGCCGCGCCCCTTCTCTTCCGTGGTGTACCTCCCGACGTTGACGAGAAAGAGGTCGAGGAGACCGTCGTTGTCGTAGTCGAAGAAAACGGCGCCCGACGAATGGCCGGAGTACTCGAGACCCGACTCCTTCGTGACGTCGCGAAAACGGCCCTTGCCGTCGTTCTCGAAAAGGACGTTCCCCCCGCGCACGGTCGTGACGTAAAGGTCGGGATCGGAGTCGTTGTCGACGTCGGCGAAGGACGCGGTGACCCCGATGCGATCGGCGAGGGCGACGCCCGCGGCCACCGTCGCGTTCGCGAAGCGTCCGCCGCCCAGGTTTCTCCAGAGCTCGTTACCGCCGAGCTGGTCGACGAAGTACAGGTCGTCGCGCCCGTCGCCGTCCACGTCGGCCGCGGCGATCCCGGTTCCGTGGTCGTAGTGGTTCGGCTTGTAGAACTTTCCCGAGTCGTCCGTCGGGTGCTGGACGAAGGTGATCCCGCTCTCGGGGAGTCGGTCCCGGAAACGGAAGTCGTGGAAGACGCCGAGGCCGCGAGCCGCCTTCTCCTGCGCGGCCCGACGCGTCGCGACTCCCGACGCGCCGGCGTCCTCCGCCGGCATGCGGACGACCTTCCGTGCCGCGGCTGCGACGGTCAGCGCCCCGAGCGCGAGGGCGAAGAGCCGGATCGCGACGGGGACGTGCCGATCGGCCCCGGCCGCCGCGCGGAGGATCGTGTCCCCCTCAGGCATGGATCGTCTCGGCGTCTTCGGACTCGGGACTTCCGGCCGTAGGGCGCTTCCTTTCGAGCGGCATTCTCTTCAAGAACCCGCGGCTTCCCGGAAGGAATCCCGCGGCGCGAAGGAACGGCGCGAGCGACGAGCGATCCGGATCTTCGCCGTCCACCTTCGCCACGAGCAGTGCCCGGCGCCGGCCGCTCTCGACGAGACCGGCGAGAGCGTCCGCGACCGCTGCCGCGGCTTCTCCCGCCTCCGGCTCCGGGTCGGGCAGAAAGGTCAGGAGGTTCCGATCCGAGCGACCCAGCCACGCGAGGAGGCGGCCGTCGCGCAGGACGACCTGTGCTCCCGCGGCGCGCTGCGGGCGGGCGCCGCGATGATCCCTGCCCTCGGGCCACCCCACGGCCGCGCCCCAGGGGCTGGCGGGATCCGTCGCCGCGAGGACGAGCGTGCGGGACTCCTCGCGCGGCGGAGGCTCGCGCATCGCGCGCAACCGGTCGTCCGCCCCGGGGAGCGCGAACTGCGCCGCGCCCAGCCCCGCGACGAAGTAGCCGCGGCGCGCGCGGCCCGCCTCCTCCATCGCCTTCGCGATCGGATAGACCGCCGAGAATCCCCCCGCGATCTCCTCGGCGTGAACGGCCTCGCGAGTCAGGACTCCGTAGCGCTCGAGGAGCGACATCGTCAACGCCGTACGCCGCTCGGTCTCGGTCGGCGCGAGACTTCCCGCGGTCGGAGCGGGGAGAAGCGACCACCGCCCCTCGCTCCCGGGGGGGCCCGACCGCCGCGAGCGGAAAGATCTTCCTCGGAACTGTCGCCGATCCGTGCGCGCCGCGGGTCCGCGGACGTACGCGCGCAGCGGCGCGATCGTGTCGTTGGTGACTTCCCCGGCCCAGACGAGGTCCCAGAGCGCGTCGAGCAGCTCCCTCGGGAAGGCGCCCGTCTGGGCGACGAGGTCGGAGAAGAAGAGCGCGCCGCGCCGTTCGAGCAGATCTCGGATCCCGGCGGCGAGGTCACCCTCCGCACGGCCGGGCGGCGGCGCGAGCAGGCGGTAGCGGTCCGGCAGGTAGAGCGCGATGCGGCCGTCGTGCGGCCCCACCGGGGCGATCCCCCGCCAGATCACCTCGCCCGCCGAGCAGAGGAGATCGAGGTCCGCCGGCTTGTACGTCGAGAGCCGCGCCGGGAGGATCTCGGTCTCGAGCACGGACGCCGGGATCGGCGCGCCGCCGAGCTGCTCGGCGATCGACAGCAGCGCGTCGGGGCCCGCGCGCGGACGCGCGACGTTCTGCCACTCGGCGAGGAAGCGCGCGAAGGCCGCGCCGTCCACCGGCTCGATCTCCCGGCGAAGCTTCGCGAGCGACCGGCGCTTGAGCGACCTCAGCACTTCGGCGTCGCACCACTCGCGGGCGCGGCCGCCGGGCAGGAACTCCCCCTCGACCACGCGGTCCTCCTCCGCCAGCCGCTCGAGCGCCGAGCGGACCGGCGCGATCGGAAGGCCGAAGCGAGCCGCCGCGTCTTCCGCGCGGAAGGGGCCGTGCGTCCGCGCCCACCGCGAGACGAGGTCCCCCAGCGGATCGCGCACGTCTTCCAGGAACGCCTCGGGCAGCCCGGCGGGAGGCGGGATCCCGAGCGCGTCACGCAGCCGCGCGGCGTCCTCCGCCGCGGCGTACCGCCGCTCTCCGGCGACCGTGATCGGGATGGCGCGTCGCTCCGCGACGAGGCGCTGCAGCCACCGGTCGACGGCCTCGGCCGGCGATGCCCGCATCCGGATCTCGTCGCCGGTCAGGTCGCCGAGCGACAGCAGCAGGTCGTGGAGAGCATCCGGGTTCCCGACCGGGCGTCCTTCCAGTCGCTGGAGCGTCCGCTCGAGCTCTTCGATCGCGCGGGCGTCCAGGAGCTCGCGCAGCTCCGCCTCGCCGAGGAGCTCCTTGAGCTGCGCCTGGTCGACCGAGAGGGCCTGCGCGCGGCGCTCGGCGAGCGGCGCGTCCCCGTCGTAGATGAAGTTCGCGACGTACGAGAAGAGGAGGGACGCCGCGAATGGGGACGGGGTGCGCGAGTCCACGGTCACGACGCGCAGCCGCCGGGTCGTGACGCGGCGGAGGAGCTCCGAGAGCGCCGGCAGGTCGAAAACGTCGCGGAGGCACTCGCGATACGTCTCGAGGAGGATCGGGAACGATCCGTACCGCGACGCGACCGCGAGCAGATCCGCGGCGCGCTTCCTCTGCGCCCACAGGGGACTCCGGCGCCCGGGGTGGCGGCGCGGCAGGAGCAGGGCCCTTGCCGCGTTTTCGCGGAACCGCGCCGCGAAGAGCGACGTCTCTCCGAGGTTCTTCGCGACGAGCTCCTCGACCTCGTCGGGCGACGGAAAGAAGTCCGCGACGTCCGGCGGCTCCTCGGATTGGGGCAGCCGGAAGACGATGCCGTCATCGGACCACATCATCTCGGCGTCGGAACCGCCCGCTTCCTTCAGCTGGGCCAGGACGGCTGTGGCCCACGGAGCGTGGACGCGCGCGCCGAACGGCGACAGGATGCAGACGCGCCAGTCCCCGACCTCGTCCAGATATCGCTCGACGACGATGGTGCGATCGCTCGGAACCTCTCCCGTGGCCTCGCTCTGCTCGTCGAGGTAGGCACGCAGGTTCGCCGCGGCGCGGCGGTCGAGCCCGTGGTCCTTCGTCAGCCGCTGCAGCGCGTCGCGTTTCGGCATCTCCGAAACGGTACGCGCGAGCTCGCCGATCGCGCGGCCGAACTCGGGAGGACGCCCCGGCCGGTCGCCGTGCCAGAAGGGCATCTTCCCCGGCTCCCCCGGCGCGGGCGAGACCAGTACGCGGTCGTGCGTGATCTCCTCGATCCGCCACGACGACGCGCCGAGCAGGAAGACCTCTCCGGGGCGCGATTCGAAAACCATCTCCTCGTCGAGCTCGCCGACCCGGCGGCTACGGCCCGATTCGTCGGCCCC
Source organism: Thermoanaerobaculia bacterium (assembly GCA_035457525.1). Taxonomy (GTDB): domain Bacteria; phylum Acidobacteriota; class Thermoanaerobaculia; order UBA5066; family Gp7-AA6; genus Gp7-AA6. Next base: position 3,067 of record DATIBN010000117.1, on the reverse strand, counting down.
CGAGAGAAAGACGCCGTACAGCCCCCGGTCCGGGATCGTGCCCGCGTTCACGACCGCGACGCGGCGCGCCCCCTCGCGCCCCCGGACCGTGCCGCCGACGCGGTCCCACACGATGCGGGGTCGGAGCTCCGCGAACTCGTCCGAGGGATAGCGGCCGGACAGCATGTCGAGCACGCCCTCGAAGGACCCGCGCGGAAGCTCCGCGAACGGCGCGGCGCGGCGCACGAGCGCGAACAGCTCCTCGACCCCGATCTCGTCCATCGCGGCGATGGCCACGACCTGCTGCGCCAGGACGTCGAGAGGGTTCCGCGGGTAGAACGTCTCCTCGATCTTCCCCTCCTGCATGCGGATCGTCGCGGTCGCGCACGCGAGGAGGTCCCCGCGGTACTTGGGGAAGATCACGCCGCGAGAGACCTCACCGACGGAGTGCCCGGCGCGGCCGATCCGCTGCATGCCCGACGCGACCGACGGCGGCGCCTCGATCTGGACGACCAGATCCACCGCGCCCATGTCGATCCCGAGCTCGAGCGACGAGGTCGCCACGATCGCCGGCAGCTCGCCCCGCTTCAGCCGGTCCTCGATCTCGAGCCTCTTCTCCCGCGCGATCGAGCCGTGGTGCGCGAGCGCGATCTCTTCTCCCGCCGTGTCGTTCAGAGCGGAGGCCAGCCGCTCGGCGAGCCGGCGGCTGTTGACGAAGATCATCGTCGAGCGGTGCGCACGGATGAGCTCGACCAACCGCGGGTGAATCGAAGGCCATATGGACAACCGGGCCGGCGCTCCCGCAGCCGGGCCCGAGCGCTCCTCGACGACGACCTCGCCCAGCTTCGCCATGTCCTCGACGGGCACCTCGACGGTCAGCTCGAACGCCTTCCGGCTCCCGGCGTCCACGATCTCGACCGGGCGCGGTTTCCAGGTGCCGCCGCGCCGTCGCCCGTCTCCGTCTCGCTCGCCGCCGGAGAGCAGCCGGCCGACCTCGTCGAGCGGGCGCTGCGTCGCGGAGAGGCCGATGCGCTGGAGCGGCTTCGCGTCGCGGCCGCGCAGGGCCTCCAGCCGCTCGAGCGAGAGGAAGAGGTGCGCGCCGCGCTTGCTCGCGACCACGGAGTGGATCTCGTCGACGATGACGGTGTCCACGGAACGCAGGACCTCGCGGGCCGCGGAGGTGAGCATCAGGAAGAGCGACTCGGGCGTCGTGATGAGGACGTCCGGCGGAGTGCGGGCCATCCGCGCGCGGTCGGCGGAGGGTGTGTCGCCCGACCGGATGGCGATCGCCGGCATGCGGAACGTCTCCCCCGCCGCTCCGGCGGCCGCGGCGATGCCCGCGATGGGCGCGCGGAGGTTGCGCTCGACGTCCACGGCGAGCGCCTTCAGCGGCGAAACGTAGAGGACGCGGAGCCGCTCCTTCTTGGGCGGTTCCGGCGAGAACATGAGGCGGTCGATCGCTGCGAGAAACGCCGCGAGCGTCTTGCCCGAACCAGTGGGAGCGAGCAGGAGGGTCGAGCGCCCCTCCACGATCGGGGGCCAGCCCTTCGCCTGCGCGGCGGTAGGCGCCGCGAACGACTTCTCGAACCAGCGCCGGACGGCGGGCCGGAAGGCTGCGAGCGGATCCGGACGTCGCGTCACCGGGGCATTCTAGGTCGGCTAAACTCGAGGATCCGGAGGCTCTTCATGAGGCGCACCGTCTTTCTTTTCGCCCCGCTCGTCACGGCCACTCTCCTGTTCGGCCAGGACGGAGCGCTCGACCCCCACGCCGGGTGCGCGGCGCCGTCGGACGCCGTCGTCGATCCCGCCATGCTCGAGCGGCCCACGACGATCCGCGCGGGCGTCGGAAACGTGACGCAGAAGATCACGGCGAAGACGCCGGCCGCTCAAGCGCTCTACGACCAGGGCCTGGCGTACCTCCACTCCTACGTGTGGATCGAGGCGGCGCGGTCGTTCCACCAGGCGCTGCGCGAGGACCCCGACTGCGCGATGGCCTGGATGGGGCTGGCCCGCGCCGAGCAGGGCTTGAACCGCGACGAGGAGTCGCGGGCCGCGATCGAGAAGGCGAAGTCTCTCGCGCCGAAGGTCACCGAGAGCGAGAGGCGGCACATCGAGTTGCGCGCGCAGCAGATCGACGCACAGCTCGCGCCGCCCGAGAAGAGCGGCGAGAAGCACGACGCGTACAAGCGCGCGATCGAGACGGCGATCGCGGCGGATCCGAAGGATGCGGAGCTCTGGGTCCTGCGCGGCAACGCGGAGGAGCCGGGCCCGTGGGGTCGCGGTCAGGCCGGAGGGATCGGCGCGATCGCGTTCTACGAGGCGGCGCTTGCCCGATATCCCGGGCACCTCGGCGCGCACCACTACCTCGTCCACGCGTTCGAGAACGTGGGACGCCACGCCGACGCCGCCGAGCACGGAAAGATCTACGCCGCCGCCGCGCCGAACGTCGCGCACGCGCAGCACATGTACGGACACGTTCTCCCGCGCCTCGGGAGATGGAAGGAAGCGCTCGTCCAGTTCGAGAAGGCCGACGCGATCGAGCAGAACTACGCGCGCGAAGAGAAGCTGCGTCCGGGCGACGACTGGCACCACGTCCACAACCTGACGCTGCTCGGGTACACCTACCTGCGCCTGGGGCGGATGGAAGACGCCGAGAAGACGTTCCGTCGCGGATTCCAGACCCCGATCCGTTTCCGCCAGTACGGCTGGCAGCACGCGACCCTGGCCGAGTACCTGCTCCTCCGGGGCCGGCCGCAGGAGGCGCTCGCGGCCGCGTGGGCGCTCGCGGGCCGCACGCCGGGAGCGCGCGCCGCCGGAGCGGCGGTCGAGGGGGAAATCCTGCTGGCCCTCGGACGGCGCGACGAGGCGGAGGCCGCCGCGAAGCGCGCGCGGGCGGCCTACGAAGAGGCGCGGCAGGCCGCCGGGTACGACTCGCGGTGGATCGAGCGGTTCGTCGCACCCTTCGTGCGACAGCTCGAGGCGGAGCTCGCCCCGACCGAAAAGACCGCGGCCGAGACGTTGCTCAAGCTCGCCGACGATCTCTCCAACAATCCGCGCTTCGACGCCTGGGGAGAGGGTCTCTTCCGCC
>DATIBN010000116.1:0-14062 GCA_035457525.1 Thermoanaerobaculia bacterium | reverse complement strand
ATCGATCAGCGTCGAGCCGGATCCGATCTCGTGCGTCCGGATCGAGTTGTCGTTGAAGCCGAGGGTGAACAGGACGTTGCGCGTGCGGCCGGACGAGTCGAAGTACTCGACGACGTCGAGGTCTCCGGCGCCGCTGACCTGCTTGACGTCGACGACGCGGAGACTTCCCGCGGCCGCAAGCGGCGCTGCCACGGCGAGAAGGAGCAGGGACGCGAAGGACGTTCGCATCGAGTTCGGATTTTGGCGGAGCCTATCACGCTGCCTCGCGCCGCTCGAGCTCCGCCAGCCACCCCACGAGAGCGGCCAGGATTTCATCCCCGGGCGGCGCCGGGAAGGAGAGCACGCCGCCCGGCGACAGGGTTGCGCCCGGCGTGGCGCGAACGAGCGCAGCCAGCCGTTCGCCGTCGACGCGGGCGTCCTCGGCGATCCGCAGGTGGACCCGGCCCGCCTGCCGCGTCACCGTCGTCACCCCGATGCGCTCGGCGCGGTTGCGAAGGCGCGAGTACTCGATCAGCCTCCCGAGCGCGCGCGGCGGCTCGCCGAAACGGTCCGCGATCTCCTGGCGGACGAGGTCCAGCTCGGAGTCGTCCTTCGCGCGCGCGACCTTCTTGTAGATCATCATCCGCCAGTTCTCGTCCGCGACGTAGGCCGGCGGGATCGTGAGGTCGAGGCCGAGCGACAGCGTCACGGCGCGCTCCGGCCGGACCTCTTCGCCGCGGATCTCGCGCACGGTCTCCTCGAGCATCGAGAGGTACATCTCGAAACCGACCGACGCGATGTGGCCGGACTGCTCGCCGCCCAGGATGTTTCCCGAACCGCGGATCTCCAGGTCCTTCGCCGCGATCCGGAAGCCCGCTCCGAGGTCGCAGAACTCCTGGATCGACGCGAGGCGCCGGCGCGCGGTCTCCGAGAGCGTCAGGTTTTCCGCCACCAGCAGATACGCGTAGGCCGGCTTGTCGCTGCGCCCGACGCGGCCCCGAAGCTGGTAGAGCTGCGCGAGCCCGTATGTCTCGGCGCGATCGATCAGGATCGTGTTGGCAGTCGGGATGTCGAGGCCGTTCTCGATGATCGTCGTCGCGAGCAGCACGTCCGCCTCGCGCGAGTAGAACCGCATCATCGCTTTCTCGAGCTCGGTCTCGCGCATCGCTCCGTGTGCGACCGTCGTCCGGACGCCGGGGAGCAGGTCGGAGAGCTCTTGCTTGACGCGCCCGATCGTCTCCACGCGGTTGTGCACGAAGAAGACCTGCCCGCCGCGCTCGATCTCCGCCTCGATCGCCTCGCGGATCACTTCGGGCTTCGACGGAACGACCTGGGTCTCGATGGCCAGCCGATCACGCGGCGGCGTCTCGATGATCGACAGGTCGCGCAGGCCCGAGAGCCCGAGGTGGAGCGACCGGGGGATGGGCGTCGCCGACATCGAGAGCACGTCGATCGAAGCCTTCCACTCCTTCAGGCGCTCTTTCTGCGCGACGCCGAAGCGCTGCTCCTCGTCGACGATCAGGAGGCCCAGGTCCCGGAACGCGAGGTCTTTCCCCAGCATCCGGTGCGTTGCGATCAGGATGTCCACCGAGCCGGCCGCGACCTTCTCGACGATCTCCTTCTGCTCCGCGCGCGAGCGGAACCGCGACAGGAGCTCGATCGTCACCGGGAACGCCGCGAAGCGGCGCTGGAACGTCCGGAAGTGCTGGTCGGCGAGGATCGTCGTAGGCGCCAGCAGGGCGACCTGCTTGCCGTCGAGGACCGCCTTGAACGCCGCGCGCATCGCGACCTCCGTCTTGCCGTACCCGACGTCGCCGCAGAGCAGGCGATCCATCGGCCGCGGCTGCTGCATGTCGCGCTTGACGTCGGCGATTGCCTGCGCCTGGTCGGGGGTCTCGTCGTACTCGAACGCGTCCTCGAACTCCTTCTGCCACGGGGAGTCGCGCGAGAAGGCGAACCCCTCCGCGAGGGTGCGCCGCGCGTAGAGCTTCAGGAGCTGGTCGGTCATGTCCTTCATGGCCTTGCGGACGGAGGCCTTGCGCTTCGCCCACCCCGCGCCGCCGAGCCGGTCGAGCGCGGGCTGCACCCCTTCGACGCCCGAGTACTTCTGCACGAGGTCGAGGCGCTCGACCGGGAGGAGCAGCCGCTTTTCCTCCGCGTAGCCGATCTCCATGAACTCGCGCTCCTCCCCCTCGACCGGGACGCGCGACAAACCCTGGAAGACGCCGATGCCGTAGTCGCGATGGACGACCGCGTCGCCGAGCTTCAGGTCGCGAAGGTCGGAGAGGAACGCTTCCGAGGGGCGACCTCGGGAGACCGCGGACCGTTTCTCCTCGCCGAAGATCTCGCTTTCGGAATAGACCGCGAGACGCGGCTCGCGGAGCCGGAACCCCGCGGAGATCTCGGCCGGAATGCAGACGAGAGCGCCCGGGCGGCGCTCGGAAGAGACGTGGAGCGAGTATTCGAGCGCAAAGCGGCGCAGCTTCTCCGCGCCTCCCGTCGGCCGGACTGCGACGAAGATCTCCTCGCCCGCGTCGAGCGCCCGGGAGAGCTCCCCCGCGGCCTCGGCGGTCCGCCCGGCGTGCGCGGCGATCGGTTCGGCCGGCAGGCGCACCCTCTCTCCCTTCGCCGACAGACCGACGCGGTCGAAGAAGAGGCTCGCGCCGTCGATTGCCTGGCGAAGGCGCTCGACCGGATGGACGAGCTCTTCCGGAGCGAAGAAATCGCGGTCGGGATCGCGATCCGCCGCCACGCGCTCGGCGAACCCGTCGAGCTCCTCCGTCACCGCCGAAGGCTCGACGACGACCAGCACCGCGTCCCGGGCGTGATCGAGCCAGCCGGACGGCATGGGCTCGACCGCGGGGGCAAAGACGATCCGCTCGGCTTCCGAGGGCAGCCGGCCGATCCGCTGTTCGAGGAGCATCCTCGGCTCGACCGCGTCCTCGGCCGACGCGAACGGCGGGACGGCCGCCGAGGAGAGGCGCTCTTTCGACCGCTGCGTGTCGGGATCGAAGACGCGCAGGGACGCGATGCGATCGCCGTCGAGCTCGACGCGCAGCGGCAGGTCGCGGTCGGGTGGAAACACGTCGAACAGGCCGCCGCGGACCGCAAGGTCGCCCGTCTCGACGACGAGGTCCACCCGCCGGTAGCCCACCCGGGTCAACTGCGACACGACACGTGGCAGCGAGATCTCCTGCCCCTCCTCGAGCGAGACGGAGAGCGCTCCGAGCCTTTCCGGTGCGGGAAGCCGGGTGAAGAGCGACCGCGCCGGGAGCACGATCGCGTCCACTCCACCGGGCCGGGACAGCGCGGCGAGCAACGCGAACTCGTCCCGCCGCGCCTTCAGCGACGGGGGAATGCGCTGGTATGGCGTCAGCGTCGGCGCGGGGGCGTGGAAGACGAGCCCGAGGCCCGCCGCGTGAAGGTCCTGGCGCAGGCGCTCGGACTCTTCCTCGTCTGCGACCACGACGGCGACGGGCCGCCCGAGGTCCTCGCGGAGGGCGGCGATGAGGACGCCGGGGAGCGCCCCGGCCGCTCCGACGAGAGTCACGGCGCGGCGGATGGACTCTTGCGGGTGCAGGCCCGCAGGACCTGTCCCCGCGACATGCTCGAGGAGCAAGCGGTACTCGCCGGTCCCGCGAGCGATCCCGACGAGAAGGTTCGGCTCCCCGGCCTCCGTCATTCCGATCCGGGACCTAGCTGCCGAGCTTCGCCCGCAGCTCGTCCACCTTCCGACGCCAGAGCCGCGCTTCGGCGAGAGCGTCCGCGGCGGCGCCGAGCTCCTCGACGAAGGCGCGCTCGAGTCGCGTGAAGCTCTGCCCGGCCGCCATGATCGCCGACGCGAGCTTCTCCTCCGCCTCCAGGACGACCGACGCGAGGCGGGCGGAGTCCCCTTCCCGCCGCGCCCGGGCGGCGGTCTCGTCGAGCTCCATCACCTCGCTCTGGAACTCGCGCTTGCGGACCGGCTTCTCGCGTTCCGCGCCTCCATACGACGTCAGGAGGAAACGCCCGCGCTCGATCGGATCCAGCAGGGTGCGCCGGGCGGCGTCGAGCGCCTCGACGGCCGCGGGGACGCGGGCCCGCGCATCGTCGCGCGCCGACGACTTCTCTCTGAGGGCCCGGGAGAGCCGGTCGTATCGTTCCTCGAGCGCCGCGAGATCGACCGCCCAGGAGCGCACGAGACCGAAGCGCTCGAAAGCGCCCGGCGGGAACTCGGAGATGGCACCGCACTCCTGGCAGACGACCGGCGAGACCCGCGCCGCGCCGCAGCCCGTACACTCGGCCACCACGACCACTCCGGCTTCCGTCACGCCCGGCATCCCTGCAATCCCCTAGCCCGCCGAGGCCTTCGGGGCGCCGTACGAGGGCGCCAGCTCGCGGAGGCGCCGTACGGTGGCCGCCACGGCGCCGACGGCGTAGTCGACTTCCTCCTCCGTGTTGGACCGGCCGAGGCCGAACCGGATCGACGCGTGCGCGAGGTCGTCGGGCACGCCGATCGCCTTCAGCACGTGCGAGGGACGCAGAGTCGCGGACGTGCACGCCGACCCGGAGGAGACCGCGACGTCCTTCAAACCCATCAGCAGCGCCTCCCCCTCGACTCCGGCGAACGCGAGGTTGAGGTTGCCGGGCAACCGGCGCTCGAAGGTCCCCGCGGCGAGCGAGCCGTCCGGCCCGATCTCCGGCAGCGGCGGGCCGTTCAAAGAGACGTCGGACACCCTCCCGAGGATCCCGTCGGACAGCCGCCGGCGCAGGAGCCGGAGGCGGCGGGCCTCGTCCTCCCGCCCGGCGACCGAGATCTCGACGGCCTTGCCGAAACCGACGATTCCCGGAACGTTCAGCGTGCCGGACCGGAGCCCGCGCTCGTGGCCGCCTCCGTGGAGGATCGGCTCGAGCCGCACCCGCGGCTTCCGCGCCCGGACGTAGAGAGCACCGATCCCCTTGGGACCGTACAACTTGTGCGCCGTGACCGACGCGAGGTCCACGTTCATCTCCTCGACGTCGAAGGGCACCTTGCCGAAGCCCTGCACGGCGTCGGAGTGGAAGAGGACGCCCCTCTCGCGGCAGGCGGCGCCGATCTCGGCGAGCGGGAGGATCGTTCCGATCTCGTTGTTGGCGAGCATGAGCGTGACGAGGATCGTGTCGTCGCGCAGGCTCTCGCGGACCTGCCCGACCTCGATCGCGCCCGTGCGGTCGGGATAGAGGAACGTGACGTCGAAGCCCTCACGCTCGAGGGCGTGGCACGGGTCGAGGACGGCGGTGTGCTCGCTCACCGCGGTGACGACGTGCCTCCCCTTCTCGCGGTACGCGCGCGCGACCCCGAGGATGGCCATGTTGTCGCTCTCGGTCGCTCCGCTCGTGAAGACGATCTCGCGCGGCTGCGCGTTCATCCCGGCGGCGACCTGGCTGCGGGCTTCGTCGACCGCGGCCTCCGCCTCCCACCCGAAAACGTGGCTCCGCGAGGCCGCGTTCCCGAACGCGCGCGTGAAGTAGGGCATCATCGCCTCGAGCACCCGCGGGTCCACGGGCGTCGTGGCGTGATGGTCCATGTAGATGGGCAGCTTCACCGTCATGTCGAACGCCCAATATGGACCGTTTCACTCCCCCTTTTCAACCGGCCACGGACGGAGGTTTGCCCGGGAACATGGGCGCCGAAACGCGAAACGCGGATGCCATAATGGCGCGATCCCATGTCGGCCGTTCCCCGACCCGAAACCGAGTTCCGGTTCCTCTCGCCCGCCCCGCGCGTCCGCCTCGTCCACGCGTTCGAGAGGCCGTTCGAGAACGTCGTTGCGACGGCGCGGACGTGCTACTCCTCGAAGGGAATCGTCACGGAGGACCAGGCGTCGGCGAAGCCGGAGCGGCGCGACGCTCTCGCGAAATCCATCTACGAGGCGGGACACCACACGACGTTCCAGCACGCGCACTTCCAGTTCGCCATGGAGAACGTCTCGAGGCACTTCCTCTGGTCGTTTCTCCACTCGCACCCTTTCTACAATTCGGAGCAGGTCTCGCAGCGGTACGTCGAGGTCAAGCCCGGCAACTACGCGGTTCCTCCCATGCTCCCGGCCGAGCGCGAGATCTTCGAGGCGACCGCGCGGAAGCAGGAGGCGGCGTACCGACGGCTGACGGAGCTTCTGACGCCGCTCGCGGGAGAGCGCTACTTCGGGCTCTTTCCGGGAAGGGCGCGGGGCAACGGCCGGGAGAAATGGGGCGGCGCGGTCCAGAAGCGCGCGCAGGAGATCGCGCGCTACGTGCTGCCGGTCGCGACCTTCGCCTACCTGTACCACACGGTCTCCGGGATCACGCTCTTCCGCTACTGGCGGCTGTGCGAGACGTACGACGCGCCCGTCGAGCAGCGGGAGGTGGTCTCCCAGATGGTGGCGGAGGTCCTGCGGAGCGATCCGCTCTACGCGGCCGTCCTCCAGGACCCGCTGCCGCTCGAGGAGACGCCGGAGTTCGCCGCGTTCGAGGCGCTGCCGCGCGCCCGCGCATCGGACCGGGAGTTCCGCGCGGAATTCGACCGTGAGCTCGACGGCCGCGTGTCGCGGCTGGTGGACTGGAAGGGGAACAACGAGGAGCTCCTCGCCTCGTCGGTGCGCGAGGTTCTCGGTGTTCCGAGGTCGGCGCTGTCCGACTCGGAGGCGATCGTTCTCGTCCTCGACCCCGCGCGCAACCGCTCGCTGGGCGAGACGCTGACGCTCACCACGCACGGCAAGCTCTCGCGCGCGATGTTCCATCCGTCGTACACGTTCCGCAAGAAGCTCTCGCACACGGCCGACAGCCAGGACCAGCGCCATCGCATGACGCCGGGCTCGCGGCCGGCGCGGCCGGGTTATCTCTCGGAGGAGCCCGACTACGTCGTTCCCATGCTGCTCGCCGAGGTGCCGGAAGCACGGGAGCTCTACGAGCGGACGATGCGGGACACGTGGGAGGCCATCAACGAGCTCCGCTCGCGCGGTGTTTCCGACGAGTTCGCCGCCTACCTCCTCCCCAACGCGGTCGCCATCCGCTTCACGGAGTCGGCTGATCTCCTGAACCTGCACCACAAGTTCGCCATGCGCCTCTGTTACAACGCGCAGGAGGAGATCTGGCGGGCGTCGCTCGACGAGGCCCTCCAGATCCGCGAGGTGAACCCCCGAATCGGGCCGTGGCTCCTCCCGCCGTGCACGTTGCGCCACCACGCGGGCGTCCGGCCGGTCTGCCCCGAAGGAGATCGCTTCTGTGGCGTCGTCGTGTGGCGCATGGACGCGGCGAAGTACGTCCGGGAGATTTAGAAGCGGGTGCAGGCCCGCAGGACCTGTCCCCGCGACGTTCTCAGGTGCCGAGCCGTCGCTGTGGCGGCGGCGTTTCTCCTGTCTCCTCTGGCCGCCCGCGCACAGCACCATTTCCGCGCGGAGATCTTCGGCGGCGCGGCCTGGAGCGTGCCGACGACGCTCACGATCGACCAGTCGGATCTCGAACGCCTCTCGGTGGACGCCGACTGGGAAACGCGGCCGTTCGACTCTCCCCCGTACTACGCGGCGCGCATCGGTCTCTGGAAGGAACGCCGCGGATGGGAGCTGCAGCTCCTCCACCACAAGCTCTATCTGGCGGACCCGCCCCCCGAGATCGAGCACTTCGAGATCTCCCATGGCTGGAACTTTCTGACCCTCCAGCGCGCGAGCCGGACTCGCGTCGTCGACTGGCGCGTGGGCGCCGGCCCCGTGATCACGCACGTCGAGGGGCGGATCCGCGGCCGCGGAGCCGATCCGGGAGGAGGTCTCTTCGACGCCGGTTATCACGTCAGTGGCGCCGCGCTTCTCGCGGGCGCCGGTCGGAGCTTCGCGATCTCGCGGACATTCTTCGCGAGCGCCGAGGCTCAGGTCACGCTCTCGTGGGCCCGCGTTCCGATCCAGACCGGCCACGCTCGCACCGCGAACGCCGCGTTTCACGTGCTGCTCGGTTTCGGATTCGGTCTCTAGTTCCTCCTTCCTCGCTCCGATCCGGCGGCACCCATGTTGCAGGGAAAAAAGCGTCGGCTTTCAGTTCGTTCGGTGTCTCGTCGAAGCTCAACAAGAGCTCCGGCGGGAAAAATCTTTCGACCAAGGAGGTCTCATGGCGTATCGAGACAGAGATCGCGACGAGGAATTTCGCGGCGGCGCCGAGGAGCGTGGCGAGCGCAGCCAGTACGGACGGAGTGACTACGAGGAACGCAGCCGCGGACCGCAGCAGTTCGGGCGCGAGTATGAGACCGGCGGACGCAGCCAGGGATGGCAGAGCGGCCGCGGGTACTTCGGCGAGTCTTACGGCTCGCAGCCGCAAAGCGATCGGTTCCGGGGCTACGGGTCGCAGGGATTCGGCTCACAGGGCTACCGTCCCCAGGGCTCCGAGACTCCGGGACGCTTTGGCTCGTCGGGCGCGAGCCCGGAGTTCGGGCGCGGCGGCTACGGGCGCGGCTTCGAAGGCATGGACCGCGAGAGCGGCTGGGGCGGGTTCCCAACCGGTGGCGGATACGGACAGACCGGCTTCCGCGAGGGGACGTCGTCGCAGTTCGGCTCGTTTCCGACGTCCGGGTATTCGGAGGGCCAGTACGGTTCAACGCGGACCCGCGGCCGCTTCACCGGGCGGGGTCCCAAGAACTACACGCGCTCGGATGACCGCATTCGCGAGGACGTGAGCGACCGGCTCGAGCAGCATGGGGAGATCGACGCCACCGAGATCGAGGTCCGCGTCGAGACCGCCGAGGTGATTCTCGAGGGCACGGTGCCGGACCGGCGGACCAAGCGGCTGGCGGAGGACGTCGTCGAGGACACCCCGGGCGTGAAGCAGGTGCACAACCGGCTCCGCATCCAGGGCAACGGCGACGAGAGCGACTTCAATCGCAGCCAGTCGGCGTCGGGCAGCCAGTCCACATCCGGCAGCCAGCGCGGCCAATCCACGACGGGTTCGGCGGGCAAGGCGCCGACCCGTAGCTAACCGGACTTCTCTTTTCCGGTCGCGCGATGCACGACCGGATCACCGAGGCGCTTCGGATGGCCCGAGAGCGGGACCCGAAGCGCCTCTCCTTTCGGCTCCCTCCGGATAGACTTCCGGACAGGAGAATCCACCCATGAAGCGACTGCTCGCTGCCTGCGCGGTGGCTGCGGTGTCCCTCGCGGATGCGTCCGCTGCGCCGATCCGATCCCCCTCGGACTTCCTCGGGTTCCCGGTCGGCGCCGACCGGAAGATCGCCGACTACCGGCAGATCGTGTCGTACTTCCGGATGCTCGACTCCGCTTCGCCGCGGGTCGAGGTCCAGGATCTCGGCAAGACGACCCTCGGGGAGGACATGATCATGGCGGTCATCTCCTCCGAGCAGAACATCGCGAACTCCCGGAGGATCCGCGAGGTCGCCCGCCGGCTGGCGGACCCGCGCGGTCTCTCCGACGCCGACGCGCAGACCCTCGTCCGGGAGGGGAAGGTCGTCCTTCTGATCACCTGCAACATCCACTCGACCGAGATCGGCGCTTCCCAGATGGCGATGGAGTGGGCGCACGCGCTCGCCACGGCCGAGGACGCCGAGACGAAGCGCCGGCTCGAAAACGTGGTGCTGCTCCTCGTGCCGTCCCTGAACCCCGACGGGCAGATGATGGAGACCGGGTGGTACCGCAAGAACCTCGGCACGAAGTTCGAGGGGAGCCGGATGCCCTGGCTCTACCACCACTACGTCGGCCACGACAACAACCGCGACTGGTTCATGCTCACGCAGAAGGAGACGCGCGCGATGAGCCGCGTCATGTACCACGAGTGGTTCCCGCAGATCTTCCTGGACGAGCACCAGATGGGATCGACCGGACCGCGGATCTTCGTGCCGCCGTACGCCGACCCGGTCGATCCGGACATCCACCCCCTGGTCTGGAGGGACGTGAACGTCATCGGCGCGAACATGGCGATGCGCCTCGAGCAGGCCGGCAAGTCCGGCGTGATCTACGGCTACTCGTACGACGCGTACTGGCCGGGAGGCACGAAGAACACGGGATGGTGGAAGAACATGTCGGGTCTCCTCACGGAGGTTGCCTCGGTGCGATTCGCCACTCCGATCGTGATCCCCCCGGGCGAGCTCGCCGGCGGCCGCAAGGGGCTCGTCGAGTACGGGCCCCAGACGAACTTCCCCAACCCCTGGCCGGGCGGCGCGTGGAGGCTGCGCGACATCGTGGACTACGAGCGGATCGCCTCGGACGCGATTCTCGAGACCTGCGCCGATCGCCGCGAAGACTTCCTGCGCAACATGCTCGCCCGCTCTCGCGCCGCGATCGCCGCCGCCGGGCCGCGGGACGCCTGGCGGATTCCGTCGGATCAGCCGGACCGGCCGAGCGCTGTGCAGCTCGCGCGATTGATGAACGAGCACAATGTTCAGGTCTTCACGGCGGGCAACGGCGACTTCTGGATCCCGCTCGCGCAGCCGTACGGCAAGTTCGTGAACGAGATGTTCACGCCGCAGCGCTACCCCGAGGTGAAGCTCGTCGCGGGCAAGGAGATCGTGCGCCCATACGACGTCTCGGCGTGGACCCTGCCGCTCATGATGGGTGTCCGGGTGGAGAAGACGACCCTTCCGGAAGGGCTTGCGCGGTATCGACCGCTCGCCGAACCGACCCCGGAGCCCTCCGGCGGCGCGTTCGCCCTCAAGCCCGGCAGCCCGGAGAACGCGAAGGTGGTGAACGCCGCGCTGCGTGCCCGGGGCGCCAGCGTGACGATCGCGCGCGCGCCGCTCACGCATGCCGGGCAGACCTGGCCGGCGGGCACCGTCTTCCTCGACGCGGCCGGCGCGCGCGCCGCGGCGCCTGTTGTGCCCGACTCCGCGGTCGAGTGGGAGCCCGTGTCCTCGGCTCCGGCCTCCGTCGAAAAAGTCCGCGCGCCCCGAGTCGGCCTCTACAAGCCGTGGGCAGCATCGATGGACGAAGGGTGGACGCGGTGGGTCCTCGAGCAGTACGGGTTCGACCCGAAGAGCGTCGACAACAAGACGGTCCGCGCCGGCCGCCTCGCCGAGAAGTTCGATGCGATCGTGTTGCCCGACGTCGAGAAAGAGGTGATCGCGAACGGGAAGCCGCGGGTCGAGGAGGGCGGGATGCGCTACTTCGCGGATCTCCCTCCGGAGTACGCCGGGGGCCTCGAAAAGGAGGGCGCGAAAGCGCTCGCCGACTTCGTCGAAGCGGGCGGGACGCTGGTCGCGTTCGACTCCGCGTCCGACTGGGTGATCGAGAGCTTCAACATCCCCGTGCGCAACGTGCTGTATCGAGCGAAGGCGGACGACTTCTCCTCCGCCGGGGCGCTCGTGCGCCTCCGCGTCACTCCGGGGCATCCCGTGACCGATGGGCTGCCGGAGGAGGTTGCGGCGTTCGTGGACGACTCGACCGTGTTCCAGACCGCGGCCGGGGGCGCCGAGCTCCAGCGCTGGGTGCTCGCCGCCTATCCCGAGTCGTCCCGCGACGTCCTTCTCTCCGGGTGGATCCGCGGCGAAGACCGGCTCGCGCGGCGCGCGGCGGCGGTCGCGACGACGTACGGAAAAGGGAAGATCGTCCTGCTGGGTTTCCGCCCGCAGCACCGCGCCCAGACGCACGGCACGTTTCCCTTTCTTTTCAATGCGCTGTACTGGTCGACCGCCGCGGAACGCCCGAAATAGAGGGATTGGCCGACTGTCCGACGATATGATTCGGCCCGCTTGAAACGACTTCTCGTCTTCCTCCTGTTCGCGGCGGCCGCGCTCCTGCCGACCTCGACCTGTCGCTCGACGAAGCACACCGTGGCGCGCATCATCACCCCCGCCGCCGCGCCGACCGAGGTCTTCGAGCCGGCTCCGGCGGCTCCGGCTCCCGCCGCGACGTTCACCCCCCGCCCGGCGGCGATGCGTCCGACCGCAGCCGCGGCTGCCGTCCCGACCGCTCCCGGCAGGCCGAGCCCCACGCCGACGGCCGCGTCGATGCCGGTGATCACGGCATCCGCCGGTGAGCGGTCACCCGGGGTCCTTTACGAGCAGCACGTTCCGACGGTCGTCGCGACGACGCCGGTTGTGACGCCCGTCACGGCCGGTGTGACGACACCTGTCGTCACCCCGATCGCGACCCGGGCGGTATCCCCGCGTTCCACACGGCCGCCGAGAACGCCCACCCCCGCGGCGACCCAGAAAGCCGGGGTCTATTACGAGGACGAGGAAGGCCGGCCGCTGACGCCGACTCCACAACTGTAAGTCTTCGGCGCGGGGCTTGCCGCGCGCGGCTCGGCTGGAGCAGAATCGGCGCAAACCGGGAGTACACAATGTCGTCCAAGTCATCGGGTCGTCGTCGCGGCGTCGACCGCCGCTCTTTCCTGGGCCAGATCGGAATCGGAGCCGCGTCGATCGCCGGCCTGACGGCCGCCACACCGCAGGGCGGTACGCCTCCGTCCGGCAAGAATCCCGGGTCGCTCCTCGACTCGCCCGCTTCCCGAACCGCCCGGTCGTACGAGGTGCGCATGCGCGCCGCGGAGCTCGCGCGCAACCGCGCGGTCGTTACGCAGACGCCGAACGGCGAGGAGACGCTCTACCCAGCCCGCATCGCCAGCTTCTCCAAGGGGCTTCCGCACAACGCGTTCGGAGAAGTCGAGGCGTCCGCTTACGACTCCTACCTCGAGGCGCTCTCGACCGGAAACGCCGCGCGTCTCGAAGCGATCCCGATGGGGATGGGACGGAAGCTGACCAACCCGCTCGCCGGAATGGCCTTCGACCTCGAGGGGCCCGACGCACACCACCTTGCGCAGGCTCCCGCGCCGACCATCGCGAGCGGCGAAGGGGGATCCGAGCTCGGCGAGGTCTACTGGATGGCGCTCTGCCGCGACGTTCACTTCTCGGACTACGGGGCGAGCACGGTCGTCGCCGACGCGGCGGCGGACATGTCGCGGTTTCCCGACTTTCGCGGACCGAAGGCCGCCGGCCGCGTGACCCCCGAGACCATCTTCCGCGGTTCGACTCCGGGCGATCTCGTCGGGCCGTATCTCTCGCAGTTCCTCTGGCAGGGCTTCCACATGGGGGCGCTGACGGTGAACCAGCGGGTCTGGACGCTCCCGGCCGGCACGGAGTATCTCTATCGATACGAGGACTGGCTCGCGGCGCAGAACGGCTTCGAGGACTACTCGTATCCGCTCGACTCCTCCCCGCGGTACATCCGCAACCTGCGCGACCTCGGCCAGTGGGTCCACGTGGACGCGCTCTACCAGGCGTACCACCAGGCGTGCCTGATCCTGCTCGACATCGGCGCGCCGTTCGCGGGGGGAATGCCGTATCGCGAATCCTCGACGCAGATCGGTTTCGGGACGTTCGGAGGACCGCACATCCTCTCGCTCGTGACGGAGGTGGCGACACGGGCGTTGAAGGCCGTCTGGTATCAGAAGTGGTTCGTGCACCGGCGCCTGCGGCCCGAGGCCTTCGCAGGCCTCGTTCACCACACGCGCACCGGGCGGAGCTACCCCGTCAGCCAGGACGTGCTCAATTCTTCGGCGCTCGACGCGTTGTACTCGCGCAACGGGACGTACCTGCTGCCGACCATCGCGCCGGAGGGCGCCCCGACGCACCCGTCGTACGGAGCGGGTCACGCCACGGTGGCCGGCGCCTGCGTCACGATCCTGAAGGCCTGGTTCGACAACGCGCACGTTCTGCGAAACCCGGTGGTCCCGGACGCCTCGGGAACGACGCTCCTGGCCTACAACGGGCCGGCGCTCACCGTGGGGAACGAGCTCGACAAGCTCGCCGCCAACGTCGGGATCGGCCGCAACGGAGCGGGGTTCCACTACCGCTCCGACTACTGGGAGTCTTTGAAGCTCGGCGAGGAGATCGGGGTCGGTATCCTCGAGGAGCAGCGCGAGACCTACCGGGAGATCTGCAGCTTCTCCTTCAAAGGGTTCGAGGGGCAGACGATCACGATCTAGCCCTTTCCGGGCTCTGCGACACGGGCGAGGTCGACCGAGACTCGAGTCGTCGTCCTGCTGACACGGGACCTAGATGAAACCGATCAAGCCTCGGGAGTCACGGCCAAAGACGCGGAAGCCTTTCGGGTCTCGCATTGCGGCACGGGCGACCTGGGACGATCTCTCTCTG
>DATIBN010000115.1:0-2429 GCA_035457525.1 Thermoanaerobaculia bacterium | reverse complement strand
AGCGAGGTCGCGGAACTGGGAATCCACGACCAGAATCGCATCCGGCCCCACGAGGAAGCCGATGTTGCCGCCCCGTCCGTAGAGCGCATGGACGCCGCCGGAGAGCGCCTTCAGCCGGAAGGGATCGGCCGGGGGCTGCTCGTGGTGGCTCTGCGCGCGAACGACAGCCGAAAGCGAAACGATTAGCCCCATGGCGAGTTTTCGCATCCCCGGACTCTACGATCACCGCTGGCGTAAAAAGGGCGCAACTGCTAGTCTCAGCCGCGTGCTGAAGCGCGTCTCCAATCCTCCAAATCCGTGGGCCGCGACCGAGGTCGAGTGGCTGGGCGAGCCTCCCGCCGCGGAGCTCGAGGTCTACGAGGAGGAGGTCAAGCGCGCGCTCGCCGAGAACGACAGCCCCGACGTCGGTTTCCGATGGAGCCTGAACCCGTACCGAGGATGCTTCCACGCGTGCTCGTACTGCTACGCCCGCTCCAGCCACCAGTACTGGGGATTCGGGGCGGGCACGGACTTCGATCGGAAGATCGTCGTCAAGACGAACGTCGCCGAGAAGCTGCAAGAGGAATTCCTCCGGCCGTCGTGGAAGGGCGACCCCATCGCGCTCTCGGGCAACACCGACTGCTATCAGCCCCTCGAAGCGGTGTACGGGCTGACGCGCAAGGTGCTCGAGGTCTGCCGCGAGTTCCGCAACCCCGTCTGTCTGATCACCAAGGGGGCCCTGATCCGGCGGGACATCGACCTTCTCGCCGCCATGTCCCGCGAGACGCGGGTCTCGGCGACGCTCTCGATCCCTTTCGCCGACGACGCGACCGGGCGCGCGATCGAGCCGGGAGCCAGCCTCCCCTCCCAGCGCTTCGAGACCCTGCACATGCTCTCGGAGGCGGGAGTTCCGACCGGCATCGGGATCGCGCCGGTGATTCCGGGCCTGAACGACAGCCACATCGCGGAGCTCCTGGAGCGCGCGCGGGACGCCGGCGCAAAGCGGGCGTTCCTGATCCTCATCCGGCTTTCCGGCCAGACGCTTCCCGTGTTCGAGCAGAGGCTCATGGAGGCGTTCCCCGATCGCGCGAACAAGATCTTCCACGCGATCGAGGAGATGCGGGGCGGCAAGCGCAACGAGACCGAGTTCCACCAACGGATGGTGGGTCGCGGCCCCCGCTGGGAGACGATCGAGGCTCTCTTCGACGCGCAGTGCCGGCGGCTCGGCATCAACGCCGGGGACGAGGACGATGCCGCCGACGACCCGTCCCCGTTTCGCCGCCCGTCTCCGCAGGGGGACCTGTTCTCGGAGGGCTCGGGCTAGAGTCGCATCCGGAGGCGACCATGCGTGTGGGAGTTCTCACGGGAGGAGGCGACGCGCCCGGGCTGAACGCGGTGATCCGGGCGGTCGTCCGCAAGGGCGAGAAGGTCTACGGCGACGAGTTCACGGGATTCGCCGATGGATGGCGGGGGCTGATCGAGGGCAAGGCGCTCGCGCTCACGTCGGAGGGCACGCGCGGACTCCTTCCGCGAGGTGGGACGATCCTCGGCACGTCCCGGACGAACCCGTTCAAGGTCGAAGGGGGTCCCGAGAAACTGGAGGCGACGATGGCGCGCCTCGAGATCGACGCCCTGATCGCGATCGGAGGCGAGGACACGCTCGGAGTGGCGCTGAAGCTCGCCGGGCGCGGGATCCGCGTCGTAGGCGTGCCGAAGACGATCGACAACGATCTGTCCGGAACCGAGGTCACGTTCGGATTCGACACCGCCGTCCAGATCGCGGTCGACGCGATCGACCGCCTGCACACGACCGCGGAGTCGCACAACCGCGTCCTGATCTGCGAGGTGATGGGCCGCCACGCCGGCTGGATCGCGATCCAGGCCGGCATCGCGGGGGGCGCCGCCTACATCCTGGTTCCCGAGCGCGAGTTCGACATCGCGCGGGTCTGCGAGACCCTCGTCGAGAGACACGAGAAGGGGCGTTACGCGTCGATCATCGTCGTCGCCGAGGGCGCGCAGCCGAAGGAAGGCTCGATGGTGGTTCAGTCCGGGGAGATCGACGAGTTCGGGCACGTCCGGCTGGGAGGCATCGGCGAGGTTCTCGCCCGCGAGATCCGGCAGCGCACCGGCTTCGACACGCGGGTCACGGTCCTGGGGCACGTCCAGCGCGGGGGCACGCCGACCGCGTTCGACCGCGTTCTCGCGACGCGCTTCGGAATCGCGGCGATCGACGCCGTCCACGACGGCGCGTTCACGCAGATGGTAGCGCTCTCCGCCTCGAAGATCGTCCGCGTGCCGCTCGCCGAGGCGGTCGGCCGCCTGAAGACGGTCGACCCGGAGCTCCTCGAGGTCGCGGAGGTCTTCTACGGCTGAGTGAGAGGCTCGCCTACGACCCCGCGCCGTGCTCCGCTTCGGCCGACCGCCGAGCACGCCGAGCCGGCAACCAGCCC
>DATIBN010000114.1:0-14372 GCA_035457525.1 Thermoanaerobaculia bacterium | reverse complement strand
CCCGGACCGGCGGCGCACGACCCCGTCGACTGGGTCATGCCGTTCGGTCGCTTCGACGCCGCCCGCTGGCGCCGCAACTGGGAGGAGCTCTTCCGCACGCACGCGCTCGTGCACAACCGGCGGTCCGTCGTCCGCATCGAGGTCTCCGACGAGGGGGACGGCGCCTTCGCCGTCGTGGACGTCGACACGCTGTGGCGGGATCGGGAGGGAAACGACTTTCACTGGCTCGGTCGAGCCTGCAAGATCTACACGAGAGCGGACGCCGGCTGGAAAATGATCGCGCAGGTCGGTCTACTCATTTATCCCCCCGCGTGAAGCGCCGCTTCTCGATCCGGCCTCCGCGCCCGTATTCGCTGGCGCTGACGGGGGGGCGCTACTCGCGATTTCCCGACCCGGTGGATCGCTTCGACGGAACGACGTACCGGCGCCTTCTTGCGGTCGGGCGGGGCGCCGTCCTCGCCACGGTCGAGCAGAGCGGCGGCGCGATGAACCCGGATCTCCGCGTGACTCTCGAGGGTCCGGGCGCGGATTCGCCTCGCGCGCGCGCCGCGGCGGAGCGGCTCGTGAACGGCGCGCTGGGCGCCGCGACCGACCTCACGCTCTTCTACCGGGCGGCGCGTGCCGATCCGCTTCTCGCTCCTCTCGTGAGGCGTTTTCGGGGGCTCAAGATCGGCGGCTATCCGTCGCTGTGGGAGGCCCTGGTCACGGCCGTCCTGACGCAGCAGATCAACCTGTCCTTCGCGTTCAGCATCCGCGCGCACCTCGCGACCGCTTTCGGCCGGAGCCGGACCGTGCGCGGCGAGAAGTACATCGCGTTTCCGCTGCCCGATGCCATTGCGGCGGCGGGAGAACGCGGGCTCGAGGGCTTCCGCATGTCCGCGAACAAGGTCGGGACGGTCCGGCGTCTTGCGCGCGCGTTCTCGAGCGGGCGTCTCTCGGAGGACGAGATCGCCATGCTGCCGGAGGAGGCCGCGGTGGAGCGCCTCACGGAGATCAAAGGCATCGGGCGCTGGACGGCGGAGACGGCCCTGCTGCGCGGGCTCGCGCGCGCGGATGCTTTCCCGGCAGGCGATCTCGGCATCGTGAAGTACCTGGCGGAGGGGCTGTTCGAGCACGGCCGCCGAGCCACCGAGTCGGAGATGCGGCTCTACGCCGAACGGTGGAGGCCGTGGCGGGGCCTGGCGCTCGTCTATGCGTGGGCGGAGCTGGCGCGCCGTACGAAGAAGTAGGATCGACCCCATCGGAGGAACGGAATGAGCCGGACGATCCAGCTCGCGGATGAGGAGGCGGAAATCTTGAAGTCGGTGCTCGAGGAGTACATCTCCGAGCTGCGCATGGAGGTGTCGAACACCGACAGCATGGATTTCCGGGAGGCGCTCAAGCACAAGGAGGGGGTCCTCAAGCGGCTGGTCGGGCAGCTCGGATAGAAGGCGCGTGAGCTCTCGCGCCTGGTTCGTCGACCGGTTCGGCGGACCCGAGCGCCTGCAGCTCCGCGAGCGGGACGACCTCCCGCCCGGACCGGGCGAGGTGGCGATCCGAACGGCCGCGATCGGGATCAACTTCGCCGACCTCTTCGCGCGCGCCGGGGCCTATCCCAACACGCCGCGACCACCGTTCGTGCCGGGGATGGAGATTTCCGGCGTCGTCGAGGCGGTGGGCCCCGGCGTCTCGAACCTCGAGCCGGGCCGGCCCGTCGCGGCCGTCCCGATCTTCGGCGGCTACGCGGAGCGCGTCGTCTGCCGGGCGTCGAACGCGTTTGCGCTGCCCGCGGGCGTCGATCCGGTGGAAGCCGCCGCCATGCCGGTCGCGTTCCTGACCGCGCGCTACGCGATCGACGAGGCGCGGGTGCGGGCGGGCGAGACGGTCGTGGTGACGGCGGCGGCCGGCGGGGTCGGGACGGCGCTCCTCCAGATCCTCGCGATCGCCGGGGCGAAGACGATCGCGCTCGTCGGCTCCGAGAAGAAGTTCGCGATCTGCCGGGAGCTCGGAGCGTCGGACGTCGCGCTCTACGCGGCGGCCGGCCGGATCGCGGCGATCGCGGAGGCGCGGGTCGACGTGACGATCGACGCGATCGGAGGCGAAACGTTCCGCGCGCTCTGGCCGAGGCTCACGCGGGGAGGCCGGTACGTCCTCTACGGGTTCGCCGCCGCCGCCGGGAAGAAGGGTGTGGCGCGGATGCGGGCGGCGCGGGAGTTCATCTCCATGGGGTTTCTGGCGCCGTACTCCTTCGTCCGGTCCTGCCGGAGCCTGATCGGTTTCAACCTGTCGCTGCTGCCGAACCGCCTGGCGGAGCTGCGCGCCGCGGCCGACGAGGTGTTCCGGCAACGACTGGCCGGGCTCGTGCGGCCCATTGTCGGACCGCGTTTCGAGTTCGGAAACCTCCCCGACGCGCATCGCGCGCTCGCGAGCCGAAAAAGCCAGGGCAAGGTCGTTGTAACGGTGGGCGCTACTTCGAGCTGACCGACGACCCGTCCCGGGCCACCACGGCGCTCGCGACGAGCCTGCCCTTATCGTTTCCTCGGGCGAACGTCGCCGTTGCCGTCCAAGCCTGGCCTTGCGCGTCGCGATGGCGCCAGACCGTGCGCGCCACGTCCGTCCCGGTCGCTGCGGCCGCGCCGTCTCGCGACCATCCGGGTGCGGGGGGAACCTCCTTCTCGAACCGTGCGATCGCTTCCTTCGGCGAGAGCTCACTGTCGATCATCCAGCGCGTCTCCCACCAGTCGCGGGTTCCCTCGTGCAAAACAACCGTGCGCTGGAACTGCCGGATCGCACGGTACGCACCGCTCAGATACCGGTCGGCGAGCATCGCGCGCACGTAACCGCCGTCGGGCCTCCAGTCATACTCGAGCGCCGTCGCCGCCACCTGCGCCTGACCCTTCCCGAAGAGCCGCTCGATCACGTGCAGCGCGCCGTCGATTCCCGAGGAAAGCCCCGCCGACGTGATGATCTTCCCGTTGTCCACGTAGCGGCGGTCGCGCACGACCCGCGCCTTCGGCGCCGCCTGCTGGAGCTCGTCGATCAAGCCGGCGAACGTCGTCGCCTCGAGCCCGTCGAGAAGTCCCGCGCGCCCGAGGAAGAACGCGCCGTTGCAGACCGAAAGCACGATTTCGGCATTCCGGGTCGTCTCCTGGATCCAACGCTTCACCTGCGGATCGTCCATATGCGGCTTCACGTTTCCGCCGGGTAGCACAAGAACGTCCGCCTTTGGCGCGTTCGCGAACGTGTACTTCGGGTTGACGCTCATTCCCATGGCGGTCGTGATGGGGCCCGCCTTCGGCGCGACCGTGTAGATCTCGAACGCATGGTCGTCGTTCGGGTGGGCGTGCCCGAACACTTCCCAGGGCGCGGTGTAGTCGATGATCTGCACTCCCTCGAAGACGAAGATCGCGAGGTTGCGCGGTTTCGTCGCGTGCTTTGCGGGCTGGTCCACGCCCCGCAGGGAAACCGACGAGGCGGCGATCGCGGCGACGATGAGAATGACCACCAGGAGACGGGGGCTGCGAAAGAACCTGATCATTGGAATCGATCCTCCGCTCGAATCCTCGCCGGCGCCGGGGTCCGGGTCTTGAACGGAAATGACATCGGTCCGAACCCGGGGCGGTGAGAATCGTAGGAACGAGGGTGGGAAGGGAGCATCTGGCCGCCGGCTCCTTTCACGGCCGGATCCTGGGGAGCCGGGGGACCTGCGGATTTCGAATGACGGAGGCCTGCATCCCAGGTGAGAGCCGTCTCCCCCCGCACTCCCACGAGCTTCCGTTCTTCTGCCTGCTCGTCGAGGGGGGATACCGGGAGGAATACGTCTCCCGGTCCGTCTCGTACGCTCCCTACACCCTGGCGTTCCACCCGGCGGGAGAAACTCACGCGTGCGAGATGGGCTCCGCCGGCGCCCGCGTGTTCAACGTCGAGGTTCCCCTGGAAGGTACGGCTCGGGCCGGCGGGGGAGACTCGCATCCCTGGGTGGACGTGCGCGGCGGCGAAGTGACCTGGCTCGCGACACGCCTCTTCCGGGAGTATCGCGACGGCCTCGGCGGCGCGCCGCTGGCGGCGGAGGCGCTCGTTCTCGAGATGCTCACGCTCGTCGGAGGATCCGCGGCGCGTGAGGAGTCCGCGCGTCCGCGGTGGCTATCGCTCGCGGTCGACTACCTCGAGTCCGAGTTCCGCCGAAGCCCGCGGTTGACGGAGGTCGCGCGCGAAGTCGGCACGCATCCCGCTCACCTCTCCCGGGTCTTTCGCCGGCAGATCGGCATTCCGATCGGCGACTACGTGCACCGCCTCCGCGTCCGCTACGCCGCGGAGCGAATCTCCCGGTCGGGCGCCCGGCTGGTCGACGTCGCCGTGGACGCGGGGTTCGCCGACCAGAGCCACATGACCCGGGTCTTCAAGCGGGTCACGGGGTTCACCCCCGGGGACTTTCGAACGGGGTCAGGTCTCCACCTGCCACATTGAGGGTCCGGTCTCCACCGGCCAACTGGCCTACTTCTCGGTGATCCGAAGCCTCCCGTTGTGCGTCGACAGCTCGAGCAGCGGGCCGCCGCCGTTGATCTTCTGCTCGTAGATCCGTTCCCGCCGGCCGACCTGCGTCTCGTCCAGGGTGAACGGCGTCTCGAGAAGGCCGCGCCGCTCGACCCGCGCGTCGAGGTCGAAGCCCGCGGCCCTCGGTACCGCGACGTCGATGTCCCCCTTGTACGTCTCGAGCCGGCTCTCGGCCAGCCGCGCGAACTCGACGTGCGCGTCCCCCTTGTGAGTCCGGAAATCGAGCCCGCCGTCGTGCTCTTTCACGAAGACGGAGCCCTTGTGCGACGCGATCCTCGCGTCGGCCTGCAGGCCGGCGACGGTGATCTTCGACTTGTGGTCCGCGATGTCGAGCCGCGCCGTCCGCGGAATCCGCAGCCGGTAGAGGACGAACGGATGGGCGTTGCACTCCATGTTCATACCCTTGATCTCCATGGGGATCCGGTCGAGGCCCTTCAGGGCGTCGTAGTTCGAGCGGATCGAGAGCCGCGCCGGTGTCGAGTCGATGTCGACCTTCGTGAGCCGCACGCGCTCCATCTGCTGGGCGTTGTTTCCGCAGCCCGTGTCGGGCTCGATTCGGGCCGAGATCTCGGCGCGTGACTCGTCCCAGGTCTGGACGTCGATGGCCCCCTTGAAGGTCTCGATCGAGACCGCGCCGCGCGCGTCGAGCGCCACCGTGCGCTGGATCGAGGGGCCCTCGGCCCGGGCGGCGGAGGCGGAAATCACCCACAAAAGCAGGGATAGACCGGCGAAGGCTCTCGGCATGACCACTTCCCTCCGAACAGGTAGACGGAGGAGAGGGAGGGAGGTTACTGGCCGGCGGCCCTCGGGGGATAAACCCGGCAGCAGTCCCGGGGCTCCGTGAGCATCCCGTCGGAGAGGACCTCGGTCGCCTGGATGTGCACGAAGAGCCGGTCCGGCTCCTCGTGGGGGACCCCGCTTCGCCCGCACCGGGGACAGGCGCAGACCCTCCCTTCGAGCGGGACGTCGGACCCGACGGTAAGTCGCGTGAAGTCCTCGACGGTGACCATGCAACCGGTCACTGCAAGGGGCGTTCCGCCGCTAAGATCCGCCCGTGACGAGTGGCCGAGCGGATTCCGACCTCCTCTTCGACGGCTCCGAGGACGCTCCCGTCACCGTCGTCCTCGCGCACGGGGCCGGCGCCCCAATGAATAC
This sequence comes from Thermoanaerobaculia bacterium, assembly GCA_035457525.1. GTDB lineage: Bacteria > Acidobacteriota > Thermoanaerobaculia > UBA5066 > Gp7-AA6 > Gp7-AA6. Next base: position 8,684 of record DATIBN010000114.1, on the reverse strand, counting down.
GCCCTTCCTGAACTCCGTCGCCCGGGGTCTCTCGGCCGGCGGAGGCGTGCGGGTCGCGCGCTTCGAGTTCCCCTACATGCGCGCGCGGCGCGAGACCGGGCGGCGCGGCGGTGCTCCGGATCGGGAGCCGGTCCTCCGGAACTCTTGGAAAGAGGTCGTGGAAAGGCTGGGCGGCGGCCGGAAGGTCGTGATCGGCGGGAAATCCATGGGCGGACGGATCGCCAGCATGGTTGCCGACGAGGTGGGCGCGCGCGGGCTCGTGTGCCTGGGATACCCCTTCCATCCGCCGGGACGGCCCGACAAGCTCCGGACGAGGCACCTCGAAACGCTCGCGACGCCGGCGCTCATCGTCCAGGGGACGCGGGACGCGTTCGGCACGCCGGAAGACGTCGCCGGTTACGTGCTCTCGGACGCCATCCGCGTCGTGTGGCTCGAGGACGGGGACCACTCCTGGAAGCCGCGGGCGGCCTCGGGCCGGACCGAAGCCCAGAACATGGCCGACGGCGTCGCGGCGATCCGCGAGTTCCTGGAGGCGCTGGATTCATGACGACAACAGTTCTTGACATGTGGCAAGTGGAGACCTGACCCCAATTCGGGTGGATAGAATCGCGGCCATGGACAAAGTGAACAAATCCGAAGAGGAGTGGCGCCGCGAGCTGACGCCCGAAGAGTACCGAGTGCTCCGCGAGAAGGGGACCGAGCGTCCCTTCACGGGGAAGTACGAGAGCACGAAGGAGCCGGGGACGTACGTCTGCGCGGCGTGCGGTAACCCGCTCTTCAGCTCGGAGACGAAGTACGAATCGGGCAGCGGGTGGCCCAGCTTCTACCGGCCCCTTTCGGAGGAAAGCGTGGCGACCGAGTCGGACGACAGTCACTTCATGGAGCGGACCGAGGTCGTCTGCAGCCGCTGCGGCGGACACCTCGGCCACGTGTTCGACGACGGGCCGCAGCCCACGGGTCAGCGCTACTGCATGAACTCCGTTTCTCTGAAGCTTCAGAAGGAAGGGGAGGGGAAGAAGTGACCAAAGCGTTCTGGGCGGCCGCCGGTTTCGTGCTCATCGGTTCCGCCGTCCTGTTCGCGCACGAGGCGACCGCGGACGTCGAGGCCGCGAAGCGGGCAATCAAGCTCGCGGATCTCGAGCTCGCGAAGGCCGTCGCCGATCGGAGCCTCGAGAGCTTCGTCGCGCTCGTGGACGACGACGCCGTGTTCTTCGGCCGGGACATCTCGCGCGGAAGGGACGCGGTGTCGAAGGCCTGGCTTCCGTTCTTCACCGACCGGAACCTGTTTCTCAAGTGGCACCCGAACGAGGTTCACGTCTCGTCCTCCGCGGACCTCGGATACTCGATCGGCGAGTACGAGCGGATCGGGAAGGACAACTCCGGGAATCCCGAGAAAGCAGTCGGAACCTACGTCTCGATCTGGCGCAAGCAGCCGGACGGCAAATGGAAGGTCGTACTCGACATCGGGACCCCCGGCAGCCCGGCGGTCAGGAAGCCGTGATTTCTCGTCCCCTCTCCCCGCTTGCGGGGAGAGGGTCAGGGTGAGGGGCGGCCCTGTTTCATGAAGATCGCCACCTGGAACGTCAACGGGATCCGCGCCCGCGAGACGCAGTTCCTGGAGCTCCTCGACCGCGAGCACCCTGACGTCGTCTGTCTGCAGGAGATCAAGGCCGCGACCGCGCAGGTCCCGACCGCGCTTTGCGAGATGCAGGGCTACTGGTGCTACTGGCACGGCGAGCGCGCGTACTCGGGCGTCGGGCTCCACGTCCGGCGCGACGCGTTCCGGGTCGAGTCCGACGCGCCGAGGTTCGGCCACCCGCCGTTCGACCACGAGAACCGCATCGTGGCGGCGGAAGTCGGGAACTTGATCGTCGCGTCGATCTACGTGCCGAACGGCGGCAAGGACTTCCCCGCGAAGATGCGCTTCCTCGAGGCGATGGACGGGTGGGTGGCGGACGCGCACGCGCAGGAGAAACTGCTCGTGTTGTGCGGGGATCTGAACGTCGCGCGGACCGAGCGCGACGTGCACCCGAAAGAGCGGAAGCCCAACCTCATCGGCCAGCTGCCGGAGGAGCGTGAGCTGATCGAGCGGATCCTGTCCCGCGGTCTCGTCGACGTCGGCCGGGCCCTCGATCCCGACAACGAGGGGCTGTTCACGTGGTGGGCGCCCTGGCGCAACATGAGGCAGCGCAACATCGGGTGGCGCCTGGACTACGTGCTCGCGAGCGAGCCGCTTTTCGCCCGCGGGGCGTCGTGCCGGGTCCTGGCGGAGTTCGGCACGAGCGATCACGCTCCGGTCGTGGCGACGTTCGGGGAGGAAGTCGCGGCATGAACTACGGCTTCCTCATCGACAACCGGAAGTGCATCGGCTGTCACGCCTGCTCGACCGCGTGCAAGTCGGAGAACGAGATCCCGCTCGGCGTCAACCGCACGTGGGTCAAGTACGTCGAGAAGGGGGAGTTCCCCGACACGCGGCGTTACTTCCAGGTGACGCGCTGCAATCACTGCGCGAAGCCGCCGTGCGTACCCATCTGTCCGACGAAGGCGATGTACCGGCGAGAAGACGGGATCGTCGAGTTCGACCCGAAGCTCTGCATCGGCTGCAAGGCCTGCATGCAGGCTTGCCCCTACGACGCGATCTACATCGATCCGGACTCCGGCACGGCGGCCAAGTGCCACTTCTGCGCGCACCGCACCGACGTCGGACTCGAGCCCGCGTGCGTCGTCGTCTGCCCGGTCCACGCCATCGTCGCCGGCGACATGAGCGACCGGAACTCCGAGATCTCCCGCCTGCTCGCGGCCCACGAGGTCAGCGTCCGGAAGCCGGAGCAGAACACGCGCCCCAAGCTCTTCTACATCGAGGCCGAGGAGTCGGCGATCCTCCCGATGGCGGCGTCGCAGGGATCCGGGATGCTGTGGGGAGAGTGGCCCGGGCAGGGAAACGGGAACGGCAACGGCAACGGGGCGACCGACTGGCGCGGCCCGATCCAGATCGCGCCGGGAAAGATGGCGGGCGCACTGCTTCGTTCCGGCGCGCGAGAGACGTACAACGTCCCGCACCGCGTCCCGTGGCACTGGCAAGTGCCGGCCTACATGGTCACCAAGGCGATCGGCGCGGGGGCGTTCCTGGTGGCTGCGGCGGGAGTCGCGCTGGGGCTCCTCCCTTCGATCCCGCTCTTCACGACGATCGCCTCTCTCCTGGCGCTCCTCTTCATCGGCGTGACCACGGGCCTGCTCGTCGGGGACCTCGATCGCCCGGAGCGGTTCTGGACGATCCTCGCCCGCCCGCAGTGGGGCTCCTGGCTGACGCGCGGCGCGGTCGTCCTGATGGCCTTCGCCGCGGCCGCCGGGATGTTCGGACTCGGGCATGCGCTCGGCCGTCCGGACCTCGCCCGATACCTCGCCTGGCCCGGCGTCCTCCTCGCGATCCTCTCCGCGGTCTACACGGCGTTTCTTTTCGCGCAAGCCGAGGGGCGCGACCTCTGGCAGAGCCGGCTCTTGTCCGGGCACCTCTTCGCGCAGGCGGTGATGGCGGGGGCGGCCGCGCTCGCGATCGGGGGCCTCCTCGCCGGCATTCCCGCCGAAGCAACCCGCGTTCTGTCCTGGACGCTCGGTGCAGGCTTGCTCGTGGATCTGCTCCTGACCGCGGCAGAGTTCGCGGTCCCGCACGCGAGCGGCGTCGCCGCCGCGGCCGCGCGGCTGATCACCAACGGACGTTACGCGCCGCACTTCTGGGGAAGCGTGATCGGCGGCGTCGTTCTCCCTCTCCTCCTGATCGCCTTGGCCGGCGGATCCCTCCCCGTCGTCGCCCTGGCGGGCGCGCTCGCTCTCGCCGGGCTCTTCCTCTACGAGTGGGCGTTCGTGATGGCGCCGCAGCAGATCCCGAACAACTGAGCGAGCCGTGAGCGACCCGACCCGTCCCACGCGCCTCCCGCCGCAAGCGACCGACGCCGGAGAGCGGATGCAGCAGTACCCACCGCCGGAGACCTGGGACGACTGGGTCGAGTGGGACCAGCGGGAGTGGCCGCGGAAGGTGCCGCGGCGCTACATGCTCGTCCCGACGGTCTGCTTCAACTGCGAGTCGGCGTGCGGGCTCCTGGGCTGGGTGGACAAAGAGACGATGCAGGTGCGCAAGTTCGAGGGCAACCCGGCGCACCCCGGGAGCCGCGGGCGCAACTGCGCGAAGGGGCCGGCCACCATCAATCAGGTCAACGACCCGGACCGGATCCTCTATCCGCTGAAGCGCGCCGGCGCCCGCGGGGAGGGGCGTTGGGTGCGGGTCACCTGGGAAGAGGCTCTCGCCGACATCGGCGGGCGGATCCGGCGGGCGCTCGTCGAGGGGCGCCACGACGAAGTCATGTACCACGTGGGCCGGCCCGGCCACGACGGCCTGATGGAGTGGATCCTGCCGGCGTGGGGGCTCGACGGGCACAACTCGCACACCAACATCTGCTCCGCCGGCGCGCGCGCGGGCTACGCGTTCTGGATGGGCTTCGACCGCCCGAGCCCGGATCACGCCAACGCCAACGTCATCCTCCTGATCAGCAGCCACCTGGAAACGGGGCACTACTTCAACCCGCACGCCCAGCGGATCGTGGAAGGGCAGATGGCCGGGGCGAAGCTGATCGTCTTCGACACGCGCCTCTCCAACACCGCATCGCGAGCCGACACCTGGATCTCGCCGTGGCCCGGCTCCGAGGCCGCGATCCTCCTGGCGATCGCCAACCACCTGATCTCGACGGACCGCTTCGACCGCGAGTTCGTCCGGAAGTGGGTGAACTGGGAGGAGTACCTGCGCGCCGTCCACCCGGCGTCGCCGGTCACGTTCGAGTCGTTCGTGGCGGTCCTGAAGACCCTCTACGCGCAATACACGTTCGAGCTCGCGGCCCGCGAGTCGGGAGTCGACGCAAGGATCCTCGAAGGCATCGCCGAGGACGTCGCCGGCTGCGGCGGGAAGCTCGCGGCGCACAACTGGCGGAGCGCCGCCGCGGGGAACCTCGGGGGCTGGCAGGTCGCCCGCTGCCTCTGGTTCCTGAGTGTCTTGACCGGCTCGATCGGCGTCGAGGGGGGGACCTCGGCCAACGCGTGGGACAAGTGGGTGCCCCGGCCGCACAAGCTCGCTCCGCACGTGAAGCGCTGGAACGAACTCACGTGGCCGGCCGAGTACCCGCTCTCCTACTTCGAGATGAGCTTTCTCCTCCCGCACTTCCTCAAGGAGGGGCGCGGGAAGCTCGACGTCTACTTCACGCGCGTCTACAACCCGATGTGGACGAACCCCGACGGGTTCACGTGGCTCGAGGTCCTGCGCGACGAGTCGAAGATCGGCCTCCACGTCGCGCTGACCCCGACCTGGAGCGAGACGGCGTGGTGGGCGGACTACGTGCTGCCGATGGGACACGCTTCCGAGCGGCACGACCTGATGAGCCAGGAGACGCACGCCGGCCAGTGGATCGCGTTCCGCCAGCCGGTGCGGCGCGTCGCGCTGGAGCGCATGGGCCGAAAGGTCGACCGCACCTACGAAGCGAATCCGGGGCAGGTCTGGGAAGAGACGGAGTTCTGGGTCGACCTCTCCTGGGAAATCGATCCCGACGGCTCTCTCGGAGTCCGCCAGTACTTCGAGTCGCCGTACCGTCCGGGCGAGCGCATCACGATGGACGAGTACTTCGGCTGGATGTTCGAGAACTCCGTGCCGGGCCTGCCGGAGGCGGCCGCGAAGGAGGGCTCGACCCCGCTCGCGTACATGCGCAAGTACGGGGCGTTCGAGATCCGCGCCGGAGCGGAGGCGGAGTTCCGGGTCGCCCTTTCGCCGGAAGAAGCGGCCGCCGCGCAGATCGACCCGAAGACGGGGATCCTCTACACCACGGGTCCCGCCCCGGCGCCGAAGAACATCGTCCCGACGCCCGCGCCCGCGGCCACGGAACTCGGCCGACCGATCGGCGTCATGATCGACGGCTCACCGCGGTTCGGCTTCCGCACTCCGTCGCGCAAGCTCGAGTTCTACTCGGCGACGGTCGCGGAGTACGGCTGGCCGGAGCTCGCGATCCCGGAGTACGTCCGAAGTCACGTCCATCCCGACTCCGTCGATCGGTCGGCGAACGAGTTCGTCCTGCTCTCGACCTATCGCCTGCCCACGCTGATCCACACCCGCAGCGCGAACGCGAAGTGGCTGGTCGAGATCTCGCACTCCAACCCGACATGGATGCACACATCCGACGCGGCGCGGTTGGGTGTCGTGAACGGTGACCTCGTGCGCGTCTCGACCGAGATCGGCTGGTTCGTGGACAAGGTCTGGGTCACGGAGGGGATCCGCCCCGGTGTGGTCGCCTGCTCGCATCACCTCGGCCGCTGGCGCCTGGCCGAAGGGGAGGGGGTCAGCCGTGCGGCCTCGGCGCTCGTGGAGTTGAACGAGTCCGGCGGCCGGTGGGACCTCCGTCAGCGCAAAGGCGTCGGGCCTTACAAATCCTCCGATCCCGACACCGAGCGCATCTGGTGGACCGACGCCGGCGTGCACCAGAACCTGACGTTTCCCGTCCAGCCCGATCCGGTCAGCGGGAGCCATTGCTGGCACCAGAAGGTCAAAGTCACGAAGGCGGAGCCGCAGGACCGCTACGGAGACGTTCACGTGGACACGGTGAAGTCCCACGAAGTTTTCCGGCGATGGTTGTCTCTGACGCGTCCGCCCACGGGCGAGTGGAGGCGGCCGAACTGGATGCTGCGCCCGTTCCGGCCGGACGTGCACGCGTACCGGCGAACTCCTGAGCCGAAATGAGCTCGCCGAACTCGACTCTCGATCTGCTTTCGCGCCTCTGGCTCCGCGAGCCGGATCCGCGGGCGCTCGCCGCCGCCCGGGAGCTTCCCTCCCTGGCTCCGTACGCCGGGGACGATCCGGCGGCGCTGGCCGCCGCGTACACGGACCTCTTCCTTCTGAACGTCTATCCGTACGGCACGACGTTCACCGATCCTTCGGGCGAGCTGAACGGGCCGGGCGCATGGGAGGTGGCGCGGCGATACGGGGAGCGGGGCTTCTGCCCGCCCGAGCTCTCCGAAGTCGGCGCGCCCGACCACGTCGGGCTCTGCCTGGGATTTCTCGAGCACTTCGAGAGCCGTGGAGAGAAGGACGTCGAGTTTTCTTCGGATCTCCTGGAGTGGGTCCCGGTTTGCTGTCTGGCCGTCGAACGGGAGCCCTCGGCCCATCCCTTCTACAAGGCGATGGCGGAGCTCACGCGACAACGGCTCATGGAGGGCATTCCGGATTCACTCCCGCTCCCCGCTTGCGGGGAGTGGGTTGGGGTGAGGGACGAGGAAGAAGAAGAGGTCGGTCTCTCGCACGTTCTTCGCTACCTGCTCGCGCCGGCGCGGTCGGGTTTCTTCCTTTCCCGCGCGAAGCTCGGGCAGCTCGCAAGAGCGGCGGGGGTGAGTCTTCCTTTCGGTTCCCGCTTCGACGTCGCGCGCGCGCTCTTTCAAACGGCGGGGGAAAGCGGGAAAGTGGGGACGGTTCTCGACCTCGTCGGGGAGGAGCTCGCCGAGTGGGAGGCCGCCTACAGAGCCTGGCCCGAGGAGCACCCGCGCTGGGCGCCGTCCGCCGCGCGATGGCTCGGTCGGACCGGCGAGACCCGGCGCCGGCTCGGAGAGATGCGGGGGATCCTCGATAACCCGCCGGAGCTCGAGTACGCGGAGGAATCTCGGTAGACCGCAGCCACGTCGCGCTGATCCGCAGGAATCATCGTTTCGGCCGTCCCATTGCGGCCTCCCACACGACACTTCAAGAGCGGTGGAAAACACACCCTCTTCGACCCCGCAAGCGCCGGCGGAGCCGGGCAGCGGCACGCCCGCAAGGGCCAGTCCACGAAGAAAACGCCTCTGGCGGAGGGCGGTCGATCGAATACCGTTCTGGAGCCAAATCGGAGTAATCGGTCAAAACCCCGTCGTCAAAACCTCATACGTGTGGCTGTTGCTCGTACCGCTGGTCGCGAAGCTGTTCGAAGCTGCCGACCGCGCCGTCAAGCTACGGATCTTGGGTGCGGACGTGCGGCTGGCGCTTCACCTTCCATTCCGTCTGGTCATGTTCTATTCGGCGGCGCTGGCTTTTTCGGCGGGTGCAGTCGTCTTCGCGGTTTTCTGCCCGAGCGCGATAAAGCGCTACAAGTCGTACGCCGAATTCGAGCGGACGGGAATCGGCGACGACATCCTTCTGAATACCTTTTGCGGGCTCTATCAGAAACCCGCATTGCTCTGGCCTCTGCCCTTCGAGGATAGCCTTCGCGACTTTTTCCTCGATAAGTACACGGACTTCCACGGGGACAAGGGACTCATGGTTCGAGGATCTTCGGATCGGTCGGAAGGCATATTGAGCGCGCGCATTCTTCCGGACAGGAGGCCCGCGGCATTCTGGTTCGTATGGCACAACGTGGATCGAACCCGCCCTCTTCATAGGCTGGCCGCTGCGCTTCTCTTCGCGATCGGCTTCGCCTGTCTCGCGGTGGTCCTGTACCAGAACGCGCAGACGGTCTGGCGACTGTCCTAGCGCGTGCTGTCCCAGATCAGAGTCCCGCTGCCTGTCGGCACCGAACCCACGGCGTGCCGCTACGGTCCACCGCCGGGGCCGGGCCGCGCAAGCACGAAGGCGCGCACGGCGGGCGCGTCATACCCGCTGAGCCGCGTCCACCCATCAGTGGCCATCGCAG
>DATIBN010000113.1:0-8996 GCA_035457525.1 Thermoanaerobaculia bacterium | reverse complement strand
TGTTGCTACTAGCGGCCGCGCCCGCGGTCGCCCACGACTTCTGGATCGAGCCGACCACCTTCCACCCGCGGTCCGGGGAGACGGTCGGGCTCGCGCTTCGCGTGGGAGAGAAGTTTCGAGGCGACCCGGTGCCGCGCAACTCCGAATCGATCGAGAAGTTCGTCGCAGCCTCGCGCGGCGGCGAAAAGAGCGTCGAAGGCGTGACGGGACGCGACCCCGCGGGGATCGCGCGGGCCGCCGACCCGGGATACGTCGTCATCGGATACCGCAGCAAGCCGAAGCCGATCGAGCTCGAAGCCGGGAAGTTCGAGGGCTACCTGAAGGAGGAGGGTCTCGAGAAGGTGGTCGCGCTCCGCGCCGCGCGCGGCGAGTCGCAGAAGCCGGGCCGGGAGATCTACTCCCGGTGCGCGAAGTCCCTCCTCGACGTGGACGGCGCCGGCTCGACCGGTTACGACCGGGAGATCGGCCTTCGCCTGGAGCTCGTCCCCGAGAGGAGCCCGAAGGAGATCGGAGGCGGGCACTCGCTCCCGGTCCGGCTCGCGTTCGAGGGCAAGCCGCTGGCCGGCGCGCTCGTCGTGGCGATGAACCGGGGCGCTCCGGAGGGGGCGCTTTCGGCCCGCACCGACGCGTCGGGACGGGTGGCCTTCGACCTCGCGCCCTCCGGCGTCTGGCTCGTGAAGGCGGTGCACATGGCGCCCGCTCCGGCCGCGTCCGGAGCGGACTGGGAGAGCCTCTGGGCCTCGCTCACCTTCGAAGTTCCTTAACCCGGAAATAGGCTCCGCCCGCATCGTATTAAAGAGGCGTCGTGACTCCCCGAAATGCCGCGGCTCTTCTCGGGCTCCTGCTCGTCCTCGCGCCCGTCGCCTGCGGGAAGCGGGAGACGGAGAAGCGGCCCCCGGCAGCTGCGGTGGGACCCTTCGTCAAGCGCTACACGCTCAAAGGCGTCGTTCGCAAAGTCGACCCGCCGAACCGCGAGATCACCGTCGAGCACGAGGCGATCCCCGGTTTCATGGAGGGGATGACGATGATCTTCCCGGTGCGCGACGACCCGCAGGTCTTCGAGATCCTCCACGAGGGCGACCGGATCGAGGCGCGGCTCGTGGTGGATTCGGAGGACGAGGACGAGTACTGGCTCGAGCAGATCCTGACCAAGGGCTTCGTCCCGACGCTCGTCGGCACGCCCGCCCCCGCGCCGGCGACGCCCCGGTCCGGCGTCGTCACGCCCCGGCCGAACCGCGGTGTCGCGGTCGGCGACCCGATCCCGGACTTCGCGTTGACGGACCAGACGGGCCGGACCGTGCGACTGTCGCAGATGCGGGGCGAGCCGGTCGCCGTGGCGTTCGTCTACACGCGATGCCCGATCGCGACGGCGTGCCCGTTGACCGCGGCGCGCTTCGCGAAGCTCGACTCGATGCTCAAGGAAAAGGGTTTCGGAAAACTGCTGACGATCACGGTGGACCCGGAGCACGACACTCCGAAGGTGCTCGCGGAGTACGCGAAACATCTTGGAGCGAACCCGGCGCGCTGGAAGTTCCTGACGGGCGACCCGAAGGCGGTGGCGGAAGTGGCATCGCGCTTCGGTGTTCTCTACTACCCCGACAGGGGCGAGGTCGTCCACACGCAGGCCGTCGCCGTCGTCGACCCCGACGGCCGGCTCGCCACGATCTACTACGGCGAGAAGTGGGAGCCGGAGCAGCTGCTCCGCGACATCGAGAAAGCGAGGAAGGGATGAAAGCGAAACGGATGCTGGGAGGCCTCGTGTTCGGCGGCCTCCTCTCGTTCGGAGTGGTTCTCTACGCGACCGAGGAGCGGCCCTCCGCGCTCTTCAAGGAGTACTGCGCGAAGTGCCACGGAGAGGACGGCCGGGCGGACACTCCGAAGGGCCGGCAGCTCATGGCGCAGGACATGACCGATCCCGAGTTTCAGTCCGAGAAGACCGACGCGGAGCTGATCAAGGTCGTGACGAAAGGCGGCGAGGACATGCCCCCCTTCGGCAAGAAGCTCACGAAGGAGCAGATCGAGAGCCTCGTGAAGAACGACGTGCGGAGCTTCGGGGCGAAGAAAAGCAAGTAACGCCCCTCACCCCGACCCTTCCACGCGCGGGGAGAGGGAGCAAGCTTCGTCAGTAAACCGGGTCTTCCAAGGAAACCCCGAAGAGCCCCGCGAACATCTCCGGGTAGAAGCTCACGGACCGCGGCGGCAGAAGGTCGCCGTTGTGCACGACGGTCTCGATCTCGGAGAGCGTGATCGGGCGCATCAGGACCGCGGCCTGCGCCGCGCCGCGCTCGACGGCGCCGACCGCCGCGGCGGCGTCGCTCGTGTACGCCAGGTGCCCGCCCCGCGCGAGCGCCGCGCGGTCCATCGCGAGGAGCCGCGAGAAGAATGCGACCTCCAGAGCCGCCGTGTCGAGCTCCCGCCACCCCTCCGAGCGGTCCGGCGGCCACGGCAGCGCGGCCGGGCGATCCCGCAGGACGAAGAGCGTGGGCAGGGCGGGCGGCGCGACGAGGACGAACGCCGCCCGCAGCCGCGACACCCGGTCGAGAGCCTCCCGGGCGTCGGCGGGCGTCGCGAACTCGCGCGTCTCGAAGAAGTCGCTCGCCGCGTAGATCAGGTCCGGAGGGTTCCAGTCCCCGAATCCCGAAAGGAGCCGGTGGACGGGCCGAACGAGGACTCCCGGCGAGTCCATCTCCACGATCGCCGAGAGCTTGTACTTCGCGCCCCCGAATTTCGCGGCGGCGGGGTCCTTCGAGTACTCGAGCGCCGCCGCGAAATCCTCCTCGCCGTCGGCGAGGATCGCCTCGACGTTCTTCACGAGCCCCTGGAGCTCGACGTGCTCGGCGTAGTCCGTGATCCGCAGCGCGTCGTGTCGGACACCCTCCGCGTCCACCGCGGAGAGCTCGGGGCGGCGGGTCGTCGCGAGCGCTCCGGAAAGCGGCGCGCGAGTGAGCACGAACGACGGGGTGAAGTCGGCGCGCAGCGCGCGAAGGTGAGCGAGCCGCGCGTCGACCGGCTCGCGCTCGGGCGGCTCGTTCGGGTCGAGGACGCGCCCCTTTTCCGCGGCGCCCAGCCGGACGAGGCCCACGAGCGCGTCCCGCACGAACGGGCGGCCGTCGAGGAAGAACGTCTGTCGGTAGACCCAGAGACCCGGGCGGCGCTCCTTCTCGAGGATGCCGCCGGAGGTCCAGTTGCGGAGAGTCTTCGCGGCGGTTTCCGGGTCGTCCGCGGACGTCAGCCGCGCGATGTTGCCGGGCGCCGGCGACTCGACCCGGCCGGGCGGCGCGATGAGCCCGGGAAGCCCACGCTCCGCGATCGTCGCGCGCGAGTAGCGGATCGAACGGAACGGACGCAGCTCCACGGCGGCGGATTCTAAGCGGGAGTTACACTTTTCCCGGTGCTGACGCTCGCGCGCGCGATCGACGAGTTCGAGACGTACGTCGCCGACGCCCGCCGGTACTCGCCTCAGACGGTGCGCGCCTACTCGAGCGACCTCGACCGGTTCGCCCGCTTCTGGGAACGCGACTTCGGCGAGGGGAGCGCCGCGAAGACCCCGGTTTCGCGCGTCGACACGCTCGCCGTGCGCTCCTACCTCGCCTCGCTCCACCGCGGCCGGCTCGCGAGCCGCTCGCTCGCCCGGCACCTGTCGACGCTGCGCTCCTTCTTCCGCTGGGCGTGCCGCGAGGGGCACATGGAGAAGAACCCGGCCCGCTCGCTGCCTTCGCCGCGCGTGCCGAAGACGCTTCCGCGGGCGATGACGCTCCCCGACACCGAACGGCTGCTCGACGCCGGCGACGAGCCCCCCTTTCCGGAGCGCGACCGCGCGCTGTTCGAGCTCCTCTATGCCACCGGGATGCGCGTCTCGGAGGCGGCGGGCCTCGACCTCGAGGACGTGGACTTCGCGTCGCGGCTGCTGCGCGTCACGGGCAAGGGGAACAAGGAGCGGATTGCGCCGTTCGGGGAGGCCGCGGAAGAGGCGCTCACGGCGTACCTTCCGATCCGGCGGGAGAGGCGCCTCCGCGTCGCGGATCCCGGGGACGGGGACCCCGTGTTCGTCAACACGCGCGGCGGCCGGCTGACGACGCGGTCGATGGCGCGGCTGCTCAAGCGCCGGCTGCGCGCCGCCGGGCTGCCGGCGGAGATTTCGCCGCACGCGCTGCGCCACTCGTTCGCGACCCACCTGCTCGAGGCGGGCGCAGACCTGCGCGCCATCCAGGAGCTGCTCGGACATGCCTCGCTGTCGACGACGCAGAAGTACACGCACCTGGACGCCGCGCGACTCCGCGAGGTGTATCGCAAAGCGCATCCCAAGGCATGAAGGCCGCGATCGCGGCAGCGCTGCTTCTCTCTTTTCCCCCTCTCCCCGCACGCGGGGAGAGGGTCGGGGTGAGGGGCGACCTGCTCGCCGAGATCGACCGCACGGTTCGCGAGGGTTTCTGGGACCCGAAGCTCAAGGGCGTCGACTGGGGAGGCGCGATCGCCCGCGCGCGCGACGAGCTCGCGCGTTCGCGGACGGCGGCCGAGAGAAACACCGTGTACGACCGCTTGCTCGCGACGCTCGACGACTCCCACACGTTCCGGGTCCCCGCCGGGCGGCTGCCGTCGGGGCGGTGGGGGACCGCGGGGCTCCGGATCGGCCGCGACGGAAGCGGCTACGCCGTGAAGGGCGTCGTCCCGGAGTCTCCCGCGGACAAGAGCGGGATGCGGATCGGGGACCGCGTGCTCTCGGTCGACGGCCGGCGCTACGGTTCGGAGCGCGTCGGCTTCCGCGACCTCTTCCTCGTCTTCGAGGGCGCGGCGGGCACGCCCGTCGAGATCACGTGGCGCCGCGACGGAGAGTCCGCTGCCCGCACGTCGCGCCTGACCCGCGTGCTCGAGGAGCCGGGCGACGCACTGGTCTGGAAGAGCGCGCACATCGTGCGGCGCGACGGGCGCTCGTACGGCTACGCGCGGCTCTGGGGGATCGGCGTGGACACCGCGCTCGCGGTCGTGGATCTGCTCCTCGATCGGGCGGAGCCGCCGAAGGCGCGCCCGGTTCTCCAGGGGTGGGACGCAATCGACGGCTTCCTGCTCGACGTGCGCGGCAACAGCGGCGGTTACGACCCGAACATCCTGACGACGTTCCTCCGCGGGCGCTGGAGCGGGGGCGACTACTGGATGCGCACGCGAGAAGGCCGGCGTCTCGTCCCGCCGGAATACCGCCCGCTGCCGGTCGCGCTGCTCGTCAACTCCGGGACCGCCAGCGCCGGGGAGGCCCTCGCTCTGAAGTTCCGCGCGCACCGGATCGGGCCGGTCGTCGGCGAGGTCACGGCCGGCATGGCGAGCGGCGGCGCGCACTCGCATCGGCTGTCCGACGGGTCCCTGCTCTGGATGTCGGCCGCGAAGATCGAGGACGCCGCGGGCCGCTCTTACGAGGGGGAAGGCGTGCCGCCGGACGTCGTCGTGGCCGACCGGCCGGGAGCGCCGGGCGCCGAGGACGCCATCGTGGAGGCGGCAATCCGCGCGCTCGAGAGATATCCTCGGTAGAGATGGAAAAGTGGCACGCGACCACGGTCGTCTGCGTCCGGCACGGCGGGCACGTGGCCATGGCTTCGGACGGACAGGTCACGGTGGGCACCACGATCATGAAGAAGACCGCGGCGAAGATCCGTCGGCTCTCGGGCGGGAGCGTGATCGCCGGGTTCGCGGGTTCCTCCGCCGACGCGTTCGCGCTCTTCTCTCGCTTCGAGATGAAGCTGGACGAGCACCGCGGCAACCTGGAGCGCGCGGCGATCGAGCTCGCCAAGGACTGGCGGACCGACAAGATGCTGCGGCAGCTCGAGGCGCTCCTGATCGTCGCCGACAAGCAGAGCTCGCTCCTGATCTCGGGCACGGGAGATCTCATCTCGCCGGAGGAGGGCGTGCTGGCCGTAGGTTCGGGTGGACCGTACGCGCTCGCCGCCGCGCGCGCCCTCCTGAAGCACCGCCCGGAGTTGAGCGCCGCCGAAGTGGCGCGCGAGTCGCTCGCGATCGCGGCGACCATCGACATCTACACGAACGACCAGATCACGCTGGAGGAAATCTGACGTGGTCTTCCTGATGCCGGGCGAGACCGCTCCGGCAACCGAAGCCGGCAAGGCCACCGCCGCACGCACGCCGCGCGAGATCGTGGCGGAGCTCGACAAGTACGTCATCGGGCAGGGAAGGGCGAAGCGCGCGGTCGCAATTGCGCTGCGCAACCGGTGGCGCCGCCAGCAGCTCGATCCCGAGATGGCGCGGGAGATCCTCCCGAAGAACATCCTCATGATCGGGCCGACCGGCGTCGGCAAGACGGAGATCGCGCGGCGTCTCGCGCGCCTCGCCGACGCGCCGTTCCTGAAGGTCGAGGCGTCCAAGTTCACCGAGGTCGGCTACGTCGGCCGCGACGTGGAGTCGATCATCCGGGACCTCACGGAGATCGCGGTGCAGATGGTCCGGGAGGAGAAAACCGCCCACATCCGCGAGCGCGCCAAAGCGCGCGTCGAACAGCGACTGATGGAGCTCCTCCAGCCGTCTTTCACCGAAGGGGGCCACGAAGAGGCGAGCACGCAGCTGCGGCAGCTGCTGCGCGAGGGGCGTCTCGAGGACCGGCTCGTGGAGATCGAGGTCGCGGACAAGACCTTCCCGTCCTTCGAGATCGTGACGGACAAGGGCGTCGAGGAGATGGACATCAACGTCAAGGAGATGCTCCCGGGCCTTTTCGGCGGCAAGAAGAAGCGGCGCAAGAGCACCGTCAAGGACGCGCGCGAGATCCTCCAGGCCGAGGAGGAGGGGCGCCTGATCGATGCCGGCCAGATCGCGCGCGAAGCGGTGGCGCGGGCCGAGACCACCGGGATCGTCTTCTTAGACGAGATCGACAAGGTGGCGGGGCGCGAGTCCGGTCGCAGCGGCCCGGACGTCTCCCGCGAGGGCGTGCAGCGCGACCTGCTCCCCATCGTCGAGGGAACGGTGGTCAACACGAAGTACGGGTTCGTCAAGACGGATCACGTGCTGTTCATCGCGGCGGGAGCGTTCCACGTATCGAAGCCGTCGGACCTGATCCCCGAGCTCCAGGGCCGTTTCCCGATCCGCGTCGAGCTCGACTCGCTCACCGAGGAGGACTTCGTCCGCATCCTGACGGAACCGGAGAACGCGCTCCTGAAGCAGTACCGGGCGCTCCTCTCGGCGGAGAACGTGGACCTCGGGTTTACGGACGACGCCGTGCGAGAGATCGCGCGCGACGCCGAGCGCGTCAACCGGGCCCTCGAGAACATCGGCGCGCGCCGGCTCCACACGATCATGGAGAGGCTGCTCGAGGACATCTCGTTCGCGGGACCCGAGAACTCCGGCCGCGCGATCTCGATCGGCGTCGATGACGTACGCGCGGCGCTCGCCGACCTCGTCCGCGACGAGGACCTGTCTCGTTACGTCCTCTAGAGCGCGGGTCGCGTTCCTCGTCCTGCTCGCCGCCGCGACCGCGGGGTCGTGCGGAAAAAAGGGCGACCCGATGCCGCCCCTCCCCAAGGGACCGAACGCCGTGTCGGACCTCGCGGTCGAGCAGGAGGGAGCCGACGCCGTCCTGACGTTCTCCTATCCCGACCGCCTCATGAACGGAGATCCGCTTCGCGATCTCGCCTCGATCGAGATCTGGCGCGCCGTCGATCCGTCGCCGGCCGTCACCGCCGCGCGGCGCCCCTCGGGTCCGGGCGCGGCGCCCCCCGGGGACGAGGCTCCGGGCTCCGCCGCCCGGCGCGCGGCCGCGAACGTCCGGCTCGCGGAGGAGGCGTTCTACCGGGAGGCGAAGCGCGTGGACGTCCTCGCGGCGCTTGCGGTCGCCGAGCGCACGCGCGGCGCGACGGTCGTCTACCGCGACCCTCTCTATCCGCTCGTCTCCGAGGGGAAGCTGCCGAGGGAGCTCGCGTACTCGGTCGTCACGGTGCGCCGCGGCGGCGAGCGCAGCCCCCTCTCGAACATCGGGACCCTCACGCCCGACGTGCCCCCCGGCGCGCCCGGGATCGTCTCCGTGACGCCGGAGGAGGGGAGGATCTGCCTCGAGTGGATCCCGCCGGAGACCGATCTCCTCGCCCGGCCGGCGAAGGTCGGCGGCTACCGCGTGTACCGGCGCACGCTGCCGGAGGAGGAGTACGGCGAGCCTCTGAACGCCGAGCCCATCGACGCGACGGTGTACGTGGACACGACCGCGCCGTACGGCGGGAAACACGTCTACACGGTGCGCGCGACGCTCCCCGGAAAGCCGAAGGTCGAGGGGCTTCCGGCGCTGGAGGTGGGCGTCGACTACCGCGACGTCTTTGCCCCGCCGGCGCCCGGACGGATCGACGCGCTGCCGGAGGGCAACTCGGTGCGCCTGGTCTGGGAGCCTGTGGTGGCGACGGACCTCGCGGGCTACGTCGTCTTTCGAGCGGAAGAGGGGGGCGCACCGGTGCGGCTGACGGAAAAGCCGGTCACCGACACGTTCTTCACGGATCCGTCGGTGGCGCCGCGCCGCCGTTACCGGTATACGGTGGTCGCGGTGGACACCGCGGGGAACACCAGCCCCTCGTCACCCGAGGCCGCCGCCGAGACGTTCTAGGAAGGAATGCCATCCTGAGGAACGCAGCGACGAAGGATCTCGAAGAGATCCCTCGCTCCGCTCGGGATGACAACTGAGATGGCCGACACGTATCGCGACTTCGTCGTGGATCAGCTCTCGCCGCTCGCGAACCGGCTCGACTGCCGGCGGATGTTCGGGGGGTACGGGCTCTACCTCGACAGCTCGTTCTTCGGCATCTTGGTGCGCGGCCGTCTCTACTTCAAGACGGACGACGGCAGCCGCGGCGGATACGAGGCGCGCGGGATGAAATCGTTCCGCCCCAATCCCCGGCAGACGCTCAAGAACTACTTCGAGGTCCCGGTCGACGTCGTCGAGGACGGGGGAGAGCTCGTCCGCTGGGCGCGGCGCGCGGCGAGGGCGAAGAGCTAGAGCGGCGACTCGGCCCCTCACCCCA
>DATIBN010000112.1:0-26398 GCA_035457525.1 Thermoanaerobaculia bacterium | reverse complement strand
GCGCCCGAACCACGGTTTCCTGACGCCGCAGAGCTGGAGGCGCTCACTCGCCGCGGCGGGATTCGAGAAGCCGGAGATCCTGCCGGACGTCGAGAACCTCGCGCGACACTACGAGGCGTTCTTCGTCGCGGCGGTGTCGGCCCGTAAGCCGCGGCTCGGATCCTCCCAGAAGGGATAAAAGCAGTACCACTGCTCCGGGTGCGCCGCGACGTAGCGCTCGAGAATCGCGACGTACCGCTCGACGTTCGTCTTGAGGGCCACCTCCCGGTCTCGGCCCCGGTCGATCGGCAGGGGCTCTTCGACGATCGCGCGGTAGCGCCCGTCGGGTACGCGAACGATGAATGCCGGAAGCACGGTCGCGGCGGTCGCCATCGCGACCAGGAACGGCCCGCGCGGGAAGTAGGCGTCGCGGCCGAAGAAGGGAACGGCAATCCCGGTGTTGCTGAAGTCGCGGTCCCCCTGCATCGCCACGATCCCGTTGTCCTTGAGAGCGCGCAGCACGGCGAGGGTCGGCGCGTGGCTCCGGTCGACGCGGATCTCGTGGATCCCGGCCCGGGCATGGAGGGCCCGCCGGGAGCGCTCGACCGCCGGGAAGATGTCCGGCACGAGGACGACGTGGATCGGCTCGCGCATTTCCGCCAGCATGAGCCCCCCGACCTCCCAGTTGCCGAGGTGCGCGGTCAGGAGAAGAACGCCGTTGCCCCGATCCCGGCCGTCCGTGATCCGCGAATAGCCGACGACGCTCTCGACCAGCCGGGCGGCCTCTTCCGGCGGCCGCGTGGCGAAGTGGAGGAAGTCGAGCCAGGCCGTGAAGTGCGCGTCGAGGAGCGTCTTCACGGTCCGGCGGACCTCCGGAGAGGACGGCTCTCTTCCGAGGATGACGGCGAGGTTCGCCGAGAGAGCCCGCGTGTACTTGGGCCGAGCCTGCATATACCGGGAGACGGTCTGCCGGAGGACCGCCCGCAGCAACGGGCGGGGCAGACGTTTCGCGAGGAAGAGCGACAGCGGGAACCAGACGTGCGACGTCGCGGACGCGATCGCCCTCACGAAAGGGTTCCGGCTCGACATCTTCTCCTGCACGCCGGAATCGTAGCCCGGACGTTTCGGCTACGATGCCCGCATGCGCGGGGGGGGCACGGCGAGGGTCGCAGCGATCGCCGCCGGTGTGGCCGCGGCGGCGCTCGGTCTCGCGTCCTTTCTCTCTTTCCGTGCGGCGCTCGCCGCGCGCATCGACCGCGTCGCCGAGCTCGAAGGAGCCGCCGTCCGGCCGGCCGCCGCGGCGAGGCTCGCGGCCGAGCTCGCGGCCCACCGTCTCGCCCGGGTTGCCGAGGACGAATCGCGCGCGGTCGCCGGAGCGTTTCGGGGCGCGGAGGGTGACGCCGCGCTGGAGGCCTATCGCCGGGCGGGCGGAAGCTCCGCGCTCGCCGAGGAATCGCGCCGGGCTCTCGCGGCCGGACCCGGTGACCCCGCCGCCGACGTCGCTTTTCTCCGGGCCGTGCGCGGGCTTCGAGCGGAAGCCGCGGCGCTGCCCCCGCTCGCCAGGCCGAACCCGCCCGTTTCGGCGCGACGCGCAGGCATGCTCCTCCTCCTCGCGGGTGCGTCTGCCGCAGCCGGCGCGCTTCTCGCGTACGTCGCGGGACGATCGCGCGCCACGTGAGCCGCCGGGCCGTCCTTCTCCTCCCCTACGCCGTCTTCCTCCTTCTCGCGGCAGTCTCCTGGAACCGCTGGATCGAGCCATACGTCGACACGGGCCGCGAGCTCATGGTCCCGTGGCGCGTCGCGCAGGGAGAGACGCTCTATCGTGACGTGCGCTTCTATTACGGCCCCCTCGCTCCCTGGCTCGCCGCGGGGGTGGACCTCGCCGCTGGCCGGTCGCTCGCGGCGCGCATCGCTCTCGCCGCGCTGATCGCGCTCCTTCACGTCGAGGCGCTGCGTCGGCTCGCGCTCAAGATGCTACCGGCGGGGCACGCCACCGTCGTCACGTCGCTCGTCGTCGCGGTCGCGTTCTTCCTGCGGCCGGGCGGATGCCACCTCTTTCCGTACAGCCTGGACACGTCCATTGCGGTCGCGGCAGTGACCGGCGCTCTGCTCCTCTCGTCTTCCGGCGGCGCGCCCGGGCGGGATTACGGCGCCGCGGCGCTCCTCTTCGCCGCGCTCCTCGCGAGACCCGAGATGGGCCTCGCCGGCATCGGCGCGCTCACCCTCGAGCGTCTCCTCGGAGGCGACGCCGCAGCGCGGAGACGGCTGCCCCTGCTCGCGGCTCTCCCGATCGGGCTCGGCGCCGTGGTGTACGCCATCGCGTCCGCGGGCACGCCTCTGACGATCCTGAAGAAAGAGGGGTGGCTGACCTTTCTCTTCCTTCCCGCCGAGTTCCGGAGCGTCTACACGTCGTTCGCCGGCGTGGACCGGCCGGGGCTGCGCGGCGCCGAGCTGGCGCTCGCAGTCATCGCGCTCGGAGCGATCGGTCTCTGGCTCCTGCTGGCGACGCTCGCGTCGGCCCGCGCGCGACAGGGCTCCCCGGCCACCGCCCGTGCGATCGAGGCCGGTGCCGTGATCGCGCTCGTCGTCGTCGGCGCCGTCTCCCTCGAGCCTCCGGCGGGCGCTCGCGACGTCTTCGACCTCCTGCCCCCCCTGGTGCGTGCGGTGCCGCCGCTCCTCCTGGCCGCGGCCGCGGTCGGCGCCGTCCGCCGGCTCGCGCGGCGCGGGGGCGCGCCGACCCTCGGCGGCATACCCGACGCGGTCCTCGTCGTCGCCCTCTTCTTCGCGGCGCGGCTCTTCCTGGCGGCGGGCTACGTCGGGCCCTACAACGGCTTCTACCTCCCGCTGCCGCTCCTCGTCACGGCGGCCCTGCTCCTGCGCGCCGCCGGACGACTCCCCGCGACCTGGGCCCCGGCGCCGGCAGCGGCGGTGTTCGGCCGGCTGGTCGCCGCGGCGTTCGTGGTGTTCGTCGCGATCCGGGTCGGCGCGCTCTTCCTCCACTTCCGGCACCCCGCGTGGTCGCGCGTCTCGACGCCCGCCGGTCCACTCTTCGTCACGGAACCGGTTGCGGGCGCAACGCGGGCCGCGCTCGCCGATCTCGCTCGACGCGTTCCGGAGGATGGGGCGATGACCGGATTTCCCGAAACCGGTTTCCTCAACTGGACGCTCGGCCGGCGGAATCCCCTAGCGCAGGACCAGTTCTTTCCGGGACACCTCGACTCCGTCGCGGAAGAGGAAGTCATTGCCCGTCTGGCGGCCGCCCCGCCCGACGCCGTCGTCTCCGTGGACGTGCTGACGATCGGCCATGGTCCCGCCGCGTTCGGCCGCGACTACCTCCAGCGGCTCGACCGGTTCGTGCGGGAACGCTTCGAGCCGGCGGTCTCCTTCGGGCCGGGGGCGGGACCCTCGCCGCGGATCGGCGATCCCGACTTCTTCGTCGAGATCCGCGTTCCCCGAAAGCCCCGGTGAGGCCATGAGGCTCGACGCTCTCGTCTCGCAGCGCTTCGGTCTGTCGCGCCGCGCGGCGCGCGACGCGGTTCGCGCCGGCCGGGTGGACGTCGGAGGATCCCCGCGCGACGAGCCGGGATCGGACGTCCCGGAGGACGCCGTTCTGCGCTTCGATCCGAACCGTCCGGAGAAGCGCCGGGTCCGCAGCCGCCTGTCCGTTCTCGCCGAGGATCCGCAGTTTCTGATCGTCGACAAACCGGCGGGACTCCTCACCGTGCAGACCGCGGAGCACGAGTCGGACACGCTCGTAGCGCGCGCGCTCGCCTACCTCCAGCACCGGTATCGCAAGCGGGCCTGGGTCGGGGTCGCGCACCGCCTGGACAAGGACACGTCGGGCGCTCTCGTCCTCGCTCGAACCCGCGAGGCGCTTCGCGACCTCCAGGAGAAATTCCGGGCTCACCGGATCGACCGGGAGTACGTGGCAATCGTCGAAGGGGACGTGGGCAAGCCGGGCACGATCGACGTGCCCCTGGTGGCCGACCGCGGCGACCGCAGACGGGGCGTGGCGCGCCCCGGAGAGCCGGGGAAGCGGGCCGTCACCCGTTACCGGCCGGTGGAGAGATTCGGAAGGGCGACGCTCGTCTCCGTTTCTCTGGAGACCGGACGCACGCACCAGATCCGCGTCCACTTCGCCGAGTCGGGCCACCCGGTGGTCGGGGACCCAGTCTACCGGCGGCGCGGCGCCCCCCCTCCCGCGATCACCGCCCCGCGGCAGATGCTCCACGCGCGGGTGCTCGGGTTCGCGCACCCGGGGACGGGCGAACCGATTCGAGCCGTCTCCGCCCTGCCGGCCGATTTCGAGGACGCCCTTCGCGCGCTGCGCGCCTCCAAAAAGAAACGCCCCGAGATTCCTCGGGGCGTTCGAAACCGAAACGGTTGAAGCAGCCGTTAGGCGAGGACCACGACGACCACGCGGCGGTTCTGGGCCCGGCCCTTCCGCGACGTGTTCTTCGCGACCGGGTCTTCCTCACCGTAGGAGATGGTCGACATCCGGTTCAGCGCGATCCCCTGCTTGGAGAGGAAACGCCGGACCGCCTCGGCCCGGGCTTCGCCGAGCTCGAGGTTGTACATGTCGGGACCGCTCGAGTCGGTGTGACCCTGGATTTCGAGATAGACGTTCTTGTTCTCGCCCTTCAGTCTTTCCGCGAACTCCGTCAGCTTCGCCTGGGCATCCTTCGACAGCTCGTGACGGTTGACCGGGAACTTCACTGCGTCGTCGGAGAGAACGAGCGAGTACACGAACTTGCCCTCGGCCAGCTTGCCGGCCGCTTCCGCGCGCTCGAGAGCCTCGCGCGTGGACTTGTCGAGCTCCGCCAGGTGCGTGTCGTGCTCGCGGACGCGCGACTGCGCCGCCTCGACCTGCGTCTGGACCTCGCTGATTCTCCGCTCGGACGCGGCGCTGCTTTTGGAGACCTCCTCGCCGACGTAGCGCTTGGTCGCGCAGCCGCCGAGGCCGACGATCCCCACAAGAAGAGCCCCGACCACCAGGAAACGGTTGGTGCCTTTTCGAACCCTCATGAAACCTCCCTTCGTTGATCGGTTAACGGGACGCCGTGGAGGCCGGGGCGGTTCCCCGGTAGCCACGGCGTGTCCGAACGATCCAGTTGCCTTTCTTCGCCACGGACACGAACACAACCCGATATTTTAACTCGCCCCTCCCCGAGGGGGAAAAGCCCAGAATGTACTGCTTCCGAACCTCGGAATTGACGTCGCGCGCCAGGGGGGCCAGGTCGTCGTCGCCTCCCACGAGATACATCTTGCCGCCGCTCGACGCCGACAGCATTTTCAGGTTGTCGACGAAGAGCTCCCGGCGCTGCGACTCGCTCAAAAGGTCATACATCACGTTCTTCATGCCGAATGCGTACACCGGCGTAGACACCTGCTGCAGGATCTCTGCCATCTGGGTGGGGTCCAGCTTGCTGGCGTTGTCTACCCCGTCGGTGAACAGGAGGATTGCCCGTTTCGCGTTCTTACCCTTGAGAAGACGGGGGGTTGCGGCGACGGCGTCGAAGAGCGCGGTCTTCCCGCCGGCCTCGAGGTCGTCGAGAGCCGCAAAGAGGCGGGCGGAATTCGACGAGAAGTCGGCGAACATCTCGACCTTCCCTTCCGCGAATGCGAACAGGGCGAAATCGTCTCCGGGGAGGCGCGCCGCCACGATCGACCGGATCGCGTTCTTCGCGTGCTCGAGCTTGTCCGCGATCTCCATGCTGCCGGAGGTGTCCACGAGGAACGCCATCGAGACGGGCGCGCGGTCGTCGCGTTCGAACTCGTCGATCTCGACGGGGGTCGTCTCGACCCGGACCCGGAAGTCCTTCTTCTGGAGACCGTCGACGAAGCGGCCCTTCTTGTCGAAGACGAGCACGGGCAGGAGGACGTATTCGGTGCCGGCCTCCTCCGTGTAGGTGGGCACGTCTCCCGGCTGCCCCGCGGCGGGAGTGCGGGCGGGACTCTGCCCGATGGCGGGTAGCGCGGCGAGCCCCAGGAGGATCGCTGCGAAGACGCTCTTCATCATCGAATCATAAGTATCGGTCAGACTCCATAATTCCGAACATGGGCGCGGATCCGGCGATCGTTCTCGTGGCCCCGCGCGTCCCCGGAAACCTCGGATCGACCGCGCGCGCCGCGAAGAATTTCGGCGTCACCGACGTGCGGCTGGTCGAGCCGGCCTGCGAGCCGGACGAAGAGGCGATGCGCCTCGCGTCCGGCGCGGACGACCTCCTCGGCTCCCTGCGGCGGTTCCCGACGCTCGTCGACGCTCTCGCGGATTTCGACGCCGTCATCGCGACCTCGTCCCTCCGGGGCCGCACGGAGCGGCGATGGCTCACCCTGGGCGAGCTGCCCGATTACCTCGCTGCGCTCGGCCCCGCGGCGCGCGTCGCCTACGTGTTCGGTCCCGAGCGCAGCGGCCTGACCGAGGAGGAGCGGTCCCGGGCGAGCGCGACGCTGACGCTGCCGACGAATCCCGCCTTTCCGACCATGAACCTGTCGCATGCGCTCGTCGCGGTCCTCGCGGTGCACCGCGCGTTCGCGACGCCCGTCGAGAGCGCGGCCCGCGACGAGGACCTCGCGCCCTCCCGGGAGCTCGAGGCCGCCATCGAGCACTGGGATCGGGCTCTCGACGCGATCGGTTTCTACGACACGGGGCATCGGGGGCGGTCGCTGCGCGACTGGAGGAGGATCGTCGCCGGGCGCCCGCTGTCGATGCGCGAGGTCGCCATTCTCCGCGGGGTCGCGAACCGGGTCCTGGTGTCGCTCCGACGGAGTAAGTAGATGGGGTCAGGTCTCCACTTGCCACATTGGGGGTCAGGTCTCCACTTGCCACCTTGCTTCGCAACGTGGCAAGACCGCCGTACCGTACCGGTCAGCGCGGTGATCAGTGAAGACCTGACCCCGCTTGTTCTTAGACCAGCTCCGCCTCGCTGAAGAAGAAGGCGATCTCTTTCGCCGCGTTCTCGGGCGAGTCGCTGCCGTGGATGGCGTTTCTCTCGATGTCGGTCCCGTACAGGTTGCGTATGGTGCCCGGCTCGGCTTTCTTCGAATCCGTCGCACCCATGGTCGCCCGGAGATGCGGCACGGCGTTCTCGCGCTCGAGCGCGGCCACGACGACGGGTCCTTCCGTCATGAAACGAACGAGCCCCTCGAAGAACGGCCGCTCGCGATGAACGGCGTAGAACGCACGCGCCTGCTCGCCGGTCAGACGGATCCGCTTCAGTCCCGCGAAACGGAACCCTTCCTTTTCGAGGTGAGCCAGGATCGCGCCCGCTTTCCCGGCGAACACGGAGTCGGGTTTGAGGATGGTGAGCGTTCTTTCCGTCATTCTCTTCGCTGAGAAAACTCTCAGAACTCCTTCACGACTATGGGGAGGCGATCCTGCGTCGCCACCCCCGCGCGCGCCAGCGCCTCGAGGAGCTCGCGCGGCTTCTGGGAGCCGACGAGCAGCGTCGTGCCGTCGTTGCGGGTGACGAGAACTCCCTGGGTCCCGCGCGCGTTCAACGCCCTCCGGCGGCGGGTGCCCCGGATCCCCCAGCCGCCGTAATCGCGCACCGGCGCGTACTGGACGGCTTCGGCCAGAGCGATGTCCGACAGCGGAATGCGCGTCTTGTAGAGAAACCCGTAACGCACGGAGAGGGCGTCGTTCGTGACGCTCGTGGTCAGCCGCAGTGTGAGGAGGGCGCCCAGCAGCACGACGCTCGCCAGCAGCACGGCGAGGATCCAGGGCGATAGACTCTGGGTTTCCTGGTAAACGACGGGACCGTTCATCGCCCGAGGACCTCCTTCATGCGCGCGCCGATGTCCGCCGGCGAACGCACCACGTGGACTTTCGCGGCCTCGAGCGCGCGGATCTTCTCGGCCGCGGTCCCCTTCCCCCCCGCGATGATCGCGCCGGCGTGTCCCATGCGACGGCCCGGCGGCGCGGTCTGCCCGGCCACGAACGCGACCACCGGCTTCTCGAAGTGGCCGGCGATGAAGCACGCCGCCTCTTCCTCGGCCATCCCGCCGATCTCCCCGATCAGCACGACGGCCTCCGTGCCGGCGTCGTCGGCGAACGCGCGGAGGCAGTCGACGAAGTTCGTGCCGTTCACGGGGTCGCCGCCGATGCCGATCACGGTGGACTGCCCGAGGCCGAGCCGGGTGAGCTGGTCGACCGCCTCGTAAGTGAGCGTCCCGGACCGGGAGACGACGCCGACCGTGCCCCGCCGGTGAATCCGGCCCGGCATGATCCCGATCTTGCACTCGCCCGGAGTGATGATCCCGGGGCAGTTCGGGCCGATCAGGCGGACCGCGCCGCCCGCCGCGTTCTTCCGGACCAGGAACTCCTTGACGCGCAGCATGTCGTTCGTCGGGATCCCCTCGGTGATCGCCACGACCACGGAGAGGCCGGCGTCGGCCGCCTCCATGACGGCGTCGGCCGCGAAAGGCGGAGGGACGAAGATCATCGAGGCGTTCGCCCCGGTGCTCTCGACGGCCTGCGCGACCGTGTCGAACACCGGGATTCCCTCGTGCGTGGTCCCCCCCTTGCCCGGCGTGACTCCCGCGACAACCTGAGTCCCGTACTCGCGGCAGGCGAGCGCGTGGAACGTTCCCTCGCGACCGGTCAGCCCCTGCACGAGGAGCCGGGTTTCGCGGCCGACCCAGATGCTCATCGGCCGAGGCCCTCGGTCACGATCGGTATCCCCGTCAGCTCCGACAGCGTCTGCGCGAGCCAGTTGCCGAGGTCGCGCCAGGACGGAATGAGGAAGACGGCGGCGATACCCATGGCGAGCGCCGCGGCCCCCGTGCGCCACGCGCGCCTCGCCTCGCGCTCGGGCTCGTGCCCCATCGCGGCCCGGCCGGCGCGCGACAGGAAGAGGGGCAGCAGGAAGAAAAAGGCGACGAGCGCCGCCCAGCCGGCGAGGAGCCGGGGGTTCGCGGACAGGGTCCCCCAGCCCCGCCACGTCGCGACGAGGAGGCCGATGAAGATCGGCCAGAGGAAGAACCCGACCGACTTCAACGTGTAGCCGGTGACGTGCTTCACGCTCGCGCTCCCGCGCGGGCCGCCTCGACGGCCTTCTTCGCCGCATCGGCGAGACCGTCGGCGGGCGTCACCCGCAGGCCCGACTCGGAGAGGATTCGCCGTCCCGCTTCGACGTTCGTGCCTTCGAGCCTCACGACGACCGGCAGCGAAAGCCCCATCCCCTTGACCGCCGCCACGACGCCCTTCGCGATGATGTCGCAGCGCATGATCCCGCCGAAGATGTTGATGAGCACGGCCTGGACGTGCGGATCGGAGAGGATGATCCGGAACGCGTTTTCGACCTGCTCCTCGCTCGCGCCCCCTCCGACGTCGAGGAAGTTGGCGGGCTCGCCCCCTGCGAGCTTCACGAGGTCCATGGTCGCCATCGCCAGCCCGGCGCCGTTGACCATGCAGCCGACGTTTCCGTCGAGCTTGATGTAGTTCAGGCCGAACTTCGATGCTTCGACCTCGAGGGGATCCTCCTCGCCGAGGTCGCGCATTTCCCGGACGTCCGGGTGCCGGAAGAGCGCGTTGTCATCGAAATTCATCTTGGCGTCGAGGGCGAGCACCCGCCCCGATTTCGTGACCACGAGTGGGTTGATCTCGGCGAGCGACGCGTCGGTCTCGACGTAGGCGCGGAAGAGCGACTGGAGGAGGGTGACCCCGCTCTTGAACGCATCTCCGGCGAGTCCGAGAGCGAGGGCGAGGCGGCGCGCCTGGAAAGGGAACATGCCGAGCGCCGCGTCGACCGGCTCACGGACGACGGCCTTCGGGTCACGCGCCGCGACCTCTTCGATTTCCATCCCGCCCGACTTCGATGCGATGACGATCGGCCGGGCGAGCGACCGATCGAGCGTAACCGCGACGTAGAGCTCCCGATCGGCCTCGAGCGCCTCCTCGAGCAGGACCTTACGGACGACGCGCCCCTCCGGCCCGGTCTGCGGGGTGACGAGCGTCATCCCCAGGATCGCGGCCGCGTGCCGGGCCGCCTCTTCCGCGTCCTTCGCCACGCGGATGCCGCCCCCTTTTCCGCGGCCTCCCGCGTGAATCTGCGCCTTGACGACGACGGGACCTCCCAGCCGCTTCGCGATGTCGCGCGCCTGTGCCGCCGTCTCCGCCACCTCTCCCCGGGGCACCGCCACGCCGTACTTCGCGAGGAGCGACTTTGCCTGATACTCGTGGACTTTCACTCTGCCTCAGTTGGGGTCAGGTCTTCATCAGTTACCGACAAAGCCGATCTCGGTTCAGCGGTCTTGTCACATCGCGGAGCGATGTGGCAAGTGGAGACCTGACCCCCTTGACCACCGTTCACTCTGCCTCAGTTGGGGTCAGGTCTTCACTGATCGCTGCGAAGGCTGATCTTGTTGCAGCGGTCTTGTCACATCGCGGAGCGATGTGGCAAGTGGAGACCTGACCCCCTCGACCGCCGGTCACACTAGGTCCCGAAGAGTTTCTTCAAGCCGTGGAAGGTCGTCGCGCGGAACATCTCCGCGATCGAGGTCGTCAGCGGAATCGACTTGGGGCACGCCCGCACGCAGTTCTGCGCGTTGCCGCATTCGTCCACGCCGCCGTCCCCCATGAGCGCCTCGAGCCGCTCGGCCGCCAGCATCCGGCCGGTCGGGTGACGGTTGAAGAGGGCCACCTGCGAGATGGGGGCCGCGCCCATGAAGTTCGAGCGCTCATTCACCTGGGGGCAGACCTCCAGGCAGTTGCCGCACGTGATGCACTTGGAGAGCTCGTAGGCGTGTGCGCGCTCCGACTCGGCCATCCGCGGGCCGGGCCCGAGGTCGTAAGTGCCGTCGATCGGCACCCACGCCTTCACGCGCTTCAGCGACTCGAACATCGAGCCGCGGTCGACCGAGAGGTCGCGAACGACCGGGAACTTCGCGAGCGGCTCCAACCGCACCGGCTGGTCGAGCGAGTCGATCAGCGCGGTGCACGCCATGCGCGCGACACCGTTGATGCGCATCGCGCAGGAGCCGCAGACTTCCTCGAGGCACGCGCGGTCGTACACGACCGGCGACGTCGGCTTTCCGTCGCGCGTCTTCGGAGCTTTGGCGATCTCCATGAGCACCGAGATGACGTTCTCGCGGGGGCGGTACGGGATCTCGTACTCCTCCCAGTAACCGGGAGAGGTCGGCGTGTCCTGGCGGCGGACCTGGAGGCGGATCGTCTTCGGCATCGTTCAGAGCTTACGCTCTCGTCTCCCGCTCTTTCGTCTCACGTCTCACGTCTCACCCCCTCAGTACTTCCGCGGCCGCGGCGGAATCAGGCTGGTGTCCACCGGCTCGTAGGTGATCCTCGGCCCGTCGGGGGTGTGCTCGGCAATCGTCGTCTTCAGATAGCCCGCGTCGTCGCGCGGCAACGCGTTGTCCTCGGCCACACCCTTCTCCGGATCGCGCACCTTGAAGTGCGCGCCACGGGACTCCTGGCGCAGGAGCGCGCCCCGGGTCATCACGCGCGCGAGAACGAGCATGTTGCGGAGCTGGTTGACGAAGGAGATCTCCCGGTTGGCGAAGGAGCTCCGGTCGGGCAGGCCGATCCGCGAGCAGCGCTCGGAGAGCTCGACCAACTTCACCTCGGTCTCGCGGAGCTTCGCGTCGTGCCGGATGACCGTGACGTTGTCGGTCATCCAGTCGCCCATCTCCTCCGCGAGGCTGTGCGGGTTCTCGGGCCCGGCGAGGTTCGCCAGGCGCGCGAACTCCTCCTCCCAGCGCTTCTTCGCGGCGGCGAAGGCGCCGTCCTCCGCCGGAAGCTTCGACGACCTCTCCCGCCCGTCCCGCACCATCGCGGGCCCGCCGATCTTCCCGGCGTAGATGCAGGCGACGAGGGAGTTCGCGCCGAGCCGGTTCGCGCCGTGGTACTGGTACTCGACCTCGCCCGCCGCGTAGAGACCGGGCACGCTCGTGGCCTGGTTGCGGGGAGACGCCTCGTCGAGCGTGCCGCTCTTCGGGTCGGGCGCGTAATCCACCCAGAGCCCGCCCATCGAGTAGTGCATGCCGGGAAAAACCTTCATCGGGACGTCGCGCGGGTCCTCCCCCACGAACTTCTCGTAGATCTCGAGGATCCCGCCGAGCTTCACGTCCAGCTCTTTCTTCGGGATGTGGGTCAGGTCGAGATACACCTCGCGGCGGCCGCCGACGCCGTAGCCGGTCAGGCAGACCTGGAAGATCTCGCGGGTGGCGATATCGCGAGGCACGAGGTTCCCGTACGCCGGATATTTTTCCTCGAGGAAGTACCACCGCTCGGATTCCGGGATCGACTTCGGCGGCCGGTTGTCGCCGCGCGTGCGCGGCACCCACATCCGGCCCCCCTCGCCGCGCGCCGACTCGGACATGAGCCTCAGCTTGTCGGACCCGGGGATCGAGGTCGGATGCACCTGGATGAACTCGCCGTTCGCGTACCGGGCGCCTTCCAGGTAGGCCGCCGCGGCCGCCGCGCCCGTGTTGATCACGGAGTTCGTCGAGCGGCCGAAGACGATTCCCGGTCCGCCGGTCGCGAGCATCACCGAGAGCGCCGGGAACGCCTCGATCCTCATCGAGACCCAGTCGAGCGCCACGATGCCGCGGCAGTTCCCGTCGGCGTCGCGCACGAGGCCGAGGAACTCCCACATCTCGTGCTTGTTCACGAGGCCCGCGACCTCGAACCGGCGGACCTGTTCGTCGAGCGCGTAGAGAAGCTGCTGGCCGGTGGTCGCGCCCGCGAAGGCCGTCCGGTGGAACTTCGTCCCGCCGAACCGGCGGAAATCGAGAAGGCCTTCGGGCGTGCGGTTGAACATCACGCCCATCCGGTCGAGGAGGTTGATGATCCCGGGCGCGGCGTAGCACATCGCCTTGACCGGCGGCTGATTGGCGAGGAAGTCTCCGCCGTAGATCGTGTCGTCGAAGTGGATCTCGGGTGAATCACCCTCCCCTTTGGTGTTCACTGCCCCGTTGATCCCGCCCTGCGCGCAGACCGAGTGGCTCCGCTTCACGGGCACGATCGAGAACAGGTCCACGGTGGCGCCCATCTCCGCGGCGCGGATCGTCGCCATGAGACCGGCGAGCCCTCCGCCGACGACGATGACGCGATCGGTGCTCACGCGCGGAAGGCCCGGATGGAACCGATCCCGAGGATCGAGAGGACGACGAAGACCGCGGCCGAAACCCACATCATCCGCCGCTGCGCGCGCGGCCCGACGGTCAATCCCCAGACGATCGAGAAGGACCAGATCCCGTTGGCGAGGTGGAACGTCGCCGAGAGGATCCCGAGCAGGTAGAAAGCGTAGATCCAGGGGTTCTCGACCGAAGACTGCATCAGGCGGAAGAGGTCCAGGCTCTCGTGATCTCGGACCTGGACGAGTCGCGTCGTCCAGAGGTGGAAGATCACGAACGCGAACAGGATGATCCCGGTGACGCGCTGGAGGAAGTACATCCAGTTGCGCACGTATCGGTTCGAGATGACGTTCGGCCGCGCGGTCCCGGTGATGAACAGACCGTAGATGCCGTGGAAGAGGAGAGGCACGACGATGACGCCGATCTCGAGCGCGAGCGCGAACGGAATCTCCTGGAGCCGCTTCACCATGGCGTTGTAAGCCTCGGCGCCCCGCGTCGCCTGGTAGTTCTCGAAGAGGTGGAACGCGAGATAGCCGCCGATCGGGACGATCCCCGTCAGGGAATGCAGCCGACGCAGCCAGAAATGCCGCTCTTCGCGGGTCGCTGCGCGGTTCAAACCGTCAGGATGCGGAACAGCTCGCGCACCGCCTCCGCGGATCGTTCGAGCGCCGCCCTCTCCTCGGGTGTCAGCTCGATCTCCACGATCTGTTCGACCCCGCCGCGCCCGAGCTTGACCGGCACCCCGAGGTACACGCCGGACATCCCGTACTCCCCCTGCAGGTAGGCGGCGCAGGGGAGAACCTTCTTCTCGTCCCGCATCACCGACTCGACCATTTCCGCGACGGCCGCGGAAGGGGCGTAGTAGGCCGAGCCGGTCTTGTAGTAGTTCACGATCTCGATTCCGCCGTCCCGCGTGCGCTGGACGATCGCGTCGATCCGCTCTTTCGACAGGAGCTGCGTGATCGGGATCCCCCCGACGCTCGAGTACCGCGGCAGCGGGACCATCGTGTCCCCGTGGCCTCCGAGCACGAACGCGTGCGTACTCTCGACGGAGACGTTCAACTCCTCGGCCAGGAACCAGCGCATTCGCGCGGAGTCGAGGATCCCGGCCATGCCGAACACCCGCTCGCGGGGGAAACCGGAGACGCGGCGGGCGACTTCGCACATTGCGTCGAGAGGATTGGAAACCACGATCAGGACCGCCTGCGGCGAGCGGCGCGCGGCCTCGCGCACGACGCCGCCCACGATCTCCTGGTTCTTCTGCACGAGGTCGTCCCGGGACATGCCCGGCTTGCGCGCGAGACCCGCGGTCACGACGACGACGTCCGAGCCGTCGGAGAGCTCGTAGGAATTCGAGCCGGACATCCGCGCGTCGAACTTCAGGACGGGCGCGGACTCCATCATGTCGAGCGCCTTGCCCTGCGGGATTCCCTCGATGATGTCGATCAGGACGACGTCGGCGATCTCCTTCTCGACGAGACGCTGGGCGAGCGAGGCCCCGACGTTGCCGGCGCCCACCACGGTCACTTTCTGGCGCATGCGGGCGCGAATTGTATCGGAAGCTCCGGCGGCGCCGGGTGATGCGAATGAACCCGTCTCGCACCGCTTACAATCACCCGCGCCGATGGCGCGAGCGGACTACAAGACCCATCCCCTCTGGAACGAGGCAATTTCCCTGACGCACGCGGCGTACGCTCTCGCCGAACGCGTTCGCCCGTCGGATCCGCTGACAGCGCGCCATCTCCGCAAGGCGGCCGTCGCGATTCCCGCGCACGTCGCGGGAGCCCTCACCTCCGAGGAGGACGCGCGCCGGGACCACGTCCTGACGGCGCGCGGCGCGCTCGCGGAGGTATCGCGCCAGGCGGGACGCGCCGAAGCCGCCGGTGACGCGGCGGCTGCCGCCGAGCTGGCGCGGCGGGCCGGAGAGCTCGAGCGGGCCGTGTCCTTCGAGCTCGGAGAGACGAAAGGCGGAGTTTCCTGACCGAAGCGGAGCGGGCCCGGCCGACCCTCTACCTGCTGATCGCGGGAGCGCTCGTCCTCGCGGCCGGCGCGTTCTGGTTCCCGCGGTGGTGGGAGAACCGGGAGTACCGTCAGGTGGAGGCCATCGCCGGGGTCGGATCCGAGCTCCGGCCCGGGAAGCTGGCCGACGCGCGCGGGCGGATCGATCCGGGGATCCCGGGGGCGAAGGTCACGGCGGAGCTGGGACTGCCATCTTTCGCCGTGAAGACGCAGGGCGTGTCGGAGCACGCGATCTGGACCTACTACTTCGCGGACGGCACGCTCACGGTCAATCTGACCGACGACCGTGTCGCGCGCGTCTCCACGAGGTTCGGACCTCCCCGCATTCCAAAGTCGCGGCGGCCGCCGGCGGGATCGGTCGAATGAGCGACGCGACCCGACCCGAGCCGGCACGACGGGAACCCTCGATCCGCGTCGTGTTGATGCCGAAGGACACGAACGCGCACGGCACGATCTTCGGCGGCGTCATCCTTTCGTACATCGACCAGGCGGCCGCGGTCGAAGCGAAGATGCACGGCGCGTCCTTCATCGTCACCGTTGCGATGCGCGAGGTGGTTTTCCACGAGCCTGTGTACGTCGGCGACCTCGTCTCGTTCTACACGGGGCTCGTGAGGCTCGGCCGGACGTCGATCACCGTGTCCGTCGAGGTCTTCGCGCAACGGGGAGAGGGGACCGGCGGAATGATCAAGGTGACGCAGGCCGAGGTCACGTTCGTCAACCTCGACGAGAACCGGCAGCCGCTTCCGATCCCGAGATAGCCGCGTTTTTCTCGGGGTCAGGTCTCCACTTGCCACATTCGGGGTCAGGTCTCCACTTGCCCACATTGCTCACGCAATGTGGCAAGACCATCCTCTCCCGGCCAGCACTTCCTCGCCTCGTGAAGACCTGACCCCAAAACGAAAGGTCCCGATTTCTCGGGACCTTCGTTTCGCCAGCCGAGCGAGAGCCCGGCAATGGGTGTTCCTTCTGGAACTATCTTACCACTCCGACTCTTCTTCCTCTTCGGCCGGACCCGGAACCGCCGGCAGCTCGACCTCGTCCTCGTCGGAAAGGTCTTCCAGCTCCAGCTCTTCGGCGTCCTCCACCACTTCGACGTCGAGCTCTTCGCCGATGTCGGCCGCCGCTGCCGCCTCGCTCTTCCACGGAGCCTCCGATGCCGCCGGGACGGACGCCGCCGCGGCTGCGCGGGAGGGACGGGAGGCGGCCGGCCGCGTCGTCTTCCGGCGGGCGGCGCTCATCTTTCCGCGCGCGGAGGCGGCGGCGCGCCGCGGTTTGGCCGACGCCCGGCGCGTTCTCTTCGGCGCCGCTCGGCGCGCCTTTTTCGGGGCGGCTTTTCGCGCAGCGCCGCGTTTCCGAACGGGCGTGGCCTTCCGAGCCGTGCTCCGCTTGCGCGGCGAACCGCGCGAGGTCTTGCGAGCACTTCCCTTGCGCGGACCGGCCTTTCGAGAGCCTCCACGCCCCGTTTTCTTCGCTTTTTTGGCCACCTTGAACCTCCCGAACTAAACCGGCACCGCCGGAGCCCGATCATACAATTCCGAGTTTGTCCACGCGAGCAACCCGCGGCCGCGGAAAAGGAGACGGCGGCGAGCCGGCGTCGTCCCCGGGCTCGCGGATCGCAATGTCGCCGCACGCGGGGGGACTGACCATCGAGATCCGGCCCCTCGTTCGCTCGAGGGCCTGGAGGCGCCGCCTGCTCGCTGGCGCGGCCGTGGTCGTCGCCGCCGCTCTCTTCGGAATGTCCCGCCTCGTCCCGCTCTGGGAGACGAGCCTCCGGCGGGGCAGCTTCGGCGACCTGCCCCTGCCGCTTCTCGTCTTCCTTTCCGTCGCCGTGGGCCTCACCACCCCCCTGACGCTCATCGGCCTCGCGGCCCTGTCGTTCGCGGAAGAGACGCTCGAGGTCACCCCGGATGAGGTCGTCATCTCGACGTCGGCCTTCGAACGGACTCGTGTCCGGCGGATACCCCGGGCGGGCCTGGACTGCTGGCGCGAGACATGGGCGCCCCTTCCCCCGTGGTGGAGCTGGAGCGTCACGCGACTCGCGGCGCGGTCGGGCGGCCGTCTCTACCCCATCGCCGGCGGGGCCGGTCCCCGGGAAAAGCGAGCGATCGGCCTCGCGCTCGCCCGGGCCACCGGGCGGCCGCTCGTGGGTGACTTCGGACGAGTCATCGCGGCCCCGGGCGTTCCGGGCTCTCCCGGACACCTACAATGATGGGGTGCCCACGATCGAGCTGACCCCTCACCGTTATCTGACGGAGACCCTGCTCTCCTCGTACGACCTTCCGGCCGAGGTCCGCCGGGGGATCGAAGATGCGGGGTTCGTCCGCGCCACCCCGATCCAGGAGAAAACACTGCCGATCGCGCTCGCGGGCCGGGATGTCGCCGGGCAGGCCCAGACGGGGACCGGCAAGACGGCCGCATTCCTGATCGCGACCTTCACCCGCCTCCTCCGATCGCGGCCCGAAAAGCCCCCGCGGGGGCCGCGGGCCCTCGTCATCGCCCCCACGCGCGAGCTCGTCGTTCAGATCGACGCCGAAGCGAAGGTCCTCGGAGCGCACACGGGTCTCTCGACGCTCGCCGTCTACGGCGGGATCGATTACCGGAAACAGCGCGATCTCCTCCGCCAGCGGCCGGACCTCCTGGTCGGCACGCCCGGACGCCTGCTCGACTACGAACAGCAGGGAGCGACGACCTACCGCGACGTCGAGGTGCTCATCATCGACGAGGCCGATCGGATGTTCGACATGGGCTTCATCCGCGACCTGCGTCGCATCCTGCGAAAGTGTCCCTCCTACGACGCCCGCCAGACGATGATGTTCTCGGCGACGCTCTCTCCACGCGTGATGGAGCTCGCGTACGAGCACACGAACAACGCCGAGAAGGTGGAGGTCGAGCCCGAGCGCGTCGGGGCCCACGGCATCACGGAGGTGCTCTACCACTGCTCGACGCGTCAGAAGCTCGCACTTCTCCTCGGACTCCTTCAGAAAGAGGGGGGCAGCCGGATCCTGATCTTCGTCAACCGCCGGACGACCGCGGCCGAGCTCGTGCGCGCCCTCTCGGCAAACGGGTTTCCGACGCGGGCGCTGGCCGGCAACGTGCCGCAGGAAAAGCGGCTGAAGATCCTGCACGACTTCAAAGAAGGGCGGCTCGCCGTCCTGGTCGCAACCGACGTCGCCTCGCGGGGACTCCACATCGAAGGCGTTTCGCACGTCGTCAACTACGACCTCCCGCAGGACGCCGAGGACTACGTCCACCGCATCGGGCGTACCGGACGCGCCGGCGCGGTGGGGACCGCCGTCTCGATCGCCTGCGAGGACTACGTCTTCTCGCTCGACTCGATCCAGAAGCTGATCGGCCGCGACATACCGGTCGAGTGGGCTCCGGAGGAGATCCTCGCGGTGGGGCGCAACTTCGTGGAAACGCGGCCACATCGCCGGGCTCCGGCCCCCGCGCGGCGGCCCTCCGCGAGGCCGGCCGCCGCCGCGCCGGTCACCTACGGACGGGAAAAGAGAAAGAGCCGGAGGCGCTGAGCGGGGTCAGGCGTGAAGTTTGGCGTTATGAGCTAATCGGTCGATCCAGTCTCTCACGGGGTGAGCGGGGTCAGGCGTGAAGTTTGGCGTTAAGGCGCTGAGCGGGGTCAGGCGTGAAGTTTGGCGTTATGAGCTAATCGGTCGATCCAGTCTCTCAAATTCGAACCCTGACCCATTCGCTCCTCCAGCAACCGCACGCCGTGCGCGAGACTGGATTCGTCGCGGCGAAACAATCGCGCCGCCTCAGCAATTGGAATCGCCAGCCGTTCTCGGCCGAGATATGCCGTAGCTAATCGCAGGCGCGAGAATTTCCTCCGCCGGCTCGGTCCGGTAAGCTCGTCGAGCGTCATCCCTTCGCAGGCAGCAACTGCGCGTGCGACGCGTTCGGCGGTCCAGGCGCGGTTCCGTCGGGGCGGCAGCGGGGTGTGCCGCAAAGCCTCCATGGCGAAAGTCTCGCCTCCCTTTACCGATCTTTCGTAAGCCACGAGCTCGTCGTAGGACGTGGAAGCTATTTCACCCCGATCCGCAACCAGCTCACGGTACCGTTGCATTGCTTCCGTTCGACTCGACCCCATGAGCGCGAACACTCGCTCGATATCGAGCCATGGCGGCCCTTCCCCTTTCCGAAAGAAGCGGTCGCTCGACCACGGATAGACGTGCGACTCACGCACGATTCCGGCTTTAACCGGGTTCTCGTGGATGTACCTGATCAGAGCGATGAGGTATCGGTCGCACTCGACCAGAAAAGACTTGTAGCGCCCCTGGAACAAATGGCCGACGCGGGCGTGGCGCCGATTGAATCTCTGGGTATATGACGATTGCAGGGCCTGCATGAACGCGGAAAGCGACGCCGCCCCCTGCTCGACCGCGAGATGAACATGGTTCGGCATCAGGCAGTACGCGTAGAGCCGGAATCCGAATCGTTCGCGGTATCGCGCGATCCGCTCAAGATAATCCTCGCGGTCCGAGTCGTCGTGGAAGACGTCCCGGCGCTCGTTTCCGCGCGCGATCACGTGATGCAGGGTGCCCGGCGCTTGTAGTCTCGGTGGCCTGGCCATCCGACAGAGATTGTCTCGAGCCTTCCCGCCGGTCGGCAGAGCGTCGCGTCCGGGCTCGATAGCGCCAAAGTGCACGCCTGACCCCGACTCGCGCCGTAGCGCCAAAGTGCACGCCTGACCCCGACTCGCGCCGCGGAGTCGGGCTAGAAGCTCTTCAGGAAGTCGGCGTTCGTCGGGAACTTCGAGAGGCGGCCGAGGACGAGCTCCATCGCCTGGATCTTGTCGACGGCGGCGAGTGCCCGGCGGAGCTTGACGATCTTCGGGAGCTCCTCGGGGTTGTAGAGCTTCTCTTCCTTGCGCGTCCCGGACTGCGGGATGTTGATGCAGGGGAAGATCCGGCGGTTGAAGAGGTCCCGGTCGAGCAGGATCTCGGTGTTGCCGGTGCCCTTGAACTCCTGGAAGATGATCTCGTCCATCCGCGACCCCGTGTCGACGAGAGCGGTCGCGATGATCGTCAGCGACCCTCCACCCTCGGCGTTTCGCGCGGCGCCGAAGAACCGGCGCGGCTTCTCCATCGTGCGAGCGTCCATGCCGCCCGAGAGGATCTTGCCGCCCCCCTTCTGCATGTGGTTGTAGGCGCGCGCCATCCGGGTGATCGAGTCGAGGAAGATGATCGCGTGCTTGCCGCACTCGATGAGTCGCCGCGCCCGTTCCGCCACGATCTCGGCGACCGCGATGTGGTTCTCGGCGGAGAGGTCGGCCGAGGAGGCGATGACCTCTCCGCGGAGCACGCTCCGGCGGAAGTCGGTGATCTCTTCGGGCCGCTCGTCGATCAGGAGAACGATGACGTGCACGTCGGGCGCGTTGACACCCACCGCGTGCGCCATGCGTTTCAAGAGCGTCGTCTTGCCCGCCTTCGGCGGCGCGACGATCAGGCACCGCTGTCCCCGCCCGATGGGGGCGAGCAGGTCGACGACGCGGCCGCACATCTCGTCCGGTTCGGTCTCGAGCTTCAGCCAGGCGTTCGGATCGATCGAGACGAGCTCCTGGAAAGCGGGGCGCTGCCGGAACTGGGCGGGCGTCAGCCCTTCGACCGTGTCGACGCGCTTCAGGACGGGGCGGCCGCCGTCGGCCGCGAACCCGCCGATGAGCGCGCCCGCCTCGAGTCCTTCGCGGGCGATGAGGTCGCGCGGCACGATGGGATCGCGAGGCGTCGGCAGGTAGTTGGTGGCCGAGGAGACGAGGACGCCCGGCTGGTTCTCCTTGGGAGGGATGTAGAGGACCCCTTCGACGGGCCGCTCGGGCCCGGTCGCGGCGAGCTCGTCGACCCGCTCGGGTGCGCCGTTCGCGCCGAATCCACCCGGCCGGCCTCCCCGGCGCCGACGGCGACGGCGACGGCGGTGCGGGCGCGGTTGTCCCGGCCCTTCTCCGGGCAGAGGCTCACGCGTGTGAGCGGACGGTGCCGGACGGGTCGCGCCTTCCGCCGAAACGGAAAAGGACGCAGCGTTTTCCGGGGTCGAGGGGTCTTCGGACATGAACTCCTGGATGCCGCCGCGCTGACTCGGGGTCCGGGCGGGAAAGCCTGATTCTAGCCCAAAACCCGATCCGCTGCCGGAAAAAGCGAGGACCCGGCCAATCCGGTGTCCTGTATCACGCGAACAGCGCGAGTACCCGGGAGGGGTCCGCCGGCGAAACACCCGCCAGCGCGAAGTTCTCCCGGGCGTGCTCGGAAGTCGAAACGCCGACGAGGGCCGCAGTCATTCCGGGAGAAGAGCGGGAAAACTGGATCGCCCTCTGCGCGCCGGGGGCCGCCGTCGGAAAGGCCGCCTCGACCTCGTCGGGCAGGTCTCCGGCGAGCCGTCCCTGAAGGAGCGACGCCGATCCGAAGGCGGCGAGGCCGAGCTTCGAGGCGGCGGCGAGCGCCGGCAGACGGCCTTCGCCGGTCTCCTGCGAGCGGTAGACGACGGCCTGCGCCATCGCGATGTTGTTCGGAAGCTGGATCGCGGCGAAATGGTGATCGGCGCCCGCGACCTCCTCGGCGGCCCTGCGGGTCTCCGCGAGCGAGAGATGCTCGGGGTGTTCCGGCGGCACGCGCAGCCCGTCCCAGGTCGCGAGCCCCCACCGGGCGATCTTCCCGGAGGCAACGGCGCCCTCCAGAGTCTCGATCGCCTTCACGAGCCGCGTGCGGAAGGTCTGCGCGTCCACCGCCCCCCGCTGCGATTCGATGTTGTGGAGGTAATAGAGGTCGATCGTCTCGAGCCCGAGGTTCTCGCGGCTCCGCTCGATCTGGTCTTCGAGGTATCCGGGCGCGATGCAGTTTCCGCCGCCCGCGATCTCCGAGCGCGGGGCGATTCCTGTCGCGAGGAACGTCTCCTGCACGTACCGCCGGGGATCGCGCGGATCGTCCGAATCGTGCGGGAGGTATCCCCCCTTCGTCGAGACGAAGACTTCGTCGCGGGCCGCGGCGCCCCGGGAGAACGCCTTCGCGAGGGCGCGGCCGATCGCGCGCTCGCTCTTCTGGCCCCGGTAGTTGATCGCCGAGTCGAAGACGTTCACGCTCGAGGAGAGGGCGATCGCCACGCACTCTTCGTAGCCGCGGTCGGTCTCGGCGTCCTCGCTCCCGAGATACGTCCCGAGGCCGATGGAGGAAAGGAGGACGCCCGCGGCGTCGCGGAAGTGACCCTCCGCGGCGCTCGATCGCGCGGCGAAACGGCGCGTGCCGTGCGATGTCGCCCTCCCCCCGATC
The DNA here is from genome assembly GCA_035457525.1 of Thermoanaerobaculia bacterium. Classification (GTDB taxonomy): domain Bacteria; phylum Acidobacteriota; class Thermoanaerobaculia; order UBA5066; family Gp7-AA6; genus Gp7-AA6. The sequence goes on along the minus strand of DATIBN010000112.1, from coordinate 4,034 downwards.
ACGGAGGGAAACTATCAGCTAGACGTAAGCGCGGTTCACGAACCCCATGTTCGGATAGCCGGGCCCCAGGATCGCGGCGGCGTCGGCGCCCAGCCAGTCCTGGAGGATGGTTCCGTAGTACGAGCGGAAATCGCTCTGCATCGTCCGGTTTCCGTTCCGATCGAGGTTCGCGAGGTCCGGCACCCCGCCGTAGATCCCGGGATTCACCGCGTCTCCCACGACGAAGTGGCTGCCGAGCGTGCCATGGTCGGTGCCGTTCGAGCCGTTGTCCTGCGGCCGGCGCCCGAACTCCGACCAGCTCATGAGGAGGACGTCGTGCGACTTGCCGTGGGCGTCGAGGTCGTCGAAGAGCGCCTTGATCCCGTTCGAGAACGCGGTCAGGAGCGGGGGCTGATCGGTCGCCTGCGTCGCGTGGTTGTCGAATCCCCCGAACGTGATGTAGAGGATGCGCGCCCCCACGTTTGCGTTCACGATCTGCGCGATCAGCAGGAGCCCGGCGCCGAGCGTGCCCGCCGGATAGGACCCGCCCGGGACGTAGCCGGTGCCCACCGTCTGAAGGATGTTCGACGACGCGATGGCGTCCTCCCCCACCTGCGAGAGGGTGTCGACCGTGTTGGCGATCTCGTACTCCCCGCCGTTCTGCGTCAGGAACGTGCGGATCTGGTTGTTGCGGTCGCCCGGGTACTGGCCGTCCGTCGCGTACTGGTAGCTCGCGAGGTTCACGAACGACGGCACGCCGACGTTGTCGGCGAGAAGAGTGCGCGGAAGCGACTGGGAGATCGCCGCGCACGAGAGCGGGTTCCCGTTCCCGGCGATATATCGGTCGGCCCAGCGGCCGAGCCAGCCGTGCCTCTGGGCGAGCTGCGGGTCGGCCGTGTGCCACACGTCCCGCGCCGCGAAGTGCGAGAGGCTCGAATTCGGGTAACCCACGTTCTCGACCACCGCGACCCGGTTCGAGTCCCAGAGCGCCTTCAACCCGGTCATGACGGGGTTCAGGCCGAGACGGTCGTTCAGGGGAAGGACGGTGTTCGCCGGGACGCCGATGCGCGACCGGAGTTCGAGATAGCGGGCGTCGGTATAGGGCACCACCGTGTTGAGGTCGTCGTTTCCGCCGGCGAGCTCGATGACCACGAGGGTCCGGTTCGGAAAGTCCGCCGCGACCGACTCCTCGAAGAGCCGCGCGTCCTTCACGGCCCATCGCGGCACCATCGCCGACACCGTCACGAAGCCGGAGCTGCGGATGAGAAAGTCGCGTCGCGATATCGGCATCGTCGTCTCGCTCCCTAGCCCAGCTGGAACGCGGGTCCGGTCAGCATCAGGTGGACGAGGCCGCGCACCTTCTTGTCCACGTTCGCCGGCGTGTTCGTCCAGTTGCCGCGCGATCCGTCGTCGTTGGCATTCACGTACTCCACCCACGCGGCGCGAACCCTGGGGGAAACGTCGGTGACGTTGAAACGGTCCGCCAGGATGTCCACCACCTTTTCCGCGGTCGACGCGTCGCGGCCGGCGAGGAACCGGTTCGGGTCGAATCGCGTGCCGGACGAGCCGCGGTTCGTGCAGATGGTGTTCGCAAGCGTCGCCCGCGCGAACAGAGTGCCCGTGTTCATCCAGGCGGTGCCCCACTCCCAGCCCTTCGCGTCCTCCGGATTGAACAGGAACTGCCCCATGGGTCCGAGCTGTCGGGCGGCGACGTCGAAGTCGCTCGTCGCCTCGCACATATGGATCGCCGCGACAGCGTACTCGACGGGGCTGCGGACCCAGGTCTTCCGCGTGTGCGCCTCGTAGAACTCGGGATGGAGCAGGATCCGGCGCACGACCTCCCGGATCGAGTGGTTGGTGGACGTGTAGACGTCGCGAAGCTCGTCGACGACGTACGGCGGTGGATTCTCGTACGCGAAGAATGCCCAGAGCTTCGCGCCGATGAAGCGCCCGGAGACCGAGCCCTGCGCGTCCTCGTGCTCGAGGATGATCCGGATGGCGTCGGCGCCGTTCCAGTTTCCCGTCCGCCCGAGGATCGTTTTCGAACCGTTGTCGTGCGTGGCGGCGTTGTCCAGGAAGGTTGCGCTGTTGTAGTTGTCGGAGCCGCGGTAGTTCTGGAGGGTCCAGCCCGTGAGCGCCCGCGCGACCTCGCGCACGTCGTCCTCGGTGTAGTTTCCGATCCCCAGGCAGAAGAGCTCCATGAGCTCGCGGCCGTAGTTCTCGTTGGGGCGGCCCGCGCGGTTCAGCCAGTTGTCGAGCCACACGAGCATCGCGGGGTCCTGGGAGATCCTGAGCACGAGATCGTCGAACCGCGCGACCGCGTACTGCCGCTCGGTCCGGTTCTGGTTCAGGATCAGGGTGACGCCCTGGACCTTCGCGATCCCCGACGTCCAGTGGAGGTTCCAGAAATACGTCATCTTTTCTTCGAGAGGTCTCGGGGAGAACGCCATCCGGTCGAGGAACCACTGCTGGACCCCGCGGTTCGCCGTCGGGTTGTAGTTCTTCGCGGCGAGCGCCGCCTCGTAGGCGGTCAGGCTCACGGACTCGTAGTCCACGAGGCGTGAGACCGCACCCTCGAGGCCCCGGGCATGGAGGTCGTCGATCTCGGCCGGCGTCCCACCGAAGCCGGCCCGGCGCAGGAGGTGCGCGGCGGCTTCCCGGGTCCAGACGACTGTTGTCACGAGCCCTCCTTCCGAAAGGGCGTTCGACTGACAGGATAGACGAGACGAGCGGTGGGAGGGTTTACCGCGACCGGCAAACGGTAAAAGGGAAACGGGAAACGACTGGAATGGCTCTCTTTCTCCGTTTTCCGTTTTCCGTTTCCCGATCAGAAAACGGGCAGCGGTACCCCATTCGTCCGCGTCGTTCCCTCGACCTGCGGATTCCAGCGGCCGGGTATCGGCGTCCGGCATTTCGGGCAGGCCCCCTCGACGAGCCGGTTCTTCCGCACGCGGAAGCCGTACCGCTCGATGATCGTCGCGGCGCACTCGGGGCACCGCGTGTCCTCCCACTTCCCGACCCGCCCGGGCAGGTTCCCGGCGTAGACGTACCGGAGTCCCTCCTCCGTCCCGATCTCCGCCGCGCGCACGAGCGTCGAAGCCGGCGTCGCGTCGCGATCCGTCATCTTGTAGTCGGGGTGGAACGCGGTCACGTGCCAGGGGACGTCGCGGGAGACCGAGGCCACGAAAGCGGCGGCGCGGCGCAGCTCCTCCTCCGAGTCGTTGAACCCCGGGATGACGAGCGTCAGTACTTCGAGCCACATGCCGCGCTCGTGGATCCCCTGGATCGTGTCGAGCACGTTCTGGAGGACGCCGCCGAGCTCGCGGTAGTGCCGGTCGTCCATCGACTTCAGGTCCACCTTGTAGAAGTCGACCCACGGCCGGATGAAGTCGAGCACCTGCGGTGTGCCGTTGCCGTTCGACACGTAAGCCGTGTAGAGACGCCGCCGCTTCGCCTCCTGGAAGACCGCGACGGCCCACTCCGACGTGATGAGCGGCTCGTTGTACGTGGACACGACCGTCGGCGCCCCGCACTCCGCGGCGAGCTCCGCCAGGTCGGCGGGCGAGACGTCGCGGGGCGTGGCGACCGCCCGCGGATCGCGGATCGATTGCGAAGTGAACCAGTTCTGGCAGTACCCGCAGTGGAGGTCGCAGCCGAGCATCCCGAACGAAAGCGCGTCCGATCCCGGCAGCGCGTGAAAGAAGGGCTTCTTCTCGATCGGATCGCACTGGATTCCGCCGACGTAGCCCCAGGGCACTTTGAGGACACCCCCCTCGTTGTACCGGACGCGGCACACGCCCTCGCGCCCCTCCGGGATCGGGCACCGATGGCCGCACGCGTAACACTTGAGTCGCCCGTCGGGCAGCGACTCGACGAGCTCGGGCGCCGCGGCGACCGTGCGTCGCGCCAGCACCTCGGCGACGGGAGACTTCGGGGTCGGTACGCGGGCGGCCATGATCGCGAAGAAGATAACGCCGGATCGCATCGACACATTCGGCCCCTCACCCCGGCCCTCTCCCCGCGAGCGGGGAGAGGAAGCGCGCGGTGGGCGTCTC
>DATIBN010000111.1:0-8007 GCA_035457525.1 Thermoanaerobaculia bacterium | reverse complement strand
CGCGCGGCCGTCCGCCGCGAGATCGAGGCGGAGGGGATTCACGTCGAGTACGTCGCCGTCGTCGATCCCGACACGATGAAGCCCGTCGAACGCGCGTCTCCCGGCGCCGCGATCGCGGCGGCCGTCCGGGTGGGAAAGACCCGCCTCATCGACAACGTGCCCGTTCCTTGACGTCGCGCGCGCGACGCGACAGGATCGGCCCGTGAGCGCGACCACGCTTCCCGAGAAACCCGCCGCGAGCAGAGAATCCGCGACTCCGGACCCGTTCGTCCTCGGAGGCCGGACCTTCACGTCCCGGCTCATCATCGGGACCGGAAAGTACGCGTCTTTCGACTTGATGAAGGAAGCGCACCGCGAGTCGGGTGCAGAGATCGTCACCGTCGCGGTCCGCCGCGTCAACCTGGATCGCTCACGGGAGTCGCTCCTCGACTGGATCGCGCCCGGCATGACGCTCCTTCCCAACACGGCCGGGTGCTACACGGCGGACGACGCGATCCGCACGGCACGCCTGGGCCGCGAGGTGGGGCTGTCGAACTGGGTGAAGCTCGAGGTGCTGGGAGACGAGCGGACTCTCTGGCCCGACAACGCCGGGCTCCTCGAAGCGACGCGCACCCTCGTGCGCGAAGGGTTCGTCGTCTTCCCCTACACGTCGGACGATCCGGTCGTGTGCCGGCGGCTCGAGGAAGAGGGCGCGGCCGCCGTGATGCCGCTCGGCGCGCCGATCGGATCGGGCCTCGGGATCCAGAACCCGAACAACATCTCGATCATCGTCGAGCAGGCGAAGGTGCCCGTCATCGTCGACGCGGGAGTCGGAACCGCGTCGGACGCGGCCGTCGCGATGGAGCTCGGTGCCGCCGGCGTGCTCATGAACACCGGCATCGCCGGAGCGAACGATCCCGTGCGCATGGCGCGCGCGATGCGCCGCGCAGTCGCCGCGGGGCGCGACGCGTTCCTCGCCGGACGCATCCCCCGGAAGCGCTACGCGACGGCGTCGTCGCCGACGGAAGGAAGGCCGGGGACCTAGATTTTCGCGGTGCCCGTTCGCGCAGAAAACCCGCGCCAGCACTGTCGATTTGCTCTACCGTTCGACTTTGGTCGTACGACCATCCCGCGCAAGAATTGCCTTGCCAAGCCGTTCGGCCGCGTGCTACGTTGCGTCAACTTTTTTAGAAACGCCCCGCAAAACACCCGGCACCACACTATGTTTGTTCATCCCCCATCCGTCGCCCTCGCGGGGAGGCGTACGTGCGTACGAAAGGGGGTCGGTCCTAGATAAATGATTTCCGGCGCGAGCCGGAGCCTTTTCGAAACAGCGTTTCAGTTTGTTTTTGAATCAACGAAGCGCAGAGCGCTTCGGAAGAGGGTAATACCCAGGAGATCGTCAATTTCAATGATGCAGCAATACACGGACAAGAATCTGACCTGCGTTGATTGCGGTGGCACGTTTCTGTTTTCGGCGGACGACCAGGAGTTCTACGCCCGCAAGGGTTTCACCAACGAGCCGAAGCGGTGCAAGGTGTGCCGTGACAAGCGCAAGGCCGCCGCGGGTGAGGGACGGGAGCGCACGCTTTACGACGTGACCTGCGACGGCTGCGGCAAGCAGACGCAGGTCCCCTTCAACCCCACGAACGGAAAGCCCGTCTACTGCCGCGAGTGCTACTCGGCACGGCGCGCGCAACAGGCCTACTAAACAGAGAGGTCTTTTCGAAGACCGCACGAGCCCCGGCGTTGCCGGGGCTTTTTTTTGGCGTCGCGGCACTCCCTCTCCCCGCTTGCGGGGAGAGGGACGGGGTGAGGGGCGCGGGGTGAGGGGTTTGCTATCGTCTCCGTGCTTTGAACCTCGTCCGCTCCGGCCCCGGCCTCCTCGAAGCCATCGGTTCCACCCCCCACGCGGAGCTTTCCCGCTTCTCGGCCGGGGCCGCGAGGATCTTTGCCAAGCTCGAGTTCGCCAACCCGGGCGGCAGCGTCAAGGACCGGATCGCGCTCGCGATGATCGAGGACGCCGAATCACGCGGCCTGCTCGAGCCGGGCGGCACGATCGTCGAACCGACGTCGGGCAACACGGGAGTCGCTCTCGCGATGATCGCCGCGGTCCGCGGCTACCGGTGCATCGTCGTGATGCCGGAGGGCTATGGGCACGTCAAGGCGAAGCTGATGGAGGCTCTCGGTGCGCAGGTCGTCCGCACGCCCGCCGCCGAACTGATGAGCGGCGCGATCCGGCGGGCCGAGATGATCGCCCGGGAGACGGGCGCCTTCCTTCCGAACCAGTTCGCGAACCCGGTCAATCCCCGCACGCACTACGAGACGACCGGGCCCGAGATCTACGCGGAGCTCGGCAATTCCATCGACGCCTTCGTCGCCGGAGTGGGCACGACCGGGACGTTCACCGGAGTCGCGCGGTTCCTTTCGGAGCGCATTCCGAGTCTCCTCCGCGTGGCGGCGGAGCCCCAGGGCTCGATCCTCGGCGGCGGTGAGCACGGCCCGCACGGGGTCGAGGGGATCGGGCTGTCGTTCTTCCCGCCGATCCTCGACCGCTCCGTGATCGACGAGGTGATTGCCGTGACCGACGACGAGGCCTTCGCGACCTGCCGGACGCTCGCCCGCGAAGAGGGACTCCTCGTGGGCGGTTCCTCCGGCGTCGCCGCCGCGGCGGCGCTCCGCATCGCGAAAAGGCTCGGAACCGGCCGGACGGTCGTCACCGTATTTCCGGACGGGGCCGAGAGGTATCCGGGCCAGGGGATTTTCGACGAGCGAGGTCAGTGATGGGCTTCTCGACTGACGCGATCCACGCCGGCAACGCGCCGGACCCGACGACCGGCGCGGTCGCCGTCCCGATCTACCAGACCTCCACGTACGTCCAGGAGGCTCTCGGGAAGCACAAGGGCTACGAGTACGCGCGCACGCAGAACCCGACCCGCGCCGCGCTCGAGGAGAACCTGAACGTTCTCGAAGGAGGCGCGGGGGCTCGCGCGTTCGCGTCGGGCATGGCCGCGATCACGGCGGTCTCCACGTTCGTGAAGGCCGGCGACCACGTCGTGTGCTCGAACCTCACCTACGGCGGGACATACCGCTACTACACGAAGATCCAGGCGCGGTACGGCGTCGAGTTCACCTTCGTGGACACGGCGAAGGAGGCCGACGTGCGCGAGGCATTCAAGTCGAACACCCGACTCCTCCACCTCGAGACGCCGACCAACCCGATGATGACGCTCTGCGACATCCCGCTCCTCTCGAAGATCGCGCACGACCGGGGAGCGCTCGTCGTCGTGGACAATACTTTCGCGTCTCCCTATCTCCAGAAGCCGCTGGCGCTCGGCGCCGACTTCGTCGTCCACTCGACGACGAAGTTCCTGAACGGGCACTCCGACTCGGTCGGCGGCGTCGCCGTCGCGAAGAACGTGGAGCACGTCGAGTGGCTCGCCTTCGTACAGAACGGCTCGGGCGCGATCCTGTCGCCCTTCGACTCCTGGCTCGTGCTGCGCGGCGTGAAGACGCTCGCCGTCCGCATGGAGCGCCACGAGACGAACGCGCGAGAGATCGCCCGGTTTCTCGCGGAGCACCCGAAGGTGAAGAAGATCTATTACCCGGGCCTTCCCGACCACCCGCAGCACGATCTCGCGAAGCGTCAGATGAAGGGTTTCGGCGCGATGATCTCCTTCGACCTCGGGTCGTTCGACGCGGCGCAGGCCTGCCTGTCGCGCGTGCGCCTCTGCTCGCTCGGGGAGAGCCTCGGAGGCGTCGAGACTCTCATCTCCCATCCGGCCACGATGACGCACGGCTCGATCCCGGAGAGCGACCGCGAGAAGCTCGGCATCACGATGGGCCTCGTCCGGATCTCCGTGGGGATCGAGGACGTCGAGGACCTCGTGGCTGATCTGTCGCAGGCGCTCGAGGCGGTGTGATCCGGACTCAGATCAGGCGGAGGAATTCTTCCGAGCTCAGGCCCGCCTGAGCGAGTATTCGCCGGAGAGTCGCCCTTGGAACGTCCCCGCCATGGATCGGAACGGTCACGGAAACCGGTCGAGTTCCGACGCGCCGGCGCCGAGCATGGCTTCCTGTCTGATGATGGACTTCGAACCCGGCTCTCCGGAGGGCGGCGACGATCTCCCGGGCCCGCAGGGCCGGGAGGCGCTTCATTTCGTGCCGATGTGTACGCCGAGACGCGCGATTCGCGGAGGGCGTTTCAAATCACGAGGAAATCGCGCACTCTGCTTCTCGAGGCTCTCCAGGTGGCAACGGATCGCGTCCGCCCCCATCCGCTTCGCGTCCGCCAGAGTGCGCCCGAAAGTGCAGATCTCCGGAATCGCGGGGACGACGACGTTGTAGCCGCCCTCCGCGACCGGCTCGAAGACGACGACGTAGGAGTGGATTCGCGACTTCCGTTTGCCTGCCATGGCGATTCGGTGAATCGGCAAACTACGCTCGGAAACGGGTTCGGTCAACGGCGCTCGAGACACGTCATGGCATTGGTCCCCCTCCTATTTCTTCTTGTCGCATCCCGGCTCGCCGCCGACGACTTCGATCCCCTCCGCGAGGAGTTCCTGGCCAGCATCAACGCGGAACGCATGCGGGAAGGCGTCCGCGCTCTCGAGCCGTCCTCCGCGTTGAACCGCCTCGCCCAGGAGCTCGCCGACGAGATGGCCCAGCGGGGGGAGCGCGAGCTCGCCGAAACCTCCGAGAAGGAGATGGTCTCGCGCGCGGAGAAGGCGGGTTATCCGGTGAAGTCGCTGGTCGAGATCTTCACGACCGCCGGAGGAAGCGTCCCGGAGCTGATGGCGTCGTGGCGCGAGCGCGGCGACACGACCTGGAAGAGCCTCGTCCACGCGGGCTCCCGCGACCTCGGCGTCGGGGCCGCGGTCCTCGACGACGTCCCGCTGTACGTGTTCCTCCTCGGCATGTCACAGGACGACTTCCTCGCGGACCGGGCCCTGCACTACCGCGACCTCGGGGAGATGCGGCGCCGGATGCTCCAGGCCGTGAACGCCGAGCGGCGCGGCCGAGCCCTGCCGTCACTCGCGCCGAATCCGCGTCTCGACCGGATCGCGCAGGCCTACGCCGACGACATGCTGAAACGCTCCCACTACGGACACGTGGATCCCGAAGGACTGACGGTGCGCGAGCGCGCCTACGCGGGAGGCTACGACCTGCGGTTCGTTGCCGAGAACCTCGCGAGCGGCCAGCCGACCGTGGAGGAGGTCATGGACGGCTGGATGAAGAGCGAGAAGCACCGGGACAACATTCTCTCGAAGATCTACACGGAAGCCGGATTCGGGCTCTCCATCGGACGGAACCGGCGCGGATACCAGATCATCTGGGTGCAGGTCTTCGGCCGCGAGAGGTGACCGCGCAGCGGTCGGGCACGCCTCACTCGACCGGCCCCAGGATCGCCCGACCCCGGTCCGTCAGCTCCACCTGCTGCGGCAGGTGCTTTCCCTCGATCCACACGACGCGCTGCGATTCGACGTCTTTCTTCAAGGCGCGGAACGCTTTTCTCAGGCGGTCGATCGACGAGACGTCCTCGACCGTTCCCCAGCGCTCGATCTGCGGCGGGGTCGGCCGGACGAGCGACCACACGTAGAGCGGCACCCGCACCTTCTGGAGGTAGCGCCGGACCGACTGCGGCGCCATGCGGCTCGAGTCCGTCGGGGTCCCGAGGACCACGACGACCGCGCGGCGCGCGCAGCTCTCGTAGGCCTCGAGTCCCGCGACCGCGGCCGCGTCCGCGTAGCGCTGCTCGGGGAGATTCCCGCCCGGGCGATAGACCTGCGTCAGCAGCCAGTGGAGCCCGCCGTACTCGCTCGTGAAATCGCGCGAGGTGTCGAAGAGGTCCGAAGAAATCCGGGGGTCGGCATAGTGCGTCGAGACGGGCCACACCAGCCGCATCCGGTCTTCGCGGGAAAGGCGCATCTCGAAAGTGAGGGCGCGGGCGAGGCTCGGAAAGTAATAGCGGTTTCCGCCCAGGACCTTCGAGGCCTCGGCGTTGCCGCGGTCGCGTACGATGAGGACCAGCGCGGAGCCCTCCTCCAGCGCGACGACGCGCAGGGGATGGCCGGCTTTCTCGAAAGAGCCCTGCAGCTCTTCGACCGTTTCGGGCTCCCGGTTTCCCACGCGCACCGGAATCGCCGTCAGCTCGCTCTTCGCCTCGTCCCCCGACGCTCCCCCGAGAACGACGTCGGCGCGCGACTGGACACTCTCGGAGAATGACACCTGCGCGCTCAGGAGGTGCGTGGTCCCGGAGTCGTACGCCGGCAGCGCGATGCGTCCCGTCCCGTCGACGGAGAGGGACTTGCCGTCGAGCGTCGCCGTCACCGTGTTCGGCCGCGATCCCACGAGGCTCTGGAAAGAGAGGCGCGCCGCGATCGCGCGCCCGCTGTCGTCCCTCTCCAGCACGACCTGCGTTTCCGCCCCGGGGCGCGGCAGGTTCAACCACTGGCGCGCGCGGGCGACCTCGACGCCGGACGAATCGAGGGCGCGCGCCGTCAGCTCGTGGGGAGAGATGTCCGCTCCGAGGTCGATCCGCGTGGACCAGGGAGGTTTTCCGAGGCGGGCGATCGGCTCTCCATCGAGCTGGAACTCGACCGCCGCGACCGGGCCCTCGACGATCGCGCCGACCGTGTTGTGGCCGAGAACCAGGCCGAGAAAGAGCGACGCGAAAGCGATCGAGGTCACGGGAGCGGCTCCGGGTGGAAGTCTAAGGTCCCGGGGCCGAAATCGGACCTCGTCAACCCGACTCGGGACTCCGGCGGGGGACGCCGGGCGGGGGGGCTATCCCGCGGCGGGAACGGCGGTGGGGGACCGGCGCCCCCGGGGGCGTGACGAAGCCGCGGACCGCTTCTTCGGGCGCTCGGTCATGCGGCTGATCCAGGCCCCGAAGTGGTCGCTCGCCTGGTCGACCCGGTACGCCAGGACCTCGGGGAGCTCGTAGGTGTTGACCTTCTGGATGGTCTCCTTGATCCCCTCGAATTCGCTCGCGACCGACTTGATGATGAGGAGACGCTCGTCGTCCTCGCAGACGCGCCCCTTCCACCGGTAGACCGAGTGGACGTTCGGGATGATGTTCACGCACGCGGCCTGACGGTTGCGGATCAGCGCGTGCGCCACGTCGAGCGCCTGATCCTCGGTTCCGACCGAGGTCACGACGACGATGAGCTCCTTCGATTTCATGAGAGGGGCGCATTCCCTCACGCGGGCGGTGCGGTGTCAAGCGATCGAGGGCCGTCGGGGAATCATCGGATGAGCTCCGGTGTTAACCTTCTGCACGGATCTTTGAGGACATCGAGAGCGAGATTCCTTCGTGGGGGCGAAACGGCTTCGACGGGGACGATTGCGCGAGAGGTTGCATGCCGAGGTTCACTCGCCTCGTAAAAAAGGGTGAAAAACAGTAGCTGCGAACAACAGCAACTTCGCTCTGGCTGCCTAATTAAGTAGCCACGTTCGTCGGATAGCGCACCCGCCGCGCTCCGGCGGACGTCGCGAAATGCGGGTGTAGCGACTCCGGATCCCCCGGACGGAGTCGCGAAACATATTCGGGGTTGCCGCGCCGCCGTTTTGCCTCTTCTCGAGGCGGCGTGGCGAGAACCAAGAAGAGGCTGAGCATGGAGTAGCCTCTCCCGTTACGCTTCCGGACGCGGGTTCGACTCCCGCCGCCTCCACCATACACGTCGCTCTCGCTCGGTCGGGAGCTGCTCACGCACCGGCGAGCGGCTCGCCAGACCCGGCTCGACCGCTCGCCTGCTCCCTCCCTCGCTCCCGCTCCCGCGGCGCGCGCCTCCTCCCTCGATTACCTCGGGAGACTTCGCGCGCCGCGATCCTCAACTCACGCTGGGTTCCCGGAAAAATAAATCTGTCCCGTCTACGTCTCCAGCTTCGCGTCCATCGTGATTTTCGCCTTCAGCAGTCTCGAGATCGGGCAGCCCGTCTCCGCCGCTTGCGCCGCCTTTTGAAACACCTCGGCGGATCCGCCCGGGACCTTCCCGACGACCTCCAGGTGCGACCCGGTCACGGTCC